>JAJDET010000195.1 GCA_029259655.1 Planctomycetota bacterium
GGAACTTCGGGGCTGGATCGGCGACCGGCTCAGCGGGCCGCTCTTCTGCGGTCGCTCGGATCAGCGGCTGACGCCGCGGCACGCGAGCCGACGGTTTCGCGGACTCCTGCATGAGGCAGGAATCGGGCGCGTGAGGGGCACTCACGTCCTCCGGCACACCCTCGGAGACCGTCTGTACCGCCAGACCGGGGACATCGAACTGGTCCGAGCCGCCCTCCACCACCGCTCGGTCGCGTCGACGATGGTCTACGCGCGTTGTGGGCGAGATCGACTTCGTGCGGCCGTCGAGTTGGATGCAGGGTATTGACATGCCCCGCAGCCATCACCAACAATCGACGATTGAGCGTGAACGCCGAGGCGGCTCCGCGCTCGCCGCATCCGCCGAAGGCGGAATTGACAACGAAACGTAGCGCAAGCGTCTAGTAGGCAAAGGCCAGCACGACGACTCGGGACGAGTCGCAACGTGCGCGGTCTCCTACGGGCGACTTCTGCACGAGGACTCGGGATGAGTTCCACTCGGACGGGACCACTGTCAGCACGGGATGTGCTTGAGACGGTGGCAACCCCTGAGCCGAGTTCGGGAGCGTGATGCTCTCGGGGCAGTTGATTGGTTCTGTCGCGGCTTCGAGCCGCGGCGCGATCCGCAACCACAACACCAAGGAGGCATCCATGATCCTCGACGTTCCTCAATTCGATTTCGACTTACCGCGGCCCGCAGTTCCCCATTGGGATCCGTTTGGCGTCATCTACGGTCCGTGTTTCGGCGGCACGGTTCAGGGTTGGGTGAACCACCTCCGGGCGTCCCAGGAGACCGACCGACCGAGTTGCACGCAAGGGAACCGCGGCGCGTGGTTCTCCGCTCGGTTCATCGACGACCGTCGAACAACGTGGTCAAGCGGCGGCAGGGCGGGTGAGTTGCGCACCTGCCCACAGATCCAGGCTCAACTGCAAGGGAGCGACGTGCTGTGAGCGGGGGAGATGGCGATCTGCTTCCGCGGCACGAGAAGATCCTCGAGGCGTCGGCGATCGACTCCGATGTCAGATCTGCTCGGGGGTACCGGTCAGTGTCGGTCAAGGCCGAACTAAGGGGATTCGGCTTCGGAGTTCCTCAGTGCCGCGTTCCCGCGCTCCTGATTCCCGTGCGGGACGTCCACGGCGAGATTGCCACCTATCAGATTCGCCCCGACGAGCCGCGCATCAAGAACGGCAAGGCGATCAAGTACGAGACGCCCGGCGGTTCTCGGATGGTGCTCGACGTTCCGCCGGCTGCCCGCGAACGCGTCGGTGATCCCTCGGTTCCGTTGTTCATAACCGAAGGCGCCAAGAAGGCCGACTCGGCTGTGTCAATCGGCCTGTGCTGCATCGCGCTCCTCGGGGTCTGGAACTGGCGCGGAACGAACGGGCTCGGTGGGAAGACGGCACTACCGGACTGGGAGGTGATCGCTCTCGAGAAGCGAGATGTCTTCATCGTCTTCGACTCGGACGTGATGACGAAGTCGGCCGTGCACTCGGCCCTCGTGCGACTGAAGGCGTTCCTGGAGTCGCGCAAGGCGATCGTGCACGTGATCTACCTGCCCTCGGAGGAGGGCGGAGTGAAGGTCGGCCTCGATGACTATCTAGCGAAAGGACACGCTTGCGACGACCTTCTCGCGCTCGCAACAAGCGAGCTGCGACAGCCAAACGACGCCTCGAGTCGAAGTCAGAAGTACGAAGTGACCGAGGACGGACGGACGATCTACAACAAGCCGGAGAGGGAGGGCGGCGCATCTCCGGTGGAGTTGGCGAACTTCTCGGGCCGGATCGTGGCGGAGGTCGTCGTGAACGACGGTGTCGAAACGACGGCGTTCCTGGAGATCCTGTGCGCGGTCGGGGGATGCGATCGAACCGTTCGCGTTCCGGTCGGTGCCTTCCCGTCGATGGTCTGGACGGCGAATCTCGGGCCACGCGCGATCGTGGCGGCAGGCATGGGCAAGAAGGACCAGCTGCGCGAGGCGATTCAACTACTGTCATCCGAGATCGCCGAGCGCGTTGTCTATCAACACATCGGCTGGATCCAAACCTCGGACGGCCACGTGTATCTGCACGCAGCCGGAGGCCTTGGCGAGCGCGGGATCGTCGAGGGACTGGAGGTGGAACTCGCCGGAAGCCTCGAGAGATTCGAACTCCCCGCGCCGCCCCAGGGGAAAGAACGCCTCGACGCGATCAAAGCCAGCCTTCGCGTGCTCGACGGTCTCGCTCCCGACGATGTGGTGTTCCCGTTGTTCACGTTTACGTGGGGGGTAGTGGTCCAGCCCTTTCGCAGCGCGGTGCATCTCGCCGGAATCACGGGAGGGGGCAAGACCGAGCTCGCGGCCCTGATGCAGCGGCACTTCGGTGCGTCGATGGACGCGGCGCGGCTCCCGGGGACCTGGTCGAGCACGGCCAACGCGCTCGAGGAGCAAGCGTTCCTCACAAAAGACGCGATCCTCGTCATCGACGACTTCAAGCCGGGCGGGTCGAAGTGGGACGTACGTGAACTGCATCAGAAGGCCGACCGTGTCTTCCGGGCGCAGGCGAATCAGTCGGGCCGCGGTCGATTGACCCGAGAGGGCGCGTTGCGTCCCACACGACAGCCACGAGGCGGCGTGATCTCAACCGGTGAGGACGTTCCGGGCAGCCAGTCTTGCCGTGCCCGGATGCTGATCGAGGTAGTCGGCGCAGGCGACGTGGACTTCACGCGACTGTCGCCGTGCCAGGCGGATGCTCTCCTATACGCCTCGGCGATGGCGGCGTTCGTCACCTGGCTCGCCCCGCGGCTCACGCAGTATCACGAGACGCGTGAGCGAGCCGTCGAAGAAGAGCGTCAAGTGCTCATCGGCCTCACCGCCCATGCCCGCACGGCGACGATGGGGGCCGAGCACCTGTTCAGTTTGAGGGTCCTGCTCGAGTTTGCCATCGACGCAGGAGCAATCGACGAACAGAAGCGAGCGACGCTCGACGAGCGAGGCCGTGTCGCCATCGTGAAGGCCCTGGAGCGTCAGGCAATCTTCCAAGGGGATGCGGACCCGTCGCGCGTGTTCCTCGAGTTGGTGGGTGCCGCGCTCCAGGCGGGAAGAGCCCACCTTGCCGATCGAGGAGACCGGGATCTGCCAAAGACCATCGACCGGCAGGAAGACGGCGCGACCGCTCGGGTGGTTGGCTGGAGGCGCTCGTCGTCGACGTCCGAGCCCGGCGGCGAGCGCGTCGAGTGGCGACCGGGCGGCCCATGTATTGGATGGATCGATGCGGGTGCCGAGTCGATCTACCTCATTCCTCGTGCCGCGTACAAGGCGGCGCAGGAGATGGCCCAGGAGTCGCCTTCGCGGATCGATCTGAGTGAGCGGCAGGTGTGGAAGCAACTGGCCGAGACGGGGATGCTCGCGAGTTGCGACGGGGACCGGAATACCAAGACCGTCCGCGTCGCAGGCAGGCCCACCCCTACTCTTCACCTTCGGTCGACCTCTCTCCTGCCAGGAACGGGAACAACGGGAACAACGGGAACAGACTGCCCTAGCGATGCCGAGAGAGGTGATGCGAAGCCCGCGGGTGTTCCCGATACAGACACCGCGAAAGGGAACAGACCGGAGAGGAACGGGAACGGGGGCGCGGCCGGGGCTGGTTCCGTTCCCGATGTTCCCGTTGTTCACGAAACGGGGGGGGAGCAAGACCCGCCTCTCGGGACGGGAACGGATGGCTTTTTCGAGGTGTCGGTGTGACCGCGACGGCGTCAGCTGCGGATCTCGTTCAGACGGCGCGCTCGCAGGGGATTGCCGTCCGTGCCGAGGTGCACCGGCTCGTAATCCGAGGTCCAAAAGGTACCGAGCCGACTGCCCGGGCCTTGATCAAGCGCAAGGCGGACGTTCTCGCGGTGCTGAGGGACGAGGTCGCGGACACATCCGAGCCTGCACGCGGCAAGGGGAATCCGTTCGCCCAGACGTGGGTGATCGATCCCCGGCAGCTGACGGAACTCAACACGGCGCTCGAGAGCCCCGGGGCACAACCCAGGGGTTGCTGCTACGCGTGCGGCTCGTCGATTTGGTGGCGTCGCCGTGATGGACGCGAGTGGTTTTGCCCTCGCTGTCATCCCCCGATTGTCAGCGACGTCGAGCAGCACGAGGTTGGGATGGAGGACGGGCGATGATGGCCGAGCCCTCGAGAGTCCGCCTCACTCTTGCGTCGAAGGCCGACGCCGAGCGCGGTTTGTTCGGCTTCGTCGCGTTCCGGCTAGGCGAGTTCGAGATCGACGGTGTGACGCTGCGCCGGACGCGCGCAGGTGAGCTGACGCTCTCGTACCCCGCACGGCGGGATCGTTCGGGGCGCGACCACCCCTACTTTCGGCCAATCGGCGATCGGGCTCGCCGCCGGATCGAGTCGCAGGTCTTCGAGGCCCTCGGACTCGGGGAGGTCCGGCCGTGAGGTCCGTCGACAATCGCCCCGTGCCGCGCCGTGTGGGGACATCTCCCGCGGTCGCGGGCGGCTGGGCGAATACGCGCCCCGGGCGCGACGTGGGCGCGATGTCGCCGAAGGAGCGCCTGGCCGAGCTCGGGGGCCTGCTCGCCTTGGGCCTCCGCCGGCTCTCGATTCGGAAGAAAGCCCTGGATGGGGGCGCGGAGCCCGAGGCTCTGTGTGACCAGGCGGTTGACGGCAATCGGGCCGCGCCCGCCGAGGAGGTTGCCTGATGTCCGAGTCCACGAAGTGCACGAACTGCTGCCCGCTCCACGGTCCTCAACCCGGCGGTGCCGCCTGTCCTACCTGCGCCGAGATCGAGCGAATGCTGCGCGCGGGGGAGGTGCCGTACTGATGGGGGCCCGAGCGATCACCGACGAGATCCGGGAGCTCCGGCGGATGGACGTGCCCGACCTCGTGGCCCGCTACGAGAAGACCTTCGGCAAACCGCCGCGCGTGAAGCACCGCGAGTGGCTCTGGCGTCGGGTCGCGTGGAAGATCCAGGAGCAGCGGTTCGGCGGCATGTCCGAACTCGCCAAGCGCCGGCTCGACGAACTGATCGGCGAGCTCGACCTCCAGGTCGGCGAGCGCACCTGCGCC
>JAJDET010000196.1 GCA_029259655.1 Planctomycetota bacterium
GACGACATGTTGAAGGTCGGCGGCATCTGGGTGTCGCCGGTCGAGGTCGAGAGCGCGCTCCTGGCGCACGCGTCCGTGCTCGAATGCGCGGTCGTCGGGAGCGAGGACGAGCGCGGCCTCACGAAGCCCCTGGCGTTCGTCGTGGCGAAGGACGGTGTGAGCGCGGACGACGCGCTCGCGGCACGGCTCGTGGCGCACTGCCGCGAGCACGCCGCGGACTACAAGCGCCCGCGCTGGATCGAGTTCGTCGACGAGCTCCCCAGGACCGCCACGGGGAAGATCCAGCGGTTCCGCTTGAGGGAGTGAGCGGCGCCCTCACTCGGGGAGCGCGTAGTCGTCGCCGTAGTACTTGGCCGTCGTCTGCGTGTGGAACGCCTCGGCGCGGATCGGGGCGTAGCGCGCAGGGCCCAGGCCGGGCAGGACCTCGAGCCACTCGTCCTCCCCGAGGTAGACGTTCATCGGGAACGAGACGCGGGGGCGGCCGGCCAGCGCCGGGTCGCGCGGCCGGCTCACGCGGTGCGTCGTCGACGGCAGCCGGTCGTTCGTGATGCGCTGCATGTAGTCGCCCGTGTTCAGGACGATGGCGCCGCGCGGAGCGTCGAGCCGGATCCAGCGGAAGGTCCGGCGGTCGAGCACCTGCAGGCCCTCGCTGCGCGGTGCCGGGAGCAGCGTGAAGAGATCCGTGTCCTCGTGTCCCAGGAGGCGACCCGCACCGTCCGCACCCAGCTCCGGAGTGATCGGCGGGTAGTAGTTCAGTCGCAGCGCCACGTTCGTCGCGCGCAGGCGCTCGTCGTAGAGGTGGGGAGCGCACCCGAGGTAGGTGAGCACGCTCTGCATGATCGGCAGGATCAGGGGCTCCTGGGCGGAGAGCAGCGCACGCAGCGCACGCTCGTACTCGGGGGCGGGCCAGAAGTCCGCGAGCGGGACCGCGCCGGTGCCGTCGAGGTCGAAGGCCCGCCGGCACAGGACCCAGCCCTCGACCAGGTCGGGATGGATGTCGGTCGTCTCCTCGATCGGGAAGTAGCCCTGGTTGACGGCTCCGTGACGCCGGGCGCGGAAGGCGAGCTTCTCGTCGAGGGAGTGTCGCGTGAACAGGTCCTCGACGACCCGCTCGACCTCTTCGTGGAGCTCGGGGGAGACACCGTGCCCGACCAGGATGGCGAAGCCGATCTCTTCCAGTGCTGCGCCGAGCTCACCGGCGAAGGCCTCGCGCTCCCGGTCCCCGCCGGCGAGCACGGGAGCGATGTCGCAGGTCCGGATCTCGTAGTCTTCGTCGAAGACGTCGTCCGCGGACTCCGTCAGGCGGTAGGACTGACGCTTGTCGACGCGGTCGTAGCGGGCGAAGTCGTCGTTCCTCGCTCCGACGTTGTCGTGCTTCCCGCTCACCTCGGCAATATACCGGGGCTATGCTGCGGCCATGACGAACGAGCGCGAGTGGTGGGTCCGGGTCGCGCTCCTGCTCCTTCCGCTCCTGTCCGCCTGCGCGTCCGCCGGGCGCGACGAGCCCGGCTCGCCCGCTCCCACCGGACCGATCGTGGTCGCCTCGGACCTCGAGAACCCGCCGTTCGCCTACGTGGACGACGAGGGACGGCCCGCCGGCAGGGACGTCGAGATGATGACTCGCGTGGCGGAGCTCGTCGGTCGCGAGCTCCACTGGCGGCGGATGCCGTTCCCCGAGCTCCTCGATCGGTGCGCGGCGGGAGGGGTGGACGTGGTCTGCGCCACACTCGGCGTCACCGAGGAGCGCGCGCGCCGCGTCGGGTTCACGGTGCCCTACTACGAGACTGCGCTCGCCGTGCTCGTGCGGACGGGAGAGGGAGAGCCCGCGATCCTGGCGGACCTGGTCGGCCGACGCGTCGGTGCCGGCGCGGGCACGACGTCGGAGAGCGCCGTTCGCTCGCGACTCTTCAACTCGCACGGCGTCTTCGGCCCGAAGAGCGCCGACCTCCTCGTCGCCGGGGGCGTCGATGCCGCCGTGATGGACGGGCCGAACGCACGGGCGCTGGCCGCGAGTTCCGCGGGGAAGCTGCGCGTCCTGCCGCAGGACCTCGGCTCGGAGTCCTACGCCCTCGCGGTCGCTCCGGAACGGGGCGAGCTCCTGCGCGACCTCGATCGGGCGCTGCGGGTGTTCGCGGAGAGTGGAACACTCGCCGAGCTGGATCGGCGATTCGGGTTGTAGGAGGGGTCCGGTGATTCGGGCACGGGCGCGGGCACGAACGGGTTTGCTAGCGTTCCGTCACCTGGGAACCGGGAACGACGTCGAGCACGTTTCCGTCGGGGAAACGGACCCAGCACTTCGTGCCGCCGTCGTAGTCGGCGGCACGGAGGAGCAGCGTCGCCTCTTTCCCGAAGGCGGTGCAGGGCGCTTCCGCGGGCGAGTCGAGACCGCGCCACACCCGCACGAAGGGGTTCTCCTCCCACTCGCGGCCGACGGTGGTCGGATCGACGTGGCCGGGGTGGACCGCCATGTCGGGGGGGAGCTTCATCAGGACCTCCATGATCGAGTGGTGGAGGTCCTCGAAGGTCGTGTGTCCGGTGGCGCGGGTCCCGCCGACCGAACCGCGGAAGAGGGTGTCGCCGGTGAACACGCGCTCGTCGTTCACGACGAACCCGAGCTGGCCCAGCGTGTGGCCGGGGATCTCGAGCGCGCGCACGTGGAGGTCTCCGGTCCGGATCTCGTCGCCGTCCACGAGCTCGACGTCGAGGTCTCCGAACAGGTCCCGCTCGCGCTTCCCACCGCAGACGGGGCAGCCGAACTCCTGCCTGTACTCCGCGTTGTGCGTGACGTGATCGACGTGGTGGTGGGTGCACAGGACGTGCGTGAGGTCGAGCGAGAGCTCGGCGATGCGCGCCAGGATCGGCCCGGTAGGACCGCCGGTGTCGACCAGCACGGCCTTCCCTCCTGGCTCGTCCGCGACGAGCCAGGTGTTGGAGAGCCAGCCCGAGCTCATGGTCTTCTCGACGATCAAGGCGCTCTCCCTCAGACGAGCTCGAGGACCGAGCGGATGCCGTCCTGCGCTTCCATGAGCTCGAACGCCCGGTTCACGTCGTCGAGCGGCATGCGGTGGCTGACGAAACCGTCGAGGTCGATCTTGCCCTGGAGGTAGAGGTCGACGAGCTGCGGCACGTGCGTGCGTCCCTTCGCGCCGCCGAAGCTCCCGCCCTGGACCGTGCGACCCGTGATCAGGAGACGCGGCACGATTTCGAGCGTCTCGCCCTTGCCCGCCACACCGAGCAGGGTGCAGAGCCCCCAGCCGAAGCGTGCGGTCTCGACGGCCTGGCCCATGACGCCGACGAGGCCGGTCGCCTCGAACGTGTAGTCGAAGCCCAGTCCATCGGTCATGTCGAGCAGCTCTCTGACCGATTCGTCGCTCGCGACGAGCGTGTCGTTCGCGCCGTGCTGCCGGGCGAGCTCGAGGCGATCCGGGGACAGATCGACCGAGACGATGCGCGACGCACCGCGGAGCTTCGACCCGGCGACGGCGCCCAGGCCGACCATGCCCGCGCCGAACACCGCGACCGTCGAGCCGGGTGCCACCTCGGCCTTCCACATCGCGGCCGCGAGGCCCGTGGTCGCGCCGCAGGCCAGGAGGCAAGCCTTGTCGAGCCCGCAGGCGGGATCGATCTTCGCCAGGGCCACCTCCGGCATCACGGTCGCCTCGGCGAACGTGCTGCACCCCATGAAGTGGCGGATCGGCTCTCCGTCCCGCGACAGCCGCGCCGTCCCGTCGGGCAGGAAGCCGCTGCCCTGCTGTTCGCGGATCGCCGTGCAGATGTTCGTCTTGCCGCTCGTGCAGTGGGCGCACTCGCCGCACTCGGGCGAGAAGAGCGTCACCACATGGTCGCCGACGGCGAGCGAGGTCACGCCGGGGCCGACCTCCTCCACGACGCCGGCGCCCTCGTGACCCAGCACGGTGGGGGAGTAGCCCGACGGGTCCACGCCACTCGCCGTGTACAGGTCCGTATGACAGACGCCGCAGGCGTGAAGCCGAACCAGCACTTCGCCCTTCCTCGGCGGGGCGAGGTCGAGGTCCTGGACGACGAGGGGCTCTCCGAACGACTCGAGAACGGCTGCGCGGATCTTCATGGACTCCTCTGGTGGGGCTCCCGGTGTTTTCTCGGGGCGCGGAGGATTCTAGTGTTTTGGTCGTGGTTCGCATCGTCTACGGAGTCTCGGGGGAAGGTTCCGGGCACTCGTCACGCGCCCGTGTCGTGCTCGAGCACCTGCTCGCGAGCGGTCACGAGATCAAGGTGGTCAGCTACGACCAGGGCTACGCAAACCTCTCGCCGGACTTCGACGTGGTCGAGACCGAGGGGCTGCACATCGCCACCTCCGAGAACCGCGTCTCGGTCGTGAAGACGTTCACCGAGAACCTCTCGCGGCTCTCGGACGGGATCCGGCGCCTCAAGGAGGTGCGAGCACAGTGCTTTCGCGAGTTCCGCCCGCACGCGGTGCTGACCGACTTCGAGCCGATGACGGCGTACCTGGCCGACCACTACGATCTGCCGCTCGTCTCGATCGACAACCAGCACCGGATGCGCTACATGGCCTATCCGAAGCCGGCCCATCTCGCGAAGGACGCGCTCGTGACGGAGACGGTGATCCGCGCCATGGTCCCGCGGCCGGACGTCTCGCTCGTCACGACCTTCTTCTTCGGCGAGGTGAAGAACGAGCGCACGTTTCTCTTCCCGCCGATCCTGCGTCGGGAGGTGCGCGAGCTCGCGCCGGAGCGGGGCGAGCACGTGCTGGTCTACTTCACCCAGGCCTTCGACTCGTTCCTGGATCTGCTGCGCGGCTTCGAGCGAGAGCGGTTCGTCGTCTACGGCTACGACCGCGCGGAGACCGACGGAAACCTCGCCTTCGAGCGGAAGAGCCGCGCGGGTTTCCTCGAGCACCTGCGCACGGCGAAGGCGGTCGTGGCGACGGCGGGGTTCACGCTGATCACGGAGTCGTTGCAGCTCGGCAAGCCCTATCTGGCGCTCCCCATGGCGGGCCAGTTCGAGCAGGAGCTCAACGCACACCTCCTGGACGAGGGCGGCTACGGCAAGAACGGTCGAGGTGGCGGCGCGGAAGCCGTGGGCGACTTCCTCTACCGGCTCCCCGCCTACGAGGAGCGGCTGGCGGGCTATCCGAGGTCGGACGACGCTGCGCTGTTCGCCAAGCTCGACGAGCTGCTCGACGACGGCGCGCGCGAAGCTCTCGCTTCCCGCGCCCGGCGCGAGGCGCGGAAGTGAGCCGAGGTCAGCGCTCGGTGCCTGCCTCGGAGGGTACCGGCGGAGGAAGGAGCTCCGTGTCGTGCCGGCGCACGGCGCGCAGGACGTCCCGGAGCCTGCCGTGGAGGCCGTCGCGCTCTAAGGGCTCGCCGTTGAAGAGCAGCTCGATCGACAGGTCGCCCGCCGTGGCGATGACCGAGAACGCCCGGACCTCCGAACCGTAGACCGCGACCTTCTTCTCGGTGACGAAGCCGAAGAGGTCGCCGTCGTCGAGCTTCTCGTAGGTGGCTTCCACGATCCGGACGGGCCCTTCGCTCATGGCCTCGTCCTTGATGTGCTGGAGGCGCTCGATCGCTTCCTGGAAGAAGCGCGCCTCGAGCTCCGTCGACCACTGGTAGAGCGCCATCGTGACGTACGAGCCCGCCGGGTTGATCTCGGGCGAGAGCACGACGATGCGATTCTGGAGCAGGCCCTTGACGATGCGCTCGACGACCTCGCCGGAGAGCAGGGAGAAAACCGCGCGGAGCTGCGCGGTATCCACCGAGAGGCGCCGTTCCGCCCAGCCCTCCTTCGCGTGCCGTTGCGCGAAGACGTCGAGGCCCGTCTCGAGGTCCACGGTGGCCGCGGGTCGGGAGGCGGGATCGAGGAACCACTCCGGGCGGTGGATCACGGCCATCTCCGCAGGCGGCTCCGCAAAGGCTCGAGCCACCGCCTCCGGGCCGCCTTCGCGCGCGATCGTCGTCATGAACCGCTCGCCGTCCGTGTAGGCCGAGACGAGGCTCGCGCTCTGGATGCGCGCCACCAGGATCTCACCCTCGCTGAGCTCCGACTCGCGCCCGACCTCAGTCGCCGTGCACTCGCTGAAGACCTCGAAGCCCTCGGACCAGCCGAGCCGCTCGCAGACGCGGCGGGCCACGTACTGCGCGTGGCCTTCCACGACCGCGTTGAAGGCCAGCATCGAGTCCGCGTCCAGGAGCGACAGGTAGGTGGCGCGGATTCCGTGCAGTTGCTGGTCGGCCGCGTGCACCAGCTCGTGCACGAGGACGCCCCGCAGAACCCCGATCGATCTCAGGTCGGGACGTCCGAGGATCTCCGCAACACGTGCGAACGCTTCGGGCACCACGAGGATCTCGTTCTCGGCGAAGGCGAACTTCGCGAGCACCGATGGAGCGATGAGCGCCGCGAAGGCGCGTGCCTGCACGACTGCGGCATCCTCCCCGAACTGGACGCGCATGAGCGGGACGTTCTCCTCGCGCAAGACGCGCTCGACCTCGGAGCGGTCGGCGATCCGCGCCTGGCCGCCGCCTTCGGTGAACCGCAAGCCGAGCTCCTGCTCCACCACGGGGACGGCCTCGGCGATCACCGAGGCGATGGTCTCCGGCGTGACCTCGAGCTCCCCCCGGGTCGGAGCGAGCGCGGAAGCGGCGAAGAGGAGCGTGAGGGAGATCATGGGCCGGTCGTGGCCTCGGTTCGGGTCGCGGGACGAGGTCCCGGCTGGCCGGCGATGCCGACGCGTTCGTTCAGGAGGTGCACCTCGTCCAGGACGTGGGGCTCGGTCTGGACGGCGAGCCGATCGCCGCCGGTCAGCGCCAGAGACGGGGAGGGGTCGTAGTTCTCCCGGGAGTTGCGCTCGTGCTCCAGGACGTGAACGGAGACCGCCTCCTCGAGCTCGCCGATGCTCATCGCTGCGAGCCGCGATCCCGCCGCCACCTCGATACGGGAGACGACCAGGAGGCGGGAGCCGACGTAGAACGAGCTCTCGATGGAGCGGTCGGAAGCGGAGGTCGCGAGCAGGGGAGCTGCGATCTGCGCCGTGCTGAGCGCGAGGTGGATGTCCATCGACTCCTTGATCTTCTGCGCGAGCTCCTTGTCGAACATGCGCAGCACGATGCGGATGTCGGGGCGGATCTTCCGCGCGTCGAGCGCGACCTCGAGGTTCGCGAGGTCGTCGTCCGTCGCGCAGATCAGCGACTTCGCGCGATCGACACCGAGGTTCTCGAGGACACCGGGCGTGCGCCCGTTCCCGACCACGACCGGGATTCCCCTCGACCGCGCGATGTCGAGGTTCTCGCAGCTCGCGTCGTTCTCGAGCACGACGACGAGCTCGTCCAGGCGCAGCAACTCCTCCAGGACCCGCAGTCCGACCTTGCCGAGTCCCATCAAGATGACGTGGTCCCGATAGGTCTTCGTCATGGCAAGCGTCCACTCCGGGCTCGCCGCGTCGCGCCGGAGCAGGTAGTAGCTCATGCGGATGATACCGTCGAGGACGACTACCAGCCCGACGATCGGCACCAGGAAGTAGAACGCTCGCAGGAGCCAGTGCTCGGGGAAGGGCAGGAGGTGCTCCATGAACACCAGGGCCCAGGTCAGGTAGAGCGAGCGCACGAGACCCAGCCGCTCTCCGGTCTCGGTCAGCGCCGGGTCGTAGAGGGTGTGGAAGGCAACCGCACCGCCGACGAGCAGGATCGCGAGGAGGACGACCTGGGGCAGGATCGAGAGCAGCGGCCTCCGGACGTAATGAAGGAAGGCCAGCGCGCTGCGCGCCCGGCTCCTGCGTCTCCCTCGCATGCCGGGAGCCTAGCCCGGCGGGGGGGCTGAATCCCCCTTCCTGCGCCCGACCTGGCGGGCGCGCGGGAGCGAAACCCAGGTCAAACATACGTTTGACCGAGAGGTCGCTAGGATCCCGGGCCCATGGAGAGCCGCGCCCCCCATGCCGTCGCCGGCGACGGGAGCCCCACCCGCGACGCCC
This sequence comes from Planctomycetota bacterium, assembly GCA_029259655.1. Lineage (GTDB taxonomy): Bacteria > Planctomycetota > UBA1135 > UBA1135 > OFTM220. Next base: position 7,964 of record JAJDET010000196.1, read on the forward strand.
TCCTGGACGCCGCCGAGGAGCTCTTCGCAGCCCACGGCTACGCTGCCGTCGGGATGCGCGAGCTGGTGGCCCGCGCCGGCGTGAACCTCTCGGCGGTCAAGTACCACTTCGGGAGCAAGCGCGAGCTCTACCTGGAGACGGTGCGACGCGCGATGCAGCGGCGCGAGTCAATGGAGGTCTGGGCCGCGCTGGAGCCGCGCCCCTCGACGGTGGACGCCGCGGCGAAGGCCCTCGTCCTCTTCGTGCGCGGGCTCTTCGTGATGATGCGGGCGCGCTCCGAGCTCTCCGCGTGCGCGCGGCTGATGCTGCACGAGGCGATGGACCCGAGCGACGCTCTCGAGGACGTGGTCGTGAGCTTCACGCGCCCCAACGTGGAAGCGCTGGCCGGTGTCATCGCCGTGCTCCGGCCCGGAGCGGACCGGCAAGAGCTCGAGCTCGACGCGCGCAGCGTGCTCGGCCAGGCCCTGCACTACCTCCTCTTGCGCCCGATCGTCGAGCGCAGCGCGGGGCTGTCGCTCTCCGAGTCCGGCACGTCGCGCGAGATCGCGGACCACATCGCGACGTTCTCGCTGCGCGGCCTGCGCGTCTCCGAGGCCGTCGTCGGGCGTGCGCTGGCCGCGGACGGCCCGAAAAAGAACCCGATTGCCGCGGGGGAGGGTGCCCCCGCGTCGCACGAAGCCCCGATGGGGGACCCCGACCGTATGGAAGGAAGCCGATGAGTCTGCGAACAAGGGCCGCGAGCCTGGCGGCAGGTATCGTGTTGCTCGTTCCCCCGACCGGCGCCCAGGGACCGCCGAGCGCGGTCCGGGTGGAGCCGGTCCGCGTCGAGACGGTCGGAGAGCGCCGCAAGGTCACGGGCGAGGTGCGGACGGTCCGCCGCTCGCGCATCGCCGCCGAGGAGCCGGGGCGTGTCGTCGAGTTGAGTGTCCTTGAAGGCCAGTCCGTCTCGACGGGCGATCTCCTGTGCCGGGTCGATTCCGCCCGCCTCGAGCTCCTGCTCTTGGAAGTACGCGCGGGCGTCGATCAGAGCCGGGCCGTCCTGCGCGAACGCGAGGCGGACGCCGAACGGGCGGAGCGCGATCTCGCGATCCTGCACGGGCTCGTCGAGAGACGCGCGGCGAACTCCAAGGAGCTGGACGATGCGGAGTCCGACCGGGCCGTCGCCATCGCGCGGCGCGACCAGGCCACGCTGGAGGTGGCGGTCGGGGAGGCGCGCGCCGCGGTGCTGCTCGATCGCATCTCCGACTGCGACATCCGGGCGCCGTTCGACGGCGAGGTGGTCCTGCGCACGACGGAGGTCGGCCAGTGGCTCGAGGCCGGCGGCGAGGTGTGCGAGCTCCTCGCAACGGACGAGCTCGAGGCCTGGCTCCTCGTGCCGCAGCGCTTCTTCGGGCCTGTCGCGACCTCCGGGGGAGCCCTGGCGATCGAGGTCGTGGTCGATGCGACGGGTGAGACCTTCCGGGCCTCGGAGTTCCGCACGCTCTCCGTCGTCGACGCGCGCGCGCGAACCTTCCCGCTGGTCGTGCCCCTTCCGCGCCGAGCACCGGTAGCGCAGGGCATGTCGGTGTCGGCGTGGGTTCCGACCGGGAACCCCGCGGAACGCCTCCTGGTCTCGCCCGACGCGATCCTGCGCAACGAAGCGGGGACCTACCTCTACGCCGCGCTGCCCGGTCCCGAGGGCGAGCTTCCGCGCGCGCTCCTGGTACCCGTCCACGTGCTCTTCTCCGTCGCGGGGAGGGTCGTCGTCGAGAGCCCTGTCCTCGCGCCCGAGATGCTCGTCGTCGTGGAGGGCAACGAGCGCCTGTGGCCGATGGCGCCGATCGCGCCCATCGAGTCGTCCGATCCCATGCCGGAGCCGTCGCGGTGATCGAGACCTCCGTCCGCCAGCCGGTGACCGTCGCGGTCGGCGTGCTGCTCGTGCTCCTGGCCGGGCTCGTGGCGCTGCAACGGATTCCGATCCAGCTCACGCCGAACGTCGAGGACACGATCGTCTCGGTCTCGACCTTCTGGGAGGGCGCGAGCCCGCGCGAGATCGAACAGGAGATCGTCGACGAGCAGGAGGACAAGCTGCTCGGGCTCTCGAACCTGCGCGCGCTGACGAGCTCCAGCCAGCAGGGGACGGGCACGCTCCGGCTCGAGTTCAACGTCGGGACGCCGAAGGCCGAGGCTCTGCGCGAGGTCTCGGACAAGCTGCGCCAGGTCCCGGATTACCCGGAGGGGGCGGACGAGCCGGTCATCGAAGCGTCGGACCCGGACAACCGCGACTTCATCGCGTGGGTCGTGCTCCAGACGACGGACCCCGACCTCGACATCCGCGACCTCCTGGACTTCGTCCAGGACCGCGTCGTCCCGATCCTCGAGCGCATCGAGGGCATGAGCGAGGTCAACGCGCTCGGGGGGCGCGAGCGCGAGGTGCAGATCCGCTTCGATCCCCAGATGCTCGCGCAGCGAGGCATCGCGATCGAGGACATGGTCTCCGCGATCCAGCGCACGAACCAGAACCGCTCGGCGGGGAAGGTGCCCGAGGCCAAGTCGGACGTTCGGCTGCGGCTCGTCTCTCAGTACGCCAACGTCCGCGACGTCGAGGAGACGGTCGTGGCGGAGACGCCGGCAGGTCCGGTGCGCCTCTCCGACATCGCGAGTGTCGTGGAGACCTTCAAGGAGCCCCGGAACTTCGTGCGTTCGCGCGGTAGACCGGTCATCGCCATCAACTTCCAGCGCGAGGTCGGCTCCAACGTCATGCAGGTCATGGACGGGATCAAGGTCGAGCTCGAGCGCCTGAATGCGCCCGGCGGCCTGCTCGAGCGCCACGCGCAGGAGCTCGGACTCGACGGAGAGCTGCGCGTCGAGCAGGTCTACGACCAGACGATCTACATCGACGACGCGCTCGCGCTCGTCCGCCAGAACATCTGGATCGGCGGCGCGCTCGCGACCCTGGTCCTGGTTCTCTTCCTGCGGTCGGTGCGCAGCGCGGGGATCATCGCGCTCGCAATCCCGATCTCCATCGTCGGAGCCGTGGTCGCGATGGTCGCGCTGGGGCGCTCGGTCAACGTGGTGAGCCTGGCCGGGATGGCGTTTGCCGTCGGGATGGTCGTCGACAACGCGATCGTCGTCCTCGAGAACGTCTACCGGCACCTCGAGATGGGGAAGCCTCCCATGGAGGCGGCGGTGGACGGCACGCGCGAGGTGTTCGGAGCGATCCTCGCCTCGACGCTCACCACCGTTTGTGTGTTCATCCCGATCTTGATGATCGAGGAGGAGGCGGGGCAGCTCTTCCGGGACATCGCGCTGGCGATCGTCGCCGCGGTCAGTCTGAGCCTCGTCGTCTCCGTGACGGTCATCCCGACCTGCGCCGCGCGGCTCTTGAGCTCCCGCGCGGGGAGGCGGAAGCGCGGGCGGTTCGCGCTCTCGAACCTGATCGGAGGCCTCGTTCACTGGTTGTCGGGGAGCGTTCTCGTGCGTGTCGCGATCGTGCTCCTGCTCACCGCAGCGTCGCTCTTCGGAACTTGGAAGCTGATGCCGCCCGCGGACTACCTGCCCGCCGGCAACCGCAACCTCGTGTTCGGGCTGCTGATTCCGCCGCCGGGCTACAACCTCGACCAGCGCTCCGCCCTGTCGGCGGGGATCGAAGCGGAGATCCGGCCGTACTGGGAGGCCGGGCTCCTGGCCGACGATCCCGAGGCCTTCGAGCGGGCTCTGGCGGAGCTGCCCGAGGTTCCGACCTTCGACTTCATGCGCATGGCGCCCGGGGATCCGATCGTCCCGACGCCGCTCGAGAACTACTTCATCGTCGCGTTCGAGGACGTTCTGTTCCACGGCGCGATCGCGACGGAGCCCGAGAAGGTCGCCGACCTGAGTCACCTCTTCGCCCACGCCACGCGGTCTGACGTCGCGCCCGGCATCCTCGCCTTCGCCTTCCAGGTTCCGCTGTTCCAGCTCGGCGGGAGCTCCGGTTCCGCCGTGAAGATCAACTTCGCGGGCGACGACCTCGACCGGGTCTCCGGCGCTGCGCTGGCCGTCTTCATGGAGATGATGCAGCGCTACGGGCCGGGGACCACGCAGCCCGATCCGGCGAACTTCAACATCGCGGGGCCCGAGCTGCGCGTCATACCCGACCTCGTGCGGCTGTCCGAGGCGGGGCTCTCGCCGGCGGGGCTTGGGCTCGCGATCCAGGCCGTGGGCGATGGAGCGATCATCGGTGAGTACGAGGTCGGAGGGCAGACGATCGACCTCAAGCTGGTCTCTCGGAATCCGCCTCTGCTCGCCGCGCTGGGGGACACCCCGCTCGCGACGCCGACGGGCGAGCTCGCGTCGATCGGGTCGCTCGCGCAGCTCGTGCGCACGAACGCAGCCGCGCAGATCAACCGCGTCTCGCGTCAGCGATCCGTGACGCTGCAGTTCACGCCCCAGGGGATTCCCCTGGAGCAAGCCGTGGAGGAGGTCGCGCTCCTGCTCGAAGCGAAGCGCTCGGCGGGCGTCATCCCTCCCGACGTCCAGACGAGCTTCACCGGATCGGCGAGCAAGCTGGAGGCCGTTCGCAGCGCAATGCTGGGCGATGGAACCCTGACGGGGACGCTCTCGAGCTCGCTCGTGCTCGCGCTGCTCGTCGTGTACCTGCTGATGTGCGTGCTCTTCCAGAGCTTCCTGCGGCCGGCCGTGATCCTGTTCAGCGTTCCGCTCGCGACCCTGGGTGGCTTCGCCGCGCTCTTCGCCGTGTTCCTCTGGAGCCTCTCCGATCCCTACATGCCGATCCAGAACCTCGACGTCCTGACCATGCTCGGGTTCGTCATCCTGATCGGTGTCGTCGTCAACAACGCCATCCTGATCGTGCACCAGTCGCTTCAGTTCATGCGCGGCACCGCGGCTCTGGACGACGGTGAGTATCGCGCGCTCGCTCCGCGCGAGGCGATCGCGGAGGCGACGAAGAGCCGCGTGCGGCCGATCTTCATGGGGACGCTGACGTCGGTCGGAGGCATGGCTCCGCTGGTCCTCATGCCCGGGTCCGGTTCCGAGCTCTACCGCGGGCTCGGGAGCGTGGTCCTCGGGGGGCTGCTCGTGTCGACGATCTTCACGCTGCTGCTCGTCCCCCTCCTCTTCTCGCTCCTGTGCGACCTGCAGGCGAAGCTAGGCGGACTGCCCCGAGCCGAGCGCACGCCTGCACTCGCGCGGGCCGGCGTTCTCTTGTTCGCGTTCGTCCTCGTTCTCGCCGGCTGCCGCTCGGCGACGCACGACGAGGACCTGCCCGCGGCTGCGCCCACGGCGGAGGAGCTCCGGACCTCCTCGGTGGAACGCGCGGTCGGGGACCTCGGGCCGTCCGACGAATCGGTCCTCCCGCTCGCGCACGAGCCCTCGGACGTCCCCGAGCTCCTCGCGCCGCTGGCCGCCGAGCTCGAGGCGATGGGAGGTCCCGTCGCGTGGAGGGGCCTCGAGCCGGATGTTCGCGGGGACCTCCTCGGCCGCGAACAGGATCGGATCGCCGTGTCGCTCGACCGCGCCCTCGGAGAGCTCGAGCAACACAACGTCGCGCTCACGCGCGCGCGGCTCGCTCCGCGCGTGGCCGAGGCCGAGGCCGAGGTGGCGGCAGCCGACTTCGACTCGGTCTTCTTCTCGGACGCGGAGCATCAGAAAGTCGACCAGCCGCAGGTCTTCGCCCCGGGCGTCGGATCCTTCGTCACGAACATCCGCTCGCGCAGGTCACGACTCTCGGCCGGGCTGCGGCGACGACTCGGGAGCGGTGCGCTCGTCGAGGCCTCGACCTTCCTCGAGCGCTTCGACAGCAAGACGTCCGGGGTCTCGTTCGATCCGGATCCGGCCTGGCGCAGCGGCCTGTCGCTGTCCGTCGAGCAGCCGCTCCTGCGCGGCTACGGGAGGGGCGTGAACGAGAGCGACATCGAGCTGGCCCTGAACCGCGCGGAGCGCGACCGGGAGCTCCTCGCGGTCCAGACGTCCTCGCTCGTCCTCTCGACGGAGGTCGCCTACTGGGATCTGTGGGAGGTCTGGCAGCGCATGCGCGTCCTCGAGAAGCTGGCGGACGAAGGGAAGGAGGTCGAGCGCGTGCTCCGCCTGAGGCGCGACTTCGACACGGTGCCGGCGCAGTACTCCGACGCTCTCGCGACGGTGGAGCGCAGGAAAGCGAACCTGGTGCGCGCGAGGCTCGACGTTCGGCTGGCGTCCGATCGCCTGAAGGGGTTCGTGCAGTCACCGAGCTACCCGCCGGGATCCGAGGTCATGCTGGAGCCCGCCGATGTGCCGCGCGTCGGGGCGCTCGAGGTCCGTCCGGCCGAGGCCCTGCGGGATGCGCTCCTTCGCCGCCCCGAGCTCCGAGCGGCGCTCTTCGACATCGAAGACCAGCGCATTCGGGAGCGCGTCGCCAGGAGCCTCGAGCTGCCCGACCTCGCGCTGCTGGGACAGGTGGCTCTCCTGGGCGAAGACGACGCCATCGCGTCGGCCAACGAGGAGCTCGACGATTTCATCGGCTACCTGGTCGGGCTCTCGTTCGAGCTCCCGGTCGGGAACCGCGCCGCGCGCGCGGAGGTGCGGCGCAGTCGTCTCCTGGAGCGGGAGGCGGTCCTGAGGCACGAACAGGCCGCGCTCGACGTCGTGCTCGAGGTGAAGGCGGCGTTGCGCGAGCTCGAGGCATCGTTCTCGCTCATCGGAGCCACCGAGGCCCTGCGCCTCGCCGCCACGGAGAACCTCCGGACGCTCCTCGCGGAGGAAGCCGTGCGGAGCGAGCTCACGCCGGAGTTCCTCGCGCTCAAGTTCCAGCGACAGGAGTTGCTCGCGGCGGCCCAGCTCGACGAGCTCGAGGCCATCGGCGACTACAACCGCGGGATCGCGTCGTACCGGCGCGCCACGGCAAGTTCTTCTCGGGAACGGTAGATGCCTTGAACCGCGTGGGGCCTTTCCCCTCGCCGAGGGCCCCGGTTCCGCGAACCTCGGCTATACTTCCCCTCCACGGCTTCGCAGGGCCGTTCCCAGGCATGCTCCGAGGACTGCTCACCACCGCCCTACTGGCTCTGTGCGCCGACGCTCAGTCGCGCGTCTACCACCTCGAGGGCCGCCTCTCCGGCGACCAATACGGGGGAGCCGTGTCGGAAGCCGGGGACATGAACGGGGATGGCGTCCCCGATTTCCTGGCGGGCGCTCCGCGTGCGGTCATCGGCCCCTCGGAGAGAGGACTCGCCAACCTGTTCTCGGGACACACCGGCGCGGTACTGGATACGTGGATCGGGGCCGAGGCCGGCGCTCGGTTCGGGTCGGCTATCGCCCCGTCGGCGGACCTGGACGGCGACCTGATCCCGGACGTGGCCATCTCCGCACCGAAGAGCACGAATCTCGGACTGCCGGTCGGCCGGGTGTTCGTCTACTCGAGTGCCACCGGCCTCGAGCTGCGGCAGTACACGGGGAGCACGGCGAACGCCCTGTACGGATCGTCGATCGCGGACGTCGGAGACGTCGACGGCGACCTGATCCCCGACCTCGCCGTGGGGATCCCCCAAGCCGCGTCCGGACGGGTCATCGTCTACTCGGGCGCGACCGGGAGCGTGGCCTACGACAAGGTCGGCGATTCTGCCGGCGACCTGCTCGGTTTCTCGGTCGCGGGGGTCGGGGACGTGAACGGCGACGGGACGCCCGACTTCGCCGCCGGCGCCCCGAGAGACGACGACGGCGGTCCCGAGGCCGGCAGCATTCGCGTCTACTCCGGGTTCGACGGCTCGACCCTCTACACCTTTCACGGCGACGCTGCGGGCGCGCAGCTCGGCTACTCCGTGGCCGGGGGCGGCTTCGTCGACGCCGACGCCTTCGCCGACGTGATCGGCGGCGCCGACGAGGACGGGACCAACGGCACCAAGGCCGGCCTCGCCCGCATCTACAGCGGTTTCGACGGGAGCATCATTCGCACGCACCTCGGCGGCGCTTCCGAGGACCGAACGGGCCGATCCGTGGCGATGCTCGGGGACGTCAACGGCGATGGCCGCGATGACGTCGCCGTGGGCGCCCTGCGCGACGACGACGGTGCCCTGGACGCCGGATCGGTCATTGTCTTCTCGGGCCTCGACGGCGCCCTGCTCGGACGCTTCGACGGCGCGACAGCGGGAGACGAGCTGGGCGCCGAGCTCGCCGTGGCCGGCGACGTCAACGGCGACGGGGTCTCCGAGCTCATCATGGGGCTGCCCAAGGCCGACACCACGGGCGGCACGGACACCGGCCTGGTCCGACTCGGGTCGCCGGTCACGATGCCGCTCTGGGCCGAGAGGCACCTGGTCTCGCTCGTCGCGGGAGGCACGGAGGACATGCACCTCGAGGCGGGTGCCGCGCACGCCGGCAGCATCTACTGGGTCCTGGGCTCGGTCACCGGGACGAGCCCCGGTGTCGTCGTGGGGGGCATGAACCTGCCCGTGAACCTCGACGACTACATGCGGTTGACATTCAAGTTCGGCGACCCGTTGTTCCAGACATTCCTGGGGCTCCTGGACGTGAACGGCGAGGCGAGCGCGGCTCTCATCCTGCCCCCCGGCCTGGACCCGGCCTTCGCAGGCTTCGTGGTCCACCACGCCTACATGGTCGTGTCGACCCCGGGCATCGCGGACATGACGAGCAACCCCGTTCCGCTGACGCTCCTCCCCTGAGAGCGATCCGGCGGGGCGCGCAGCGGGCCGGCTAGAAGCTAGAGGTCCGGCCAAAGAGCAGGACCGCCAAGTCACAGCCGGGCGACATTTAGGCCGCGTCTCCAGACGGCCGAAGAGCAGGACCTCTCCGAGGCCGAAGGCCGAGCCCGGCGCGGAGTCGCGCCGTAGCCGCCCGCAGGGCATCCTTGGCGCGCGCTGATGCGCGCCAAGTCACAACGGGGGGCCGACTTCGTCGGCCGCGCGGCTACGCCAGCTCCAGCATCACCTGCAGGCGCAGGAAGTCGACGTCCTTCACGAGGACGCGGATCGGATAGCCCTCGCTGAACGAGAGCGTGCGGCGTCCGACGCGCAGCGTGAGCTTGGAGCCCTCGAGCTGCGGGCGGTCCCCGATGGCGCGAGCCGGCAGGAACCCCGACACGTTGAAGGCCGTGAGGGTGACCTCGATTCCGGCCCTGGACACGCGCAGTACCTTCGCGTCGATCTTCTCGTCGATGTGCGGCTCCATGAACTGGCAGACCTTGAGGTCGCCCACGGCCATCTCGGCCATCTCGGCGATCTCCGCCTGCCGGGAGCAGTGGGCGGCCATGTCGTTCAGGTCCGCGAGCAGCGCATCCGTGGCCAGCTCCTCCTCGGCCTCGCGTCGGCGGCTCTCGATCGCAGAGAGCCAGCGATGGACGAGGAGGTCGGGATAGCGGCGGATGGGGGACGTGAAGTGCAGGTACGCTTCGCGCGCGAGCCCGAAGTGCGTCGCGACGTCCTCGTGGTCACGCACCTCGTAGTAGGCCCGCTCCACCAGCCCCATGATCCGCGCGATCAGGGCCTCCGCGTTGGGACGGCGGCGGGCCGCGCGGATTAGTCGACCGATGTCGCGACCGGTCAGCCGCTCCTTCCTGGGGATACGGATGCCGTGTTGCTCCAGCATCTTTGTGACGGCCTCGATCTCCTCGTCGTCCTTCTCGGGGTGGACCCGGTAGATCGTAGGCAGCCCCCGCTCCCGGAACAGGTCCCCGACGGCCTGGTTCGCCGCCAGCGCCGTCTCCTCGATCAACGTGTTCGAGAAGTAGCGCGGTCCGTCCACGATCGCCTCTACCTCGTGGGCGGCGTCGAACACGAACTTCCGCTCTCGTGACTGGATGCGCAGGGATCCCTTGGCGTCGCGGATCTTCTGCTGGATCAAGGTCCACTCGCGAAAGCGCTTCAGGGGCTCCTCGAGGAAGCGGATCGCTCGCGTCTCGGCCGTGTCGTCCCCGTCGAGGAGCTCCTGGACGATCCGGTAGGTGTTGCGGTGGACGCTCCGGATGACCGTCTTGTGCACCTCGGCCGCGGTGCGCAGGCCCTTGGCGTCGAACGTCATCAGGACCGAGTAGGCGAGCCGATCGCGTTCCGGGACCAGAGAGCAGAGGCCGTTCGACAGGGGCTCCGGCAGCATCGGGACGACCTGGTCCGGAAGGTAGACGCTGGTTCCCCGCGCCAGCGCCTCGCCGTCCAGGGCCGTCCCGGGCCGGACGTAGTGTCCCACGTCCGCGATGTGGACCCCGACCTGGACCTCGCCCCCGTCGAGCGGTCGGATCGAGATCGCGTCGTCGCCGTCGATCGTGAAGATCGCCTGCCCGCGCAGGTCCAGACGGCCCTCGAAGTCCTCGGCGCGCGGGTCCGCCGGCAGGGCCCCGACCTCCTGCTCGACGTCCTCCGGGAACACCGTCCGCACGCGGAACGATGCCAGGAGTTGCATCTCCTCGGAGTCGACGTCGGCGTAGGGCGGAGGACCGTGGGCCATTCCGCCGAACCCATCCGGACGCCGGGCAATGCGCTCGCGCGCCCAGTCGCCCTCCTCGAGATCCCCTGACCCGCCCTCCGGGTCGCCCTCCGAGACGAGCTCCCAGGCTGCGTCTTCGGGAGTACGGGCAGCGTCGCTCGAGTCCCCGCCTCGAGCGCGCTTCAGATCTCCGAAACTACGGAAGCTCCCTCCCTCGTCCGAGCTCGCCACGAGCAGAGCATAGAGCGCGGAACGCGACGGCGCCTTCCCGACGCTGGGATCGGTGCACGAATCGCGGAGCCGGAGCTAGAATCCACGTTGCCTCGCCCCTTGGCAAGGTATTGATAGGCGGGGAGCGAGGAGCTGTCCGGGCGGTCGATGCCTTGTCAGGGACCTGTCTACCCTCCCCCCTGAGGTCGACCCATGAAGCTCACCATGCTTGCGGGCGCGCCCCTGGCCGCGCTGTTCCTTCTGTCTGCAACGGCTCCCAGCGGAGAGGAGATCCTGCTCCTGGGCCAGTCCCGGGCGGCCCGGCTGCAAGAGGTCGTGGTCTCCAACGCGGGGCCGGAGGGCGAGTGGGACCGGGGCACGATGGGGATGGCGGGCACGAACCTGGTCGTCATCACGCCCAACGACGAGGTCACGAGCCCGGCCCGGACGCGCGAGATCCTCTCGCTGGCGAAGCTGATCTTCGAGGACACCGTGATGGTCTCCACGGGGCAGATCGGTGCCTGGTACGGGAACGGCATGCTGGCCGGGGTCGAGCTCGACTACTTCGGAAGTGCGGACCCGACGAGCAGGCCTCAGCCGGGCGAGTACCTGGGCACGGTGGGCCGGCTCCAGTGCCTGGACGAGATCGGCGACCCGATCGATCTGGGCTGGGTCTACTGCTACGACGCGGCGCAGCTGGCGGCTCGTGAAGCAGCGCTGGACGCCGGGGGCGGCCTCGACAAGCTCGTCTTCCACGGCCCCGTGCTGCAGAGCTCGGGTACGGGCACTCAGTCGATGTTCCTCCTCACCAGCAACACGAGCGTGCAGGGAGAGGTTCAGACCAACGGGGCGTTCAAGCTGATCGGCTCGGACGTCGTCGCTCCGGAGCGCATCCGTTCCATGGGCGGTAGTACGGTGCGCGGTAGCGGCCACTCGCTGGGCGAGCTCGTCGTCGAGACCCAGGCCTTCACGCTGCCTGCACCGTCCGGGTCCGCCGGGCACTACCAGGGCCTCGCGACCGCGAACGGGACGTTCTTCAACCAGGACGTCGTGATCCGCCAGGGAGCGCACGGTCCCGAGACGGACCAGGGGATTCTCCTCAGCGGCGTCGTCTACTCGACGGGCGACATCGTCGTGGAGAGCGGGGCGCTCTCGGCCTCCCTGACCCTGATCAGCGAGGGCAACGTCGAGCTGGGCGGCTCCAAGAACAGCCTCGGCGCCGCCGTCGACGGCCTCCTGGCCTGGGCGATCGACGATGGCGACCCGGAGACGGAGAACAACGTCGTGATCACGGGCACAGCCAACACGCTGGTCGGCCGGATGTTCGCCCCGGGCGGTCGCTTCGCGCTCCTCGGAGACGACGCCGTGATTACCGGAAACGTGATCGCAGACACTATCCTCGTCACCGGTGACGGACACTCGATCGGAGACGGCACGGACCGGTAACGAGACGGGCGTGGAGTGCGACACTCTCCGCGAGCGCATCGCGGAGAGCCGGCTCCCCGCCCGTTACGAGCTCCTGGAGCCGCTCGCTTCGGGCGACCACCGGGGCGTGTTCCTGGCGCGCGACCGCACGCTGGAAGAGCGCGTCGTGCTCAAGGTGGCCGAAGCCGAGAGCGCGACGCAAGCTCCGCTGCGCGAGTACGAATGGCTGAAGACCCTCGCCCATCCGCACCTCACGCGCGTCCTGACCTACGGGGTCGACGAGGACGCCGGTCTGTCGTGGATCGCGCTCGAGCTCGTGCGGGGCGAGAGCCTCTCCGATGCACTCCACGGAGCAGACACGGAGCTCGCGCCCGCTCTCCTGTGGCAGGCCTGCTCGACCCTGCGCTTCCTCCACGGCGGTCGCAGCGTCGTGCACGGTGATCTGAAGCCGGGAAACCTGCTCGTGCGCCGTCGGTCCGACAAGCTGGAGCTCGTGATCATCGACCTCGGCCTCACGAGCCGCCTCGGGGACGGGCGCCCCGGCGTGGTGCGCGGGACGCCCCGCTACGCGGCGCCGTCGGTTCTCGCGGGGGATCCCCCGACACCCGCCTCGGATCTCTACGCGCTCGGCGCGTCGTTCCTCGAGGCCCTGGCGGACGAGCCTGCGGACGAGGCCTTCCGGGCCGTCCTCGACCGGATGGTCGAAGACGACGAGGACACGCGCTACCGGAGTGCGGACCACGTCCTGCGCGATCTTCGCCCGCTGGTGCCCGCCCGCGTCCGCGAGGCATCCATCGACACCGAGCCCGTGTTCGCCGGTCGTGCGGCCGAGCTGGCGTGGGTCGACCGATGGCTCACGGAGCTCGCCGCAGGGCGCTGGCCCGCGTCGCTCGTGCTCGTGTCGGGAGAGCCGGGTACCGGACGAACTCGTTTCCTGGACGAAGTCGCGCGACGCGCCGCCGTGCGCGGGGTGGAGCTCCTCTTCGGTCGTCCGAACCCCGACGGGCACGCCTTTCAACCGCTCCGGGACGCGATCCTCCCGTTCGCTTCTGCGCTCTCCGCCAGCGAGCCGGGGTCCGAGGGAGAGCGCCTGCGCAGTGCGCTGGACGAGCTCTGCGCGGGCCCCGCGGCACGCGAGGGGGCGGCTCGGGTGGCCCTCTTCCAGGCACTCTCGGAGTGTGCGCGCTCACGCCCGATCCTGATCTCGATCGACGATGCGCACCTGGCCGATGCTCCGACCCGTGCCCTCCTGGAAGCGGCGGGTCGCGTGCGTCTACGCGCTCCCGTGGCCTTCGTGGTCTCGTCGGTCTCGAGTGCGGCGGGCGCGCTGAGCGGCGCGGCTCAACGGCACCTGGAGCTCGAGCGCCTCACGCGCGAGGAGACCCGCGCGGCTGTTCGTTCCCTGCTCGAGGACGAGATCGCCGCCGAGCGCGTCGTGGACGTGGCAGATGGACATCCGCAGTTCGCCGCGCTGGCTGCCCGGGCCCTGCGCATCGCTCTCGAGCGTGGGGAGCAGGATCTCGAGCGCTCGCTGTCCGACGTCGTTCCCGGGTCCCTGACCGAGACCGTGGATCGCGAGCTCGAGCGGCTCGCGACGCCCGAGCGGCAGCTCATGGATGCCCTCGCCGCACACGGCGAGCCCGCGACCGCCGAGGACGTCGCCGAGCTCCTCGAGCTGGCCCAGCCTCCGCGCCTGGAGCTGGCCGCGCTCGTCGAGCGCGGCGTCCTGCGCGCGAGCGCTCCGCCACCCAGGCTCCTCGCGACCTACGAGCTCACGTCGGAGCTCCAGCGCAAGCGAGTGTCGCGCGGGATCGATCCGACGCGCGGAGCGGCGCTGCACGCGCGCGCGGCGCGACTCCTCGAGCGACGGCCGGATGCCCACCGCCGCGCGGTCGCCATCGTCGAGCACCTCCTCGCTGCTCGGGACGCGCTCGGCGCGCTCGCGCACGCGGGCGCTGCGCTGGCACTCTCGGCTCACGACCCCAAGCGCGTCATCCGCATCGCCGGCGCGCTCCTGGACGGGGCGCCCTCCCGCCCGGAGGCGCTGGCCGTCGTCGGAGAGGCCATGGCGGATGCCCAGGGTCGACTCGGCGAGCTCGCGCCGGCGCTCCGGACCTACGACGCCGTGCTCGAGGGCGTGGAGGGCGGGCCCGTGCGGCGCCGCCTCTTGAGGAAGAGCGCGAGCATGCTCGAGGGACTCGGTCGCGTCGTGGACGCGCGGGCACGTCTCCTCGAGGCTCTGCGCCCGATGGTCGTGCCAGGGGTTGCGCCGGGGGGGGCGCCGGGTGAGGAGGAGCACGACGCGAACTCCGGGCTCGAGAGGGCCGCCGCCTGCAAGCTCATGGGGCGCGTGGAGTACGAGCTCGGGCGAGCCTCGGATGCGGAGGACTGGCTCTTGCGCGGGTTCGGTGCGATCGCGGACCCCGAGCAGAGCGTCGCAGCCTCGGAGCTCCTGAACAACCTGGGTACGCTCGCGATCGCGCGCTCCCGCCACGACGAGGCTCGCGAGCACCACGAGCACGCGCTGGCGATCCGCGAGCGCATGGACGACCTGAAGGGTCGTGCGCAGTCCCTCGCGAACCTCGGGACGGTGGCCCTCCTGACGGGTGACCCGATCGAGGCGCGCCGGCACTACGAGCGCGCGCTCGAGCTCAAGCGGAAGCTCGGGAACCGGCTCTCCATCGCCCTCTCCCTCTCCAACCTGGCCGTGCTGGACCACTGGGGGGGGAGCTACGGTCGTGCGATCGCCCGCTACGAGGAGGCGCTCGCAACGCGCGTCGAGATCGGAGACCTTCCGGGCGAGGTGCGCACGCGCGCAAACCTCGCAGAGGTCTGGCAGGACAAGGGGGAGCTCGCGCGCGCGCTCGAGCAGGCTCGTCTAGCGGTGGACCTGGCCGGGGGGCGGGTCGACGTCTCCCGGGTCGAGGCACTGCGTGCACTCGCGTCGGTCGAGCTGTGTCTCGGGAGGCTCTCGGAGGCCCAACGGATCACCCGCGAGGGGATCGAGCTCGCACGCAGGTCGGAG
Source organism: Planctomycetota bacterium (assembly GCA_029259655.1). Lineage (GTDB taxonomy): Bacteria > Planctomycetota > UBA1135 > UBA1135 > OFTM220. Next base: position 23,010 of record JAJDET010000196.1, read on the forward strand.
GCTCGCACGGAGGAGGTCCTGCTCTGGAGCCTCGCCGGGGAGATCGAGGAGCTCGAGAGCGAGCGACGACCGCCGGACGCCGACGCGGCCGACCTGCGGGCCGTCGATCTGGGACGGGCCCTGAACGACCCGCGCGCCCTCGCCTTCGCGCTGATCGCCTCGGCCGAGGGCCGGCTCGAGGCCGGCCTCCTCGAGGAGGCCCGGGAGGCCGCGGCCGAGGCGGCCGACCTGGCGGGGGGGCGGGGTCTGGGCGCGCTCCTGGCCCGCTCCGAGCTCGTCCTCGGGCGCTGGGCGACGGCGGCCGGCAGTCCGGACGAGGCGTCCCGGCACCTTCATCGCGCGCAGGACGAGGCGGTCCGGCTCGCCACTCCCGAGCTCGTGTGGCGCTCTGCGGCAGCACTCGCGGCGTTCCACCTGCACTACGGCCGCAGGGACCGGGTACTGACCTGGCTCGAGCGCTGCGTCGGGGTCTTTCGGACGGTCGTCGAACGTCTCGGCGACCCGGAGCTCGCACGCACATACCTCGCTTCCCCGAGACGGGCGAGCATCCTCGCTTTCCTGGAGGAGTGGGCGTGCGTCGAGCCTCCGCGGGTGTAGGGTTGGGCCTCGATGACGAACCCGGGCGATCTCGGCCCGAGTGATGCTCTCGGCAGGCTCGCTTCGCTCGACGCGGCGTTGAAGGCGCGGCACGGAGCGCAGGAGCACGCGGGGGACGGAAGCCACGACGCTTCCGAGGTCCCCGCCCGCGAGCTCGCGAGGCTGCTGGACATCTCGCGCGCGTTGCATCGCATCCGCGACCGGGACCAGCTCCTCGAGTACGTCAACGATCGCCTGCGCGAGCTGTTCGACGCGCAGAACGGCTTTGCCGTCCTGTTCGACGAGCACGGCGAGCCCGTGATCCAGTCGGCGAACGTGGACAAGAATCCGTTCCCGATGAGCGAGACCCTGCTCGAACGGGTGAGGGAGTCGCGCGAGCCGCTGATCGTGGACGACACGGCAAACGACGACGATCTTCGAGACCGGAGCAGTATCGAGCGGCTGCGCATCGCGAGCGTCCTCTGCGCGCCGCTGATCGTGGAGGACGAGGTGATCGGCGTCCTGCAGTTCGATCAGCGCGGCGAGCCGCAACCGTTCTCGGCGGGGGACCTGCGGCTCCTGTCGGTCTTCGCCGACCTCGTCGCGACGGCGCTCTACAACCTCCAGCTCATCGAACGCCTCAACGGGGCGCTCGAGGCCACGCAGGAGGCCCAGGAGCAGCTCGTTCGAGCGGAGCGCCTGTCCGTCCTGGGGGAGATGGCCGCGGGCATCGCCCACAACTTCAACAACACCCTGTTCGTCGCGCTCGGGCTCTGCGACGTCCTCCTGGCCAAGGGGACGCTCGCGAACGACGCTCGGACGTCCGTGTCCCGGATCCGGACGTGCGCGCTCGACGCCGCCAACACGGTGCGACGCCTGCAGGTGTTCACTCGCGGCCGAGCGCAGGATGAGGACGCGGAGGCCGTCAACCCCTCGGAAGTGCTCGGGGACGTGCGTGAGCTGACCCGGCACAAGTGGCTCGACGAGGCGCAGGTCCGCAGCATCGCGATCGACGTGGTCGTCGAGGAGGCCGAGACGCCTCCCGTCCTCGCCCGCGCCGCGGAGCTCCGCGAGGTCCTCACGAACCTCGTGTTCAACGCCGTGGACGCGATGGAGGAGGACGGCGAGATCGTGCTCTCCTGCGGATCCCAGGGCGGCGAGGTCTTCCTCGCGGTCCGCGACCAGGGCGTGGGCATGGGCGAGCGCGTTCGCGGGAAGCTCTTCGAGCCGTTCTTCACGACGAAGGGGGCGCGCGGCTACGGCTTCGGCCTGTCGACCTCCTGGAGCATCACTCACCGGCTGGGCGGCCGGATCGAGGTCGAGTCCGAGCCGGGCGTGGGCAGCGTGTTCACGGTCTGGCTCCCCGCGGGCAGGACCCCGCTCGTGACCCAAGGTGGCGACACCGTGGTCGGAGAGGGTCATGCCCACGTGATGGTCGTCGACGACGACCCGTCGGTCCTCGAGACGGTGTGCGAGCTGGTGCACATCCTGGGTCATCGCTCGAGCGCCTTCACGTCGGGCGAAGAGGCGCTCGAGGCCATCGATCGGGGCGGGTTCGACGCCGTCCTCAGCGATCTCGGCATGCCGGGCCTGACCGGCAACGACGTGGCGCGCGAGGTCGAGCAGCGGCGCCCGGGGACCCCCGTGATCCTCCTGACGGGCTGGGGGAGTAGTCGCGACCTCGTCCCCGAGCCTTCGGTCTCGAAGGTCCTCGGCAAGCCCGTCACGCTCGAGGACCTGCGAGCGGCGCTGCAGCAGGTGCTGGCGCGGTAGCGGGTCTTCGCGCGAGCGGTCGGAATCGAATTCGGGCCTGCGGCACGGCAGGTTTTTCGGGGAGTGGGAAGCCTCCTGGGAGGGACCGCCCAGCCCCGATCGGCGGGATAGGTTTGGTTGAGCGCTCCATCGCAGGGAACGCTCCTCCGCAAACCTTCGCGCGGCCACAACGGGGACGGGGGTCCCCCACGGGTCGAAGTGGATTCCACCATGAGCTCGCACCACCTCTCGTCCGGATCGCGGCGTCTCGCCGCGGGCGCCCTCCTGCTGGGCCTCCTGACCGCCACCGCGGCCGCGCAGGATCCCGCAACCCTCGAGATCTCGATCGACAAGCCGGTGCTCGCGGCCGGCGACGGGAACAAGGTCACCCTCACCGTGCGCGGTGAGCCCGGACACTTCCCGATCATCATCGTCGGCAGCCGACGCGGGGTCACTCCTCTCGCGGACATCGGAGACGTGGAGGTCGCCACCGATCCCACGCCGTACATGTGCCGCGCCCCGCGGATTCCCCCGTCGGGCGAGGTCAGCGTCTGCGGCATCTTCCCGTGCGACAGCCCGTTCACCGGAGCCGGCCCCATCTACATCCAGATCGTCACCTTCGATCTGGCCGAGCTGCGCTTCGATCAGGTCTCGAACCTGGCGGTCCTGCAGATCGTCTCCGGCGACTGCGGGGAGTGCGTGGAGGCAGCGCCCGTGGACTCGTCGGCCAAGTACAGCGGCGGGCATGCCCTGTGGATGCCGGGCATCGCGACGGACTTCGTGTTCACCTCGGGTGGCGACATCAGCGAGCGCGGCGACGGAACGGCGCGCATGACCGGCGTGGTGGCGAGCGAGTCCGACCCCTCGAAGTCGTTCGCGATCGACGTTCACCTGGCCGGGAGGATCGATCCCACGGATCCGAGCCATCCCCCGGCCGGGAGCCCCAAGGAAGAGCTCGTCTCGGGCGCCTACTGGGAGAACGGCGGGCCCGTCGATCCGACGAACTGGCACTACTACGAGCACGTCGACGGCGTCCTCATGGGACTCGACTGCTTCGAGGGTGCGGTACTCTCGATCACCCGGCGTGGACCCGCGTTCCAGGTCGGTCGCGGCGCGAGCGGCAAGAACGTCCTGGGCGGCGGCTCCGGTTGGCTCGACTGGCTCGTGCTCGAGCAACCCGCCGGCTGCGCTCCGATCCAGGAGTCCGGCAACGGCGACATCAACGTCGACTTCGGCGGCGAGTGAGTCGAGTGCGTCGAGGAAGCCAGTGACCACGCGATCACGATGAAGGCATTCGGTGACGACTTCCTCTTCGTCTCCGGTGGCGAGTTCGAAGAGCTCCCGGACGGGACTGCGCGCATCGCGGGCGTGATCGAGAACGATGTCGATTCGGCCAACCGCTGGGACGTCGAGCTCGTCTTCAGCGACAAGATGATGCCCGGCGCGGCTTCCTACCCGCCTGCCGGGAGTCCCAAACGCGAGCTCTCCAGCTCGTCCTACGTGGAGAACGGCGGCGTCGTCGACCCCGACTCGTGGCACTACTACCTGGAGCTCGAGGGGCACCTCACGGGCCTCGACGGGAACACCGGGCTCGAGCTCGACCTGACCCGCAACGGGCCGGCCTTCCAGGTCGGGCTGGGCGCGAACGGCAAGAACGAGGAGTACGGCGGCTCCGGCTGGCTGACGATCGAGCACCTGGGCAACAACTCGACCAGCAAGGGAGACATCAACATCGAGATCGGTGAGTGCGAGTAGGCACCGACCTCGTCTCGGATCGATCCCCAAGGCCGCGTCCCCGCAGGGGGGCGCGGCCGCTTTTCTTCGGGGGGGGACTACAATCTCGACTTCCGTGAGCATCGTCTTCGTCGTCCGTGAGCCGGGTCTCGCAGAGTTGCGCGTCCCGGCCGAGCCCGGAACGACCTTCGGCAGGCACCCGCGCAACACCTGCGTCCTCAGGGATCCAGCGGTTGGCACCTGGCAGTCGCGAGTTGCCGAACGCGACGGCCAGCTCGTGCTCGAGGACATGGGGGGGCGAAACGGAACGCGCGTCGAGGACGGCCCGCTCCTCAGACAGGGGCAGTGCGCCGCACTCCGGGAGGGTTTGCGCTTCCGCCTCGGAGGAACGGTGCTCGAGGTGTCGGCCGGGCTCGGCGGTGACCCGGCGAAGGACACAGAGCCCCGCTCTCACGACGATCCAGGCACCGACAGCCCCTACCTGCGGACGATCGTCGAGAGCGAAGTGCGCGCCGGTGCGGCCGCCGACGCGTCGGGTCGCTTCGACCGGATCCTGGAGCGGCTGCGGCCGAGGCTCGTCGTCTACGACGGACCGCGTTCGCGCATCCACGACATCGAGGGCACGGAGGTGGGCATCGGCCGCGGGGACACGGAGATCCGGCTGGAGAACCTCAGTGTCTCCTCGCTCCACGCCCGCGTTGCGTTCGACGGGAAGCTCGGTCGGTTCTTCCTGGAGGACCTGGAGAGCGCGAACGGGACCTTCATGACGGACGGGGCTCTCGCTCCGGGGCGCAGGCGAGAGCTCTTCCCCGACACACACCTGCGCTTCGGTGAGGTCGACGCGCTGTGGGTCTCCGATTCCCATGGAGACGAGCCCGTTCCTCCCGAGCGACGGAAACGAGCCCTCTCGCTCGTCGCGCGCGACGGCGACGTGAGTCGCGAGCAATGCCGGCGCGCGGAGGCGGACGCCGTCGTGCAGGGCCGCCACCCGGGCGAGATCCTCGTTCTACGCGGCCTCGTCTCGGCCCGAGCCTGGGCGAGCGCTCACCAGCGAGCCGGGCTGCTCGGATCGTCGGACACGATCGAGATCCGACGGGGCTGGCTCGTCCTGGCACTCTTCCTGGTGGCCGTTGCGGTCACCTCGATCCTGATCTTCCGAGGAGACTGACAACCCGCATGCCGGGTCGGGGGTGACCGCGACCCGGAGGCAAGACTACACCCCGATGACGTGCCTTCCCTGATCCGCATCCTGCTCCTGCTGCTCCTCCTGGCCACCTCCGTGCGCGCGGATACGGCGCTCAGGATGGAGCTCGAGGACCTGGTCGAACGGGCCGGGCTCGTCGTCGAGGCGCGCGTGGTCTCGGCCCGAGGCGTGCTCGACGCCCAGGGCCTCGTGTGCACCGACTACTCGCTCGAGGTCCTGGGCACGATCTACGGCGAGCACCTGGCGTCGCGGACCGTGCGGCTTCCCGGAGGCGTTCTCCCGGACGGCCGTGGGACGATCGTGCCGGGGATCCCGCGGCTCTTGCCGGGAGACGAGGTCGTTCTGCTCCTGACCGAACGCGGGAGTCGTGGTTGGCGCGTTCCCGTCGGCGCGGCCCAGGGCGTCTTCTTCGCGACGGTCGACGAGAACGGTGTCCGCCGTGCCCGGAGCCGCATCTCGGGACTGGCGACGGTCGGCCCGGACGGGAAGGCGGAGACGTCGTCCCCCGCGCGTCCTGTCGAGTACTCCCTCCTCGTGCGCCGGCTCGAGCGGGCCGCGAGCGCGAAGCGCGAGAAGCTCGAAGCGCTCCGCGCTGAGCGCGAGGAGCAGCGTTGATGCGTCTCGGAGCTGGCGTTCTCGGCGTCGTCCTCCTTTCCGGCGCGGCCGCCGCACACATCCGGCTGTGCGACCCGACGACTCTCAGCCCGCTCATCTGGTCCGCGCCGGGTTCCATCAGCGTCGTGATCGCGAAGCGCGGTTCCAGTGACCTCGAGTCCGACGAGCACTTCCCCGCGGTTCGAAATGCGATCGCGGCCTGGAACGCGGCGGCGGACTCGGGCCTCATGCTCGTGGAGAACCGGAACCCCGCGCAACAAGCGCGGGAGGACTACCTCTCCTTCGACCTCCACCAGGTCCGCTTCGAGACGGACGGCAGCTCGGGGTTCTTCCCGCCGGGCTCGGGGATCGTGGCGGTTACTCCGGTCACGTTCGCCGTCGGCGGCGGGATCGTCGACGCGGACGTCCTGTTCAACGACCAGGAGTTTCGCTTCACGACCCGCGGGGAGCCGAGTGCGCTGGATCTCCAGAGCGTCGCGACCCACGAGCTCGGCCATTTCGTCGGTCTGGACCACACGGGTGTCGTGGGAGCGACGATGTACCCGTTCGTGTCGTCCGACATGGTTCTTCAGCGGAGCCTGGCGCAGGACGACACCAACGGCGTGACCGAGATGGCACCGACGGTCATCACGGGGTCGATACGAGGGCGACTCCTCGGCCAGTCCGACGGGACACCGGTGTCGGGCGCGCACGTCTCCACGACGGACGGCGACGGCCGTCAGCGCTCGGCCTCGATCACGGGAGCCGACGGTGCGTTCACGCTGACTATCGTCGGAGGAGGCTTCTTCACCGTCCACGCGACTCCGCTCGGCGGACCGGTGCGCGCCGAGAATCTCTCCATCGAACAGCAGGTCGAGCTCGACTTCTCGGCCTTCGTAGGGCCGAGCGTGAACCTCCTGGTGGGGGACGCAGTCGACCTCGGGGACCTCGTCGTCCCGGTCCAGAACGGCCTCGAGCTCGGCGCGCCGGGGGATCCGCTTCCCTGCCACGCCATCGGCGGGGACACGACCGGCCCCTTCGATCTGGGAGGGTCCGGACTGGTGCCGGGCTCGACCCTCGAGAGCTCGGATCCGTCGGTCGCCGTGAGCGCGCTCAGCTGGCAGGGAAACCGGGTGCGGTTCCTGTTGTCCGCTCCGGACTCCGCGGCGGCCGGTCATGCGGACCTGATCGCGACCGCACCGAACGGGACCCAGGCACGCCTCGTGGGCGCCGTGGAGCTGACTCCGGAGGCACCCGTGGTGTCGGGGATCTTGCCGGTCTCGGGCAGCCACGACGGCGGATTCCCACTCACCCTGACCGGTTCCGGGTTCCGGAGCGGAGCCCGCGTCGTCCTGGGCGGCAACATCTACGAGGTCGGGGTCGACGCGGCCCTCGTCGACCCCGGCACGATCGAGCTGGTCGCCGAGCCGTCTTCGCCGGGGCTGCACGACGTGGTCGTGATCGATCGGACCGGACCCGAGGGGCGCCTCTTCTCCGGTTTCCGTTTCACCTCCGTGCCGCACCTCGACTCCGTCTTTCCGCGCGCCGGCGATGCCGCGGGGGGCACGGAGCTCCTCCTGCTGGGGACGGACTTCGAGCCCGACGTCCAGGTCGTCATCGAAGGGGTGCTGCAGTCCCGCACCTGGATCAACCCGGGAGAGCTGCTGGTGAGCACCAAGGGAGGTGCAACGACGACGACCGGCTTGCTCGAGGTGGTGAATCCGGGTGGTGGCCGATCCACCATCGGGTTCAGCTACGTCGCGCGCGCGGACCCCGAGCTCGTTTCCGTTGCGCCCTCGGTCGCGCTCCCCGGCGACCGCATCTCGATCGCCGGTCGCGGTTTTTCGTCCGACGCGACCGTCGTCTTCGGAGCGGACCCGCGCACGGGCGGCGGAGGAGTCGAGGGGTCGGACCTGGTCATCGCCGGCGCGACCATGCTCGAGGTCACGCTCCCTGCGATCGCTTCCGGCGAAGTCACGGTCATGGTCCGTGACGGTGCCACGGAGCAGGCGGCCGTTCTGGTGGGCGCCTTCACGGTCCAGGCAGTGCCCGGCAGGAGCGGAGGGGGAGGCTGCCACACGGCGGTCCTGCCCGGGTCGCCGCGTCCGGTGGACCTCGCCGCGTGGGTGATCCTGCTCCTCGTCCTGACCGGCGTGCGGGGTCGCCAGGCGCGGGCGAGGCTCCGTCCGGCCTGACCGGTTTCCGGACAGCGCGGTACGCGGGGCCGGAGAGTGGGCCTACCATCGTCCGTTCGGAGGAATGGAACCCTGAGCGGCTTCGAGATCACTGGACACGGCGCCGCCCTGCCGGAGCGGCGGGTGACGAACGCGGAGATCGCCGCGAGGGTCGACACGACCGAGGACTGGATCTTCGCCCGCACGGGGATCCGGGAGCGGCGCATCGGAGGCTCGACGGCCGACCTGGCCGTGGGCGCGGGACGCGCGGCGCTCGAGTCCGCCGGTGTGGCACCGCGCGACGTCGATCTCCTGATCCTCTGCACCACGACGCCGGACCAGACCGTCCCCGCGACGTCGTGCACGGTGCAGGAAAGGCTCGGGCTCCAGTGCGGCGCGTTCGACGTGAACGCGGCTTGCTCGGGCTTCGTCTACGGACTGGTCGCCGCGAATGGGTTCCTCGCACAGGGGCTGGAGCGCGTGCTGCTCGTTGGGTCCGAGACCCTCAGCCGCATCACGGACTGGGACGACCGCTCGACCTGCATCCTGTTCGCGGACGGTGCGGGTGCCATCCTGGTCGAGGCGCGCGAGGGGCCGACGGGATTGCTCGGATGGGACCTCGACGCGGACGGGAGCCTGCAGCCCCTGCTCTACTGCGACATCGGCCAGACGTTCCAGATGCGCGGGCGCGAGGTCTTCAAGAACGCGGTCCTGGTGATGGTCGAGTCCTCGCGCCGTGCGCTCGAGCGCGCGGGCGTCGGGCCGGACGACGTCACCTTGCTCGTCCCGCACCAGGCGAACCAGCGCATCGTCGAGACGGCGTGCGCGCGACTCGGGATTCCGCTGGAGCGCACCATGCTCGTGCTCGAGGAGATGGGGAACGCCTCGGCCGCTTCGATCCCGCTGGCGCTCTCGCGTGCGCTCGACACGGGACGGATCGCCTCGGGGGACCTCGTACTCCTGGCCGGATTCGGCGCCGGCATGACGGCAGCGAGCGCCGTCCTGCGCTGGTAGTCAGCGACCGTAGACGTGGACCCAGGTCTGGGTCCAGATCCCGAGGATGCTCCTGACCTCGAGGTCGGCGTAGAAGACCTCGTCGAACCCGCCGCGCTTGCCGAGCTCACCGATGCCGTTCACGCCCCATTCCAGGGAGAGATTGCTGTACGTGATGCGCTTGAGGTCGCCACGCGAGCTCGAAGTCGCCGCTCGCGTCGCCATGAAGTTGACGTCGAGCGGTTCGGTGGTGTGCGTGTACAGCCGACCGATGGCCCCGGGGATCGGAAAGTCGAGCTCCTCGAACTGGGGGACTATCGGCGCCGTGCAGGAGGCCGAAAGGAGTACCAGCGGAGCGATCGAGGCTGCGCACGTCGCGAGGAGGGCACGCATCACTCGCCGTAGAGGATCGTGGTCTGCTTGAAGTAGAGACCGTTGAGGATGCTGAAGATTTGCTGGTCCGCGTGGTGGATGACGGTCAGCCCGCCGTCCTGCGCCGCGGCCTGCGTTCCCGCATTGCCCCAGGCCACCAACCAGAGGACGCTCTTGTAGTGCGAGCGCCCGACCTTGTCACCGAGGCGCGACGCCTCGAGGTCCCGGTCCAGGGGCTGCTGGATGTTCGTGTAGATGCAGCTGGTGAAGAGGGGCAGGCTGAAGAGCAGGAGCCAGAGGCGCTTGCGCATGTGCGGAGTCTCGCTGGTTTTCGGGGGGAGTGCGAGCAGATTAGTCGCCGGATGCGCCTCGAACAAGCGGTTCGAGCGGGACGATCCACGGGCTCGGGCTGATACTGGGCTCGATCGCAGCGAGGTCGACCGTGGGATCGATCAGGAGCTGGCGTGGCCGTCCGTTGAGGGAGGCCTCGGCGCGAACGCGGACCTCGACATCGGCGACGCCGCGCGCGCGATAGACGCCGGCCAGGTGGTGCGCGTATTGCAGGATCATGTCCGGGCGCGCGCTCATCTTGCGGGTCTGCCACGGAGTGAGCTCGGTCCGGGAGTCGACGAGCCGGGTCTCACCCGAGCGCGGATCGGTCACGACGAAGATCGCGTCGGCGCTCTTGCTCCTGAGCTTCATGTGCCAGGAGAAGGCGTGCCCCTCCTCGGTCCAGTGCACCGAACCCGGGTAGAGGAAGTGCCGGATGGGAACGAGGACCTGCACCGCCATCCAGACCCCGGCGAGAGCCAGGCCCGCGGAGGACCCCGGAGGCCGGACCGCGTAAGAGGCCGGCGCGGCGCGATCGTAGAGACGGCCGAGGACGGGGATCCGCCGGGGCCAGTCCGGTTCGAAGAAGACCGTCGTCACCGCGATCATCATCCAGGGGAAGATCCCGATGCCGAAGGTCGCCGCATTCGTCAGGTGGAACGCGAGCAGCGCCAGGTACGCGTAGGTCCGCGTGCGCGGCCACACGAGCGCCGGCCAGGCCAGGAGGTCGAGCAGGAACCCGGTCCAGCTGAAGACCCACGCCGTCTCGACCCTCTCGAACAGGAAACCGAAGACGGGGTGGCTCGCGCGGACTCCGAGCCACTGGACGAGGGGCTGCGAGCGCAACAGCCAGTCCTCGTTCATCTTCGCCACGCCCGCCAGCAGGTACACGATCCCTACCTGGGCGCGCACGAGCTCCAGCGCCCACGCCGGGATCGTGGGGGAGAGACGCTTGCGTCTGGCGTCCACCGAGAGCGAGCGCTCGACGGGGAGCACGGCGAGCAGCACGGCGAGCAGGCAGACCAGGTAGAAGTGATTGAGGTAGCGCGCCTTCTCGAGCAGGAAGACGTAGCTGAACCCCACCGCGAAGACCGAGGCGGCGAGCCTGTGCCAGAGTCCGACCGCGACCAGGAGGCAGGCGACGAAGAGTCCGGCGAACAACGCGTGGAGCGCAGGACCGGGGAGGGGGCGGACCCAGTCGAAGCCGGAGTAGGTGAAGTGGAAGGACGGGGCGAGGTAGTACTCCTCGATCCAGCCCTCGGAGAAGAACCGTACCATCTCCCAGGCCATCACGAGCCCGAACGCGGCGCGCACGAAGGACAGGGAGGCCCCGTCGACGCCGCGCCGGAGGCGACCCGTCAGCGACCCGCTCACGGGGTGACGAGGACGTCGTTCTCGATGGACACGAGCTCTCCGAGCTCGTCGAAGACGACCTTCGACCCCTTGCCGGGGATCGGGCTCCAGCCGTCCTGGTCGCGAATCTCCTGGACGTAGCCGACGACGATCGCGTTCCCGGTGAAGAGGGTGCCGGAGTACGCCCGGCGGCCTGCGCTCACCGGGAGTCCGAGGAGGTCGTCGTTGGCGAGGAGCACGCGATCCGCGAAGGAGTGGAAGTCTTCCGCGCCGTACTCCCCCGGCCCGAAGAGGTCGAAGATCGAGAGCTCGGAAACGCCGTGGACGAGGGCCACCGGGTGGGCCCCGAGCTCCACGGCCGGTTCCACGTCGAAGACCTCGAGCCGGTACGAGCCCCGGTCCTGCCCCTTGGAGATCGTGAACCCGTCGTCGTCGTTGCACGACTCGTCGTCGTCGTCCCCGCTGTCGTCGTCGTCGAAGTCGTCGTCGTCACAGAACTCGTCGTCGTCGTCCACGCGGTAGTAGCAGCTCGAGCTGCCGAGGACACCGCAGAGCGAGACGCAGACGAGGCCCTGGAGCAGGAGGCGTAGAGCGAACGGAATCGATCGGAGGAGAGGCGCGATCACGCCCCCGATTGTAGGGCGTATCCGGTCCTTCCCGGTGTCCTCGTTCGCGGCCACTCCCTGCCTCCCGGCAGTGCGAACGGAATTCCTCATCTACCGCTCAAGTCGGCGTGACATCGGGCCGACGACGGTGTTTCCGGGCAGCGCACCTCACCATGCATCCCCAGGAAATCCAGAGTCTCGTTCGCGCGGTCGGGACGGCGAACCCCCACGACTCGCGGGCGCAGACGATCTTGCTCGAGCGCATCAACGCGATGCGCGAGCTCATGAGGAGGTCCGACCAGAGGGATCTGGCCGCCTATCTCGAGGCTGCGGGGCTCCTGACGGAAGCCCTGGTCCACCCGAGCGGATCGACGCCCGAGCGCATCGCCGGCCTCGTCTCGAGGCTGGTGATGCTCGTCGAGAGTCACTTCGCCGGAGCCCCCGCGGCGCTCCCTGCGAACGCCGCTCCGCAGGGCGAGGTCTGCCTCGCCCCGGAGCTCGCCGGCAGCGAGGAGCTCGACCTCGACCTGAAGATGGTGCACGACAAGCCGATCGGCGAGATCCTCGTGAGCCACGGTCGCGTCACACGCGATCAGGTGGACGAGGCTCTTCGCGGGCAGCGGGCGACCGGTATGCGGCTGGGCGAGGTTCTCGTCATGATGGGCGCCGTCACCTGGGACGACATCAGCGAGGCCGTCCGGCTGCAGGGGAAGATGCGCGACTCCGCCCTCGCCGCCGACGACTCCGAGGCCTAGCCCGGACGATTCATGACCACGCGGACCGAACACCACGAACGGCCGGCTTCGCCGTCCTTTCGGCCCCTGCCGGCACCTTGCACGCACCGGCGTCCTCGACGACCTGTCCAGGTCGCCTGCGGGGCCGGCACGCGCAAGGTACCGGCAGGAACCGAATCGAGGCGTTCAGCCTCGCGGCTCATGAATAGTCCGGGCTAGTGGAGTGAGCTCTTCTGGAAGACCCGGAGCACGTGCACGTCCGAGAGGGCGTGGCGCTCCGGGTCGCAGCGGAGCTCCTCCACCTGCTCGAGCCCGAGCGGCTCGAACACGCGTCGGTAGTCGCGTGGGAAGTGTCGCCAGGAGACCTTCGCCTCGTCCTCGATGGTCACGAGAGTCGAACCCGTGACGCGCGCGATGTCCCGGAACACCGCCTCGCTCGACGTGTGCACGTGCTCCAGCACGGCCATCGTGAACACCACGTCGTGGGCGCCGTCGCCGAGGCGGGGGAGCTCCTCCTCCAGCGTCCCGACGTGGAGCCTCGTCGCCGATGCGGCGGCCGGATGGTGCGCGCGGAACAGCTCGATCGCACCGGCGTTGACCTCGACGGCTGCCAGGTCCGCGTAGCCCGCCTCGAACAGGAACGCCAGGTTCCGGCCCGCGTTGCACCCCAGCTCGAGCACCGAGGCCGGCGGCGGCGCGTGCCTCGCGAGCGTCTCCACGAGGAGCCGGCTGCGCGGGTGCGTGGCTTCCGCCAGGTAGTCCTCCGGCCGGTTGCCGGGTGCTTCCGGAGCGCGCCAGAAGCGGTGCAGGTCCTCGGCCGAGCGCGCGGGGTGTCGAAGGCGTTTGAAGGCGCGGCGCAGGGCAGAGAGGCTCATCGGCACCAAGGTAGCGGACGGGACGCCCTCTGCCCCCCGGTGGAGCCGGCAGACCGGCGACCGCGGGAGGCCGTGCACGGGGTCGACCAGCGGGGGGCTTCTCTCAGCCTTTGGGCTCCAGGGGCACGTCCCATTCGAAGTGAGACGTCGGTGCTCCGGCGTCGTCGTAGGTGGACCAGAGGATCCTCTCGTAGAGGAACTCGACGTAGGGCAGGTGGGAGCCGTCGCCCTCTCGATACCCGGTTCCGAGCAGCGTGACCGTCGCGTTCTCGAGCTCGATCTCCTGGCGGAGGACCTGCATCTGGGGATCCCAGAGGACCAGCTTCACGGCGCGGATCTGGTCGCCCGTGGCCGCGAAGCGCGCCAGATCCGGCAGGACCTCGAGCAGCTCGCCGCGGGTGGTCAGGGGGCCGAAGCGCGCGGGGGCCGGCCTCGGGTCGCCGCCGCGGGCCCGGGACCGGGGGCGCTCGATGAGCAAGCTGTAGCCCTCGAGTGGGATCCAGTCCCTGAACATGGGATCTGTCGACGGACCGTCCAGTCCCTCGACGTAGAGGATCAGCTCCAGGGAGCCCGGGGCGGTGGGTGCGACCGATGTCGGACTCGCGGGCGCCGTCACGGCCAGGTAGCCGGAGACGACGACCGAGGCGGCGAGCACCGTGATGATCGTCTTGAGTTGCATGGCGGTACGCTTTCTTGGCTGCGTGTGCAGCACATGGGATCAACGGGATGGGAAGCGCTGCTCGCCTCGCCCATGGCCGCGCCCGCACGGCCGTCTCCTCCGCGACCGCATGGGGCTCGTTCTCCCGTCGCGGCGGGCGGAGCGAGCGCGGGCCTGCACCCTAGCCGTACGAAAGGGCTCCGACCCTTCCCAGCCCTCCGCATGCCGCCGGGGCTTCGTGCGCAGCGAGCTCCCCGGGATCCCGGGTCAGCCGGCGGTCGGTCGTCTCCCCGTGGCGAGACACGCGAGTCCGAGCGCGTAGACCACTGCACCGATCATGAGCACGGTCGAGAAGCCGAGCGCCATTCCGACCATGATGCAGAAGATCGAGGAGAAGACCGACAGGAACGCGTTGATGGCCCAGGCCCACGGCAGGAGGTCGGGCCAGGTCTGCTCGAGGTGCCGCAGCCCCAGCGGCATCGGCATGCCGAGGATCAAGCCCAGCGGGGCGAGGATGAGGACGACCGAGGCGATGCGGCTGTTGAACTCGAGGCCGAGCAGCGCCGTGAGGACGTCGTCGACCAGGAAGGCTTCGACCAGGATGACGGCCGGAACGGCGACCGCCAGCATCGCGAACGTGCGTCGCGACCCGGCGTCGAGCCGGGCGGCGATCAGCGAGCCGAGACCGGCGAACGCGAGGATCGAGGTGAGGACGACGGAGACCGCGTAGGTCGGGTGCGCGAGGAAGAGCACCATCTTCTGCATCAGCACGATCTCGACGAACATGAAGCCCGCACCGAGGGCGCCGAAGTACGCGAAGACGCGCCAGCGCGCGGCCGTCGGTGCTCGCTCGCGTGGGACCCAGCGCAGGGGCAGCAGGATCAGGAGTACCGCGAGGATCGTTATCTGGACGAGGGAAGAGACGAGCACCACGTGACCGACGGGGTAGTCGCTCAGGTACGAGACGTTGAAGTCCGTCTTCGTTGTCTCCTTGAACAGGTTCCCGTAGCGGAAGTAGTTGAAGAAGAAGGGGCTGTCGTCGGTGCACGCGGTGAGGTCGTACTCGTAGTCCGCGATGAAGGCCGCGCGCTCCTCCGGTGAGCCGCGCATCAGCCGGAAGAAGTCCGCCTGGGATTCCGTGAACGCGCGGTCGTACTGGTGGCAGAGCTGGACCGTCTGGTCGACGCGCGCGCGTACAGCGGCCCACACCTCGTCGCGCTGGGCCCCCTCCAGGTGGCGGGTCAGGTCCTCGAGAATCGGGGCGACCGCCGCCTCGTCGCCCTTGAACACGACCTGGAACGCGTCGACGAGCCCCTGGGCCAGCTCGGGCTGCGGGCGCGTGTAGTCGAGGCCGGGGATCCTGTCGTCGCTGACGGACTTCCAGAGCATCCACTGCGCGGTGCGTTCGGTTCCGACGTGAAGGTCGGCCGGCGGCACACGCTCGCGGAGCGGGTCGAAGACGAAGCCCCAGAACCCGTGCTCGGACGCGTACTCGTCGAGCGCCTCGATCTCGGGGGCGGTGAACGGTCCGCGCTTGATGATCGTCGAGGCCCATACCTGGCCGCGGTAGACCGCGATGTGCGACGCGGGGTCCTCGACGCCCAGCTCCTCCAGCGCGGACAGCGCGATGTTCGCGAGGCGCATGGTCTCGCGCGGCTTGTGCGGGTGGGAGAGCATGAAGCGCGAGTAGTTGATGTACCCGCCTTCCTCGAGGTGCTCGTAGAAGTCCGCGACCGCCTCGGTCGTGTAGAGGTAGCTCTCCGAGAGGGTGTAGGCGCCGGTCGAGAGGGCGGTGAACGAGTCCACGCCGCTCATCTGGATCACGTCGAAGCGCTCGTCCGTGCCGCGCGCGAAGGAGCGCCCCTCGCCGTGGACGAGCTCGATCTTGTCCGAGTAGTCGTGGGCGCCCGGCCGGAACAGCCCGCCGAGGTAGTCGTCGTAGCGGTCCGTGACGACGTCGATCATCGCCTGGTTGATCTCGACGGCGGTGACCCTCCGCGCCTCGTGGTAGAGAGCGACCATGACGTCAGCTCCCCCCCCCACGCCGATCACGAGCACGTTCGGATCCGTACCCCCGCTCGCCTGGTGCGCCACGTAGGCACTCGCGGCCTGGGTCTGGCCCAGGAATTCCATGTCCGCGAATTGGCCCCCGCCCTTGTACATCATCGTCGGCGCGGCGCCGTCCTGGCCGAGGAGGCGCCCGCTGTCCTTGAGCTGGCGCGTCCAGCGCAGGCCGAAGTCTCCACCGATCAGCGGAGGGAGGTTCCTGTGGGGGCCGACCTCGACCTCGGCAGTCGAGCTGGGGATCCGCTCGATCTCATCGAGCTCATAGCGGGCGAACTCCTTGCCGGGCGCGAAGGGGACGTGCCACGTCTCTCCGAGGGGACCCATGACGAACGCGCCGAAGACCGCCCCGGCGAGCGCGACCGGCACGAGCGTCTTGACGGCGGTCGCGCGCCCCGCGGCGAGCGCGAAGACCGAGCCGGAGACCGTGCCCAGGAGACCCGCGAACAGGACGGCTGCGCTGCTGCCGAAGTTCGAAAGGAACCAGACGCTCGTACACCCTCCGGCCGCCGACCCGACCAGGTCCCAGAAGTAGAGCCGGTTCGCGTGGCGCGCGAGCCGCGTCAAGACGAGGCCGATCGCGCAGCCGGCGAACAGGAAGGGCAGGAAGATCACCCCGGCGGTGAGCCCCAGGCGCAGGACGTTGTCCTTCTGCTCCCAGATCTCGAGCGTGTCCACCTGGATCCTCGAGACGAGGAAGAAGGCGACCATGACGGTCAGCCCGTAGGCGGACGAGAGCCAGGCCAGCGAGCGCGCTGGAGATTCCTTGCGCGAGGCCGCGTGGGTCACTGTCAGCAGGCTTCCGGCCGCGCCGAAACCGAGCAGCGCCACCGAGATGACCATGTAGGCCAGGTGGTGCCACATGGTGATCGCGAAGACGCGAGTCAGCGCGATCTCGAGCAGCAGGACGGAGCCGGCGAGCAGCGCCAGACCGAGGTAGAGGAAGGGCATGGGGCCGAAGGGAGCGGAAGAGTCTAGTGAGTGCTCTCGCGAGGGCCGATCTCGGCGTCGGACTTTCTCGGGCGCGGCGCGAGTTCGGCGCTGCTAGGATGCTCGGCCGCGCGGGTTCCCCTGCGCACCCGAGCCGTGGAGCGCCCTCCTTCCCTACACCCTCCCGGGACCCGAGACGGGGCGCCGGGCGGCCCGGTCAACTTCGTCCGGGCCATCGTCGAGGCGGACCTGGCCGGGGGCCTGGACCGCGTCCATACGCGCTTCCCCCCCGAGCCCAACGGCTACCTGCACATCGGGCACGTGAAGGCGATCTGCCTGAACTTCGGCTTGGCCGACCTCTACGGGGGCCTCTACAACCTGCGCTTCGACGACACGAACCCGAGCCGCGAGGAGGTCGAGTACGTCGAGTCGATGCAGGAGGACATCCGCTGGCTGGGCTTCGACTGGGAGGACCGGTTGTACTTCGCCTCGGACTACTTCGACCAGCTCTTCGAGTACGCGGTGCGCCTCATCGAGAAGGGGTCGGCCTACGTCTGTGACCTGACGGGCGAGGAGATCCGCGAGTATCGCGGAGGCGTCGAGCCGGGGCGCGACAGCCCCTGGCGCGAGCGCCCGAAGGAGGAGAGCCTCGACCTCTTGCGGCGCATGCGCGCCGGCGAGTTCCCCGACGGCGCGCGCACCCTGCGGGCGAAGATCGACATGGCCTCGCCCAACATGAACCTGCGCGACCCGGTCATGTACCGGATCAGCCGGGCGCACCACCACCGGACGGGCGACTCCTGGTGCATCTATCCGATGTACGACTGGGCCCACGGCCAGAGCGACGCCATCGAGGGCATCACCCACTCGATCTGCACGCTCGAGTTCGAGAACCACCGACCTCTCTACGACTGGTTCCTCGACCAGCTCGACCTGCCGCACAAGCCGAAGCAGATCGAGTTCGCGCCGCTGACCCTGAGCTACACGTTGCTCTCGAAGCGCAAGCTCGTCGAGCTCGTGAACGGCGGGCACGTAGCGGGCTGGGACGATCCGCGCATGCCGACCGTGGCGGGGCTCCGGAGGAGGGGCTACACGTCCGGGGCGATTCGCTCCTTTTGCGACGAAATAGGCGTCGCCAAGTTCAACAGCACCGTGGACCTCGTCGTCCTCGAGAACAGTCTGCGGAACGACCTCAATCCGCGCGCGCCGCGACGCATGGGGGTCTTGCACCCCGTGAGGCTCGTCGTCGAGAACTACCCGGAGGGCGAAGAGGAGGAGCTCCCGGCGACGAACAACCCGGAGGACGAGTCCGCCGGGACGCGCAACGTGCCCTTCTCACGCGAGCTCCTGGTCGAACGCGACGACTTCCGCGCGGAGGCCCCCCGGAAGTGGTTCCGGCTCGCGCCCGGCAAGGAGGTCCGACTGCGCTACGGCTACTACGTGACCTGCACGGGCTTCGACACCGACCCGGTGACCGGCGAGGTGACCGAGATCCGGTGCACCTACGACCCGGAGACACGCGGTGGCGACTCGGCCGACGGGCGCAAGGTGCGCGGAACGATCCACTGGGTCTCGGCCACCCACGCGATCGACGCCGAGGTCAGGCTCTACGACCACCTGTTCTGCGTTCCGGCCCCGGGCGACGTGGAGGAGGGCGGACACTTCACGGACAATCTGAACCCGAGCTCCCTCGAGGTGATCGCAGCGAAGGTCGAACCGGCCCTCGCCGACGTCCGACCCGGCGAACCCTTCCAGCTCGAGCGCACGGGCTACTTCTGCGCGGACGAGAAGGACAGTTCTCCCGGCGCCCCGGTCTTCAACCGCTCGGTCGCCCTGAGGGACTCCTGGGCCAAGATCGAGCAGAAGCTGGCCAAGGGAGCCACCTGAGCGGGAGCCCTCGTGCGCCTCCTCGCCGGAACGAGCGGCTTCAACTACAAGGAGTGGAAGGGGCCCTTCTACCCCGACGATCTGCCGGCGAACCAGATGCTCCGCTACTACGGCGAGCACCTCTCGACGGTCGAGATCAACAACACCTTCTACCGGATGCCCAAGCGCGAGGTCGTGGAGCGCTGGGCGGCAGAGGTCCCGGACGGCTTCACGTTCGTCCTCAAGGCTTCACGTCGTATCACGCACCAGGCGCGGCTGGTCGAGACGGAGGAGACGGTCGAGTACCTCTGGCGCAACGCGACGGAGCTCGGGGACAAGCTGGGCCCGATCCTCTTCCAGCTGCCGCCGTTCCTGCGCGCTGACGTGCCGCGCATGCAGGCGTTCCTCGGGAGCCTGCCGGAGGGGATGAGAGCGGTCGTCGAGGTGCGGCACGACTCGTGGCGGGAGCAGGGGTTCTACACGGCGCTGCGCGAGAGGGGAGCGGCGCTGTGCATTGCGGACTCGGAGGAGGTTCCGGAGCCGGCGATCGTGCCGACGGGATCGTTCGGGTACTTCCGGCTGCGGCGGGATACGTATTCGGACGACGAGCTGCGGGTTTGGGCCGATCGGATCCGGGCGCAGCCGTGGGACGAGTGCTTCGTGTTCTTCAAGCACGAGGACGGGGGAGCGGCGCCGAGGGCGGCGGCGCGGTTTCTCGAGGTGTTCGGGTAAGGGGGGGTGGGGTGCCTCGCGGTCGCGCGTCGGCGTGGCGTGCCTCGGGCGGTCGCGGTGAGTCGTGCGCGTTCCTCCCCGCAGTGCCGTGCTCTCCGCGCACCGGCGGACGCCGGCGCGCGCGAGGAAGGCGCCCCAGCGCCGGTCCCTCGTGAGCCGACCGCCCTAGGCGGTGTCGGCGTGTTTCATCAGGTTTCTTCCGCCCGCCGGAGGCATCGCCGCGGGTACCGCGGCTTTTTTGGTTGGTGTCGGGGTGCTCGCGGACGGGTAGCTTTCCACGGGTAGCAAGTGTCGGGGGGTCGGAATGCCTTTGCGATGCTTGCGCGGGCTTCGCCGCGCAAGCGAGACGTCGGGAGGCGACGACCCGTGCGGGACGTCGGAGGAGGACGTCGCAATGCGCACTCGCTCGCGGGCTTCGCCCGACGAGCATCGCGATACTGGGGGCCTCGACGCATGCGGCTCGTCACCCTTGGTGCGATACGCGACTACGGGCACCACGG
>JAJDET010000197.1 GCA_029259655.1 Planctomycetota bacterium
CCGGCTTCGCCGTCCTTTCGGCCCCTGCCGGCACCTTGCACGCACCGGCGTCCTCGACGACCTGTCCAGGTCGCCTGCGGGGCCGGCACGCGCAAAGTACCGTCAGGAACCGAATCGAGGCGTTCGGCCTCGCGGCTCATGAATCGTCCGGGCTAGCAGCGCTAGAGGTGGATCATCCGCTCTTTCGCGAGCAGGCTGATGCGCTTGATCCGGCCGATGGGGACGAACTGACGCACGGGCTCCTTGTCCTTCCTGGCGCCGCTCTTGTGCTCGAACTCCGTGGCCAGGCACAGGCAGTCCTTCTCCACGCTGAGCACCTTCGCCCGGTACACGCCCGAGGTCAGGCGCCGGCCCAGGGGAGCGTCCACGAAGGATTCGGGGTTGACGATCGTGACGACGCGTCCGGCAAGGCTGGCCAGGACGCTCTTGAAAGAGGTTGCGCCGGTCGCCGGCTGAGTTTCGGCCTGCTGCATGAGTGAGTCCGGGTTGCGTTCCCGAGGACCGATGGGGCTCCTCTTCGAGTACGTCCCGGCCCTCGAGCGGTCACCGGGAAACCGGCCGTTTCCCGGCCCGGGGAACGCGGCGTGGGGTAGGCCGCGCTATCCTCGGCCGGTGTGGGAGACGCGGGAGGCGGCATGAGCGAGGAAGACCAGGCCACCGGTTCCGACGGAAGCGGTGAGGAGCGGGCGGTGACGCGCGGTCCGGCGGGGCTCGAGAAGGAGTCCGTCTGGGAGGTCTACTACCCACGCGGCGTCGATCGCGACAAGGAGGCGGTGCCGGTCGCCTCGTTCCCGATGATCGTCTACTTCTGGCCTTCCGTCCTCACGTTGCTGACCTGCGGCCTGCTCCAGGCCTTCTCCGACGAACCCTCCCCAGCGCTGGGGCTCGTGACCGTCGGCGTCTGGACCTTCAACCTGCTCGTGATCGTCTCGGACCTCGACCAGAAGAAGTTCCTCATCACCGTCCTCGTCTTCGCGTTGCTCGGCCTGGGCGCCTGGATCGCGCACCGCGAGGAGTTCGGTCTGCCCGGGGCCGTGCTGGGGTGGATCGCAGCCCTGGACGTGACCCTCAGTACAGACGCCTACTTCGTGATGGGGTCCATCCTGCTCGTCCTGTTCGTGGTCGGGCTCGCGCAACCCCGGTTCGACTACTGGCGCCTCGAGGCGAACGAGTTCGTTCACTACATCCAGCCCTGGGGACGCGACCAGAGCGTGCCGCGCCTGGGGAGCACGGTCTCGCGCGAGGTGCCCGACATCCTCGAGTACCTCCTCACGTTCGGGGGCGGCACGCTCCTGATCCGGCGTGAGGGTCAGGTGGTCGCACGCATCGAGCACGTGCCTTTCCTCGGCCGGCGGATGATCGCGATCGAGCGCCTGCTCGGTGCGACGCGGGTCAAGACCGTCTCGGAGAGCTGACCCGGGTTGTCTCGCGCAGTCAGCTGGTCGGCCCTCGGCCTCGCGTGGCTGGTCCACGCAGCGCTCGTCGGACGGTTCTGGTTCGTCACCGACGACGCCTACATCAGCTTCCGATACGCGAGGAACTGGGCTTCGGGTCTCGGACTCCGCTACAACGTCGGAGAGCACGTCCCGGTCGAGGGCTTCTCGAACTTCGCGTGGGTGGCGCTCGCGAGCCTCGTGGACCTGTCGGGCGCCGACACGGTCCGCGTCATGCCGCTCCTCTCCGCGGCCTGCGGCACGGCGCTCCTCCTCCTGGTGTACCGGGCTCTCCGCCTTCGGTTCTCCTTCGACGGGGAGACGTCGCTCTCGGCCACGCTGGCCCTGGCGTGCTGCACTCCCTTCGCGGTGTGGTCGACCGGAGGCCTGGAGACGATGAGCTTCGCGCTGCTCCTGTTCCTCGCCGTGGATCGGATCGTCCTGGCGCCCGGCGGCGGCCTCGCCCGGGGCGTCGCGGGCGGGGGGCTCCTCGCGCTCGTCGCGCTCTCGCGCCCGGAGGGTGTCTACTGGGCGGTCCTCGTGCTCGTTCTCGGCTTCGCGTGCCGACGGGGAGAGAGCCCGGGGTCGGCGCGCTTCCTCCGGGTCGGAGCCCTGACGCTCGCCGTTGTGTTCGGGGCGTTCACGGCCTGGCGCATCGGGTACTTCGGGCACTTCCTGTCCTCGAGCTCGACGGCGAAGCTCGCGGCCGGCGTGCGACCCGACCGGATCGCCCGTGGGCTCGAGTACCTCGCGATCCAGCTCCTCACGACCCTCTCGCTGGTCGCGATCGTGCCGGGCTGTGTCGTCGCGCTGCGGCGCGGTGCTCGCGGAATGTCGGTGGCCGTGCTGGCCCTGGCCTTCCCCGTCTGGTCCGTGCTGGTGAGCGGGGACTTCATGGCCTTCGGCCGGTTCCTGGTCCCGGGCCTCGCGTTCGGGGCGATCGCGTGGGCACACCTCCTCGATCGCGTCCGCACGCGTTCGAAGCGCGCCTCCCGGATCGGCGCCCTCAGCCTGGTCGTCCTGGGACTACTGCCGGCCTTCGACCTCTCCGTCGTGCCGAGCTCGGCACGCTCCGCGCTGGACTTCCGCGAGCAGCTCGGAGGCTATCGCAGCGAGTACCAGTACTGGCGGCGCCAGGACGTCGAGACGCGTCGCTGGGCGAGTCGCGGTCGGGCGCTGGCCGCGATCGCGCGGCCGGGCGAGTCGATCGCCCTGTCCGCGATCGGTGCCGTGGGTTACCACTCGGGGCTCTTCGTCCACGACCAGCTCGGGCTCGTGACCCGCGAGGTCGCGGAGGAGCCCCCGCCCGAGGACGTCCGCGATCGCATGCCGGGCCACGACAACCCGGTCGACTTCCGCTGGTTCCTCGCGCGCGGGATCCGGCCGACGTTCGTGCGCGCCAACTTCCACGGCGCAGCCGACACCGATGAGCTCCTGGGCAAGGTGAACCACTCGCTCGACGTCCTCGCAGGCGGCCGTCTGGACGCCGAGTATTCGCTGGACGTGATCGCCGTAGAGGGCGAGGAGACGGAGGAGGGCGGCAGATACCTCTTCGTGTGGCGGCTCCTGCCGCAGGGAGCGGATCCCGCACGCGTCCGGGAGCGTCTGCTTCGGCGCGTGACCGAGGGGACACTCGAAACGGTGGCCCCGTTGTGACTTGGCGCGCATCAGCGCGCGCCAAGAATGCCTGCGGCGCACGGCGCGACTCCGCGCCGGCGGGGCCTTCGGCCCCGTTGTGACTTGGCGCGCATCAGCGCGCGCCAAGGATGCCTGCGGCGCCCGGCACGACTCCGCGCCGGGCTCGGCCTTCGGCCTCGGCGTGGTCCTGCTTTCTTGGCCGGACCTCTAGCCTGAATCCGCCACCAGGGCGGGGCCGGTCAGTCGCTCCGAGCACAGCGGTAGTCGCGCCCGTTCTGGTGGAGGACGAGCACGTCGGCCGGTCCCGCGCCCTCGGACTCGAAATCGACCGTGGCCTCGATGGTGCGGTAGAAGAAGCTCCGCTCGCTCTGCGGGAACAGCCGGTACCGGGGCTGGCCGGCGACGCGCGCGTAGAGGCGGTCCTCCTCGCTCGTCACGTGAACCGTGAATCCGAACCGGGAGTCGTAGTCCCCGGCGAGCCGCTTCAGTGCGGAGCTCTCGACCGCGGCGGGGATGCGTGCCGTGGGCGGTGACACCGGGATCCCGAGCAGGTGACGCAGTACCGCGACGCCGACCTCGGAGACGCGCGGCGTCGAACCGTTGGCCAGGGCGACGACTGCCGTGCCGTTCTTCCGGTCGAAGGACACGAACGCGGCGAACCCCGCGGTGAGGCCGTCGTGGAACCAGGTGTTTCCGTCGAGTGCGAGGTTCCAGCCGAGCCCGAGCTCGACGCCGGACGGCGCTCGCCAGGCTCCGTGGCTCGCGAGCCGCGCTGGATCGCGCAGCGGCCCGTCCTCGTCGAGGAACGCGCGCGCGAAGAGCAGGAGGTCGGGCACGTTCGAGCGCAGTGCACCGCATCCGCCCAGGGCGCCGAATTCCATCGGCTCGACCGGGTCTCCGTTCGGGTCGTGCCCGATGACGAGCCGCTCACTCAGCTGCGCATCGAGGCGGATCCCCGTGGACCGGAGCTCCAGCGGTTCGATGATCGCGCTCGTGACCAGCTCGTCGAACGCGACCCCCGCCTTCTCGGCGAGAGCGAACCCCAGAACGCCGAACCCCACATTGCTGTAGACGTAGGTCTCGCCGGGTGTCGACTCCGGCCGGAACGCCCGGAGGAACTGCGACAGGTCCTCGCGGTCGTAGCCCGAGTAGTCGACGACGAAGCGCGACATGTCGCGCACGAGGTTGGTGGGGATCTCCGGCATGCCGGAGGTGTGCGTCGCCAGATCGACCAGCCGGACAGATTCGTCCTGCGGCCTCAGCTCCTCGGGCAGCACGGCGGCGAGCGGATCGCCGAGCTCGAGCTCGCCTCGGGCGACCGCTCGCGCCAGCAGGAGGCCGGTGAACGACTTCGTCACCGAGCCGATCTCGAAGATCGCGTCGGGCTCCATCGGTCGGGCATCGTCGCGGCCGTTCCGGCCGACGGCGACGAGGCCGGAGTCTCCGTCGCGGGCGATCCACCCGATGCAGATCCCCGGGACGAGCTCCGCGTCCACGAGCGGACGTGCCAGCCCGGCGACCTCGGTGGAGACGTCCGGGGCGAGAGCCAGTAGGAGTGCGCAGTAGTTCATGGTCTCGCGTGCGGTCCCGGCCGAGATCGGGGTAGGGGGTACCCACGGGCGACCATCGTAGCCGTACCCCTTTCCGGGAGTCGGGAGCACCGGGCCCGAGTTTTTCCGTTCTTCTCGACGGAAGGGGAGCGCACGTGCATCCAGAAGGACGAATGGGCAGAGATCCGGGCGGCACGGACGACCTGCACGCGAGAGCCGCCGGTGGCGACCGGGAGGCCCTCGCGGGCCTGTGGTGCGTGCACCGGCGCTACGTGGCGGCCGTCCTGGCGGCCCAGGGCGTGCGCGACCTCGAGGACGCCCTTCAGGACGTGGCCGTGACCCTCATCGATCGAATCGGAGAGCTGCGCGATCCGGGTGCGCTGCGCGGCTGGCTGCGCGAGGTCGCTGTCAACACCGGACGCGCCCGCGCCCGGCGCGATCGACCCGCGCAAGAGCTCGCCTGCGAGGAGCTCGCGGCGAGGGCGGCACCGCAGGACGGGGACGCCCTGGCGTCCGTGCTGCGCCGGGCGGAGCGGCTTCCGTTCGAGCTGCGTGAGCCGCTCCTCCTGCGCGCGCTGGGGGGGCTGACCCAGCGCGAGGTCGCCGAGGCCATCGGTCTTCCCGAGACCACCGTCGAATCCCGACTCGCACGTGCGCGCAGGCGCCTGCGCGAGCTCACGAGCCCCGAAGAACAACGCGTTGCCAACGATTGACCATGCAAGGATCCCACCGAGCAACCGACCTCTCCCTCTCCCGGATCGTCGACAGGTCGGAGGGCACCGACGACTGGCGCGAGCTCGACCGGGCGGCCGGGACGGGAGACGACGTCTGGCGGGAGCTGGCGGACCTCCTGCGGGAGGATCGCCTCTTCCGGGTCGGCG
>JAJDET010000198.1 GCA_029259655.1 Planctomycetota bacterium
GGCGTCTTTCGCGGGTCCTGTCCGCGCTGCATCGTCATGACGGAGAGCGCGCGGCGCATCGCGGCGCGGGCGGCGGAGAGCACCGCGCGCGCGACGTCGACCGGACGCGCGCCGAAGGTCGCCGCCAGCGCCTCGAACGCGCGCGCGACCGCGTCCACGTCGAGCGCGAGGCCCCCGTCGAGGAACGTCCCCTCGCGCACGTGACCGAGCAGGACGTGCGCGTCGGTCACCGTCAGGCGATCGCTCGCTCCGTAGCACACGGGTCCCGGGTCCGCTCCCGCGCTCTCGGGGCCGACGTGCAGCGCTCCGCTCTCGTCCACCTGGACGAGCGAGCCGCCGCCGCAGCCGATCGTGTGGATGTCGAGGGCCGGGACGGCGAGCGGGAGGCCTGCGACCTCCGAGGTGCGCACCGCGAGGGCGTCGTCGTCGCGCTCGGACGCCGAGTGGAACGCGACGTCGGTGCTCGTGCCGCCCATGTCGAGGGCGACGATCGAGCCGAAGCCGGCCTCGCGCGCCGCTCGGGCCGCGCCCACCACGCCTCCGGCGGGGCCGGACAGCACGATCCGGACGGGTTCCTCGGCCGCGCGCTCTGCGGGCAGCGTTCCACCGTTCGACTGCAGGATCGAGAGGAGCGCGCCGTCGAGGCGCTCTGCGAGCGGGCCGAGGTAATCGCGGACGAGCGGGGCGAGCGCCGCGTTCGCGACCGCGGTCGAGAAGCGCTCGAACTCGCGATGCTCCGGGAGCAGGACTCCGGACGCGGTCACCGGGATCCGGAGCGGCCGGAGCGCGCGGGCGACGCGCTCCTCCGCTCGAGGATCCGCGAACGAGTGCAGGAGGCAGACGGCGACGCTCTCGGCGCCGCTCTTCTCCACCCGCTCGCGCAGGCGGTCGAGCTCCTCGCGCGTGGACTTCACGACCGTGACGAGTCCGCCGCCGTCGGGGTCCGGCCAGGCTCGCTCGGCGACCTCGAAGCGCCGACTTCGCGGGACGAGCGGCGCGGGCTTCTCGGGATGCATCGCGTAGATGTCGGGGCGGTGCTGGCGCCCGATCTCGATCAGGTCGCGGAACCCCTCACCGGTGACCAGCGCGGTCCTGGCCACGCGACCCGTGAGCAGGGCGTTGAGCGCCACCGTCGTCCCGTGGATGACGTGGTTCTTGGCGCCGCGGCCGTCGACGGCGTCGAGCGCAAGGACGACGGCCTGCGCAGGATTCCCGGGTGTCGAGGAGACCTTCACCACCCGCGCGGCGCTCCCCGCGCCCACGACCAGGTCGGTGAACGTCCCACCGGTGTCGACGCCGATCCGGCGGAGACGCATACGCGGAAGTGTATACACTCCGGGTCGCTGTGCTCGCCCTTGCCCTCCTAGCTTCGTACCTGCTCGGAGCCGTTCCGTTCGGCTGGGTCCTGGTTCGCCTCCTGAAAGGCACGGACCTCCGGACAATCGGCAGCGGGAACATCGGGGCGACGAACGCGATGCGGGCGCTCGGCCGTCCGCTGGGGGTCCTGTGCTTCTTCCTCGACTTCGGGAAGGGCTACGTTCCGGTGCTCTGGTTCGCCGCGCTGGCGACCTCCGATCCCGAGACGCTCCCCCTGCTCCGCGTCCTGTGCGGGGCCGCGGCGGTGTGCGGGCACGTGTGGCCCGTCTACCTGCGGTTCCGGGGCGGGAAGGCGGTCGCCACCGGGTCCGGCGGGATCGTCGCGATCGACCCCATGGTCTTCGTTATCGCCGGTCTGGCATGGCTCGTGGTGCTCGTGACCACGCGCTACGTGGGGCTGGCCTCGATGGTCATGGCCGTCGCCTGGCCCGTGGCGGCCTGGGCGCGGGCGGGGACGCGTCCGCACGGATCGGAGCTCGTACTCGGAACGGGAGCACTCGCCGTGTTGATACTTTGGCGTCACCGCGCCAACATCAGGCGCATGCTCGACGGGACCGAATCACGTGCGGGAGGGGGCGAGCCGTCATGACCGACCCCGTGCGCAAGGTCGTCGTGATAGGCGACGGGGGGTGGGGGACGACCCTCGCTCTCGCACTCGTCGAGAAGGGCATCGACACGGTGCTCTGGAGCGCATTCCCCGAGCAGGCGGCGGACATGCGTGAGCGCCACGAGAACACGCGGTTCCTGCCGGGCGTTCCGCTGCCCGACACGCTCGTCGTCACGGCCGACACGTTCACGGCGGCCAACGGCGTGGACCTCGTGATCAGCGTCGTCCCGACCCAGTTCCTGCGCGGTGTCATGCGTTCCTTCGAGGACGCGCTGCCGGGGAACGTCCCGATCGTCTCCGCCACGAAGGGGCTCGAGATCGAGACGTTCTCGCGCCCCACGCAGATCATCACCGAGCAGCTCGGGGACCGGCCGATCTGCGCTCTCTCGGGTCCGACGCACGCCGAGGAGGTCGCCCGCAAGTTACCCGCGTCGATGGTGGCGGCGAGCACCGACGCGGAGCTGGCCGAGCGTGTACAGGAAGCCCTGAGCTCGAAGACCCTGCGCGTCTACGCCGGGCACGACGTCGTCGGTGTCGAGCTCGGCGGAGCGCTCAAGAACGTGATCGCCATCGCGGCCGGGATCTCGGACGGACTGGAGCTCGGTGACAACGCCAAGGCGGCGTTACTCACCCGCGGAATGGTCGAGATGGCGCGCTTCGGAATCGTGCACGGCGCCGAGAAGGAGACCTTCTTCGGCCTGGCGGGGTTCGGCGACCTGGTCACGACCTGCTGCTCGCGCCACTCGCGCAACCGGCTCGTCGGTGAGCGGATCGGTCGCGGCGAGACGCTCGAGGAAGTCCTCGCGGACATGAAGATGGTGGCCGAGGGCGTCTGGACGACGAAGGCGCTGTTCGGTCCGGAGTCCGAGGCGCGCGACGTGTCGATGCCGATCGCCGAGCAAGTGCATTCGATCCTGTTCGAGAAGAAGAGCCCCGCCGAGGGCGTCGCCGACCTGATGACGCGCGCGCCCTCACGCGAGATGGAAGGCTTCTCGGGCAGCCTGGTTTGAGTGTCTACACGGGGTTCGTCCTCTTCCTGTTCGTGACGCTCGCTCTGCTCGGCGGGGTCGTGTCCACCGGGCTCGCCGCGAAGCGCAGGATGCACATCCCGCTCGTGGTCTGCGCGGTGGCGTCGCTCGGCGTGACGATCTACTTCGCCGAGAAGCTGGGCGAGGTCTACGACCTGGAGAGCGCCGGCTGGATCACTCCCGTGCACCTCACGATCGCGAAGATCACGACGCTCGCCTACCTGCTTCCGATCGCGACGGGCATCGCGACGCTGCGGCGACCGGGGGCGCGTCCGCTCCACCGGCGCGTGGCCTTCCTCGTGCTCGGCCTGACGGTTCTGGCGGCGGTGACGGGGACCTGGATGCTGCTCGCTTCCGATCGCCTCTCGGGGTGAGGGTCGGGCTCTTCCCGAGAGCGGCGGTCGTCTACCTGGGACCGAACAGGTTCTCCGGGATGAGGAGTGGGAGCAGGAGCAGGCCCCCGTTCGCGAGCAGCGGAACGGCCGCGAAGTAGAGCCAGGCCTTCTGCGCGCGCATCGTGACGAGAGCAGCCAGGATTCCCGGTGCCGCGAAGAGCGCGGCGACGATCGCAACCGTCCGCGCGTTGGGTGTGACGTCCGCGAACTTGGCGAGGAAGAGCGCCGCCCACCAGCAGCCCCAGCCGAGCGAGGCCATCGTCATCGAGAACATCCACGTCCGGTGTCGCCGCCGGCCGTAGCTCCTCACCTTCCAGAGTCCGCGCAGGGGACGCGCCATGCGCGCATTCTCGACAAGCCCTCCCGCTCCGGCAACCACGCGAGCGCCCACCCCGTTGACGCGGGCAGGGGGTCGACCCTATAAGAGTCCCCCCCGGGTCGGGGCGTGGCGCAGCATGGCTAGCGCGCTGCAATGGGGTTGCAGAGGTCGGAGGTTCGAATCCTCTCGCCCCGACCATTCATAGTTCATTCAGTTTCTGCGAGTTACGACCGACGCCATAGCGAATCGGCGAGGCCGCGACCACCAAACTACGGGGCACACGCTGCCCCGAGCGAGGAGGCGGCATGCCGAGTGCGAAGAATGTGGTTCGGGACGGAGATCGATCGACGAGTGAACGCCCGCGACGACGGTCGAAGGTGGTCCCGCCGATCTGGACCTTGGTCGAAGGCGAGAAGCTACGACTCCACAAGTCGTCGGGCCTCGCGTACTTCCTGCTCCCCGAGTGTCCAGACGGATGATCGCGGCGTTGGTTTCAAGGCCGCTACCTTGAACGCGGTGGCCTGAACCCCGACGAGGCCACGCTGCTGCGGGCCCAGCGCTGGCTCCGGCGCTACCGCGCGACGGGCGGACCTCCGCCGGATGATGGCGACGAGGGAATCCGGGTCGGTGAACTTGTGAAGCGCTTCCTCGCGCACGCAGGCGACCACTACGGGCAGTCCTCGACCGAGCAGTCCCACTTTCGACTGGCGCTTGCCGAACTCGATGCGCACCGCGACGAACCGGCCGCGTCGTTCGGACCCGTGGCGCTGCGTGGCGTCCGGGACGCGATGGTCGCCAGCGATAGGTGGGTTCGCAACGGAGTCAACCAGTACGTCAGCCGCGTCGTCGCGGCGTTCAAGTGGGGCGTCAGCCATGAGCTGATCCCTGTCGCAACGTACCAAGCGCTACGCACCGTGGAGTCACTCAGGCTCGGGCGAACCAAGTGCCGCGAGTCCAAGCGAGTGAACGGCGTCGCGGAGGATGTCGTCGAAGCCACCCTGCCGCATCTTGGTCGCGTACTTCGCGACGTCGTGCGCTTGCTCTGGCTGACGGGCATGAGACCGAGCGAGTGTCTCTCGATGCGTCTGGCCGACCTGGACCGGTCCGCGGATGTTTGGGTGTACGCGCCGCAGTCTCACAAGACCCTCCACAGGGGAAAGGATCGCCGCATCGGGATCGGGCCGAAGGCGCAGGCTGTTCTCAAGAGGTACATGCTGAGGCCCGAGGACGCGTACTGCTTCTCGCCCCGCGAGAGCGAGCAGGAGCGCCTCGCGGAGCGCCATCGCGAACGCGTCACGGCCGCCAGCACCGGGAACTACCCGGGCAGCAATCGGCGGCGAGCCCCCAGGATCCAGCCCGGGGAGTGCTACTCAAGCGACAGCTTGCGGCGCGCGGTTACGCGAGCATGTGGCGGCGCAGGAGTTGAGCCGTGGACGCCATACCAGCTCCGTCACGCGGTCTCGACGAGGCTGCGTGACCGGTACGACCTCGCCACGGCGGCGACGGTTCTGGGTCACGACGCCAGCGTTGCGCAGGCGTCATACGTCGATCGCGATCTCGCGACCTTGCAGCGCGTAGCGCAGGAGATTGGATGATGGAGAGTACGGAAAGCCCTGAGGCGCGACTTGCGCGCGCCAAGTCGTTCATCGAGTTGCTAGACCGACCTCTTTCCGAAGCGAGGTTCACCGAGCTTGGTGAGTTCGGGTATCCCGACCGCGAAGTCCTCGGTGAAGATCCAGCGGGGGGGTGGGCCGACGCATTGCGGACGGCGCAACAGCGGGTCGCCGTCGATCGTTGGGCGTTGTTGGAGTGGCCGCTAGGTCAGGACCCTTGGAAGGACTTCGCCGACTGCGGAGACATCGTGCGTCAGGTCACGGGGCGCTTGAGTGGTGCGATTGGACTCGTCCATTCCTTGTGGTTCGCGTTGCTCGGGGTGATGCAATTGAACCTGGAATTCGATCACAAGCCCATCAATGCGAAGATCACCAAGCTTGCGGAATCATCCGCGGCCTATCCCGACCTTGAAGGCGACGTTCTGAAGGAGCTACGCCGCGAGCTGGTTCGTACGCGAGCGTCCATCTTCCGAGAGATTGTGCGGCAAGGTGTGCCGAAGCTCCTGGTTCGGAGGAACGGCGGCCAGATTGTTGGCGCGGAGTTGCTGGGAAACGGGGACGCGACCCTTTGCGCGTTTCGAGACTCCGTCGATGCGACGATCGTCGTCACGCTCGCCAAGCGCTTCCCCGAGTGGACGCCGATTCGTGGGAAGGACGCGAAGAGAATCTGGAGGGGGACCGCGGCGGCGGAAGAAGCTACGCGCGCGAAGCGCTGGGACGGACGGAGCGGTCGGCCCGGAGTTAGGGGCCGCCTGCTGGATGCGTTGGGTGATCTCGCGTCCAGCTGCCTTACGACCAAGGACGGAGTTGGCACGGCTCTACGCTGCGAGCTGTTGTCGGAGGGCGTTCACGGGGCAGAGCCTGCCCACGCGTAGTCTGAGTCGGTGCGTCGCGGTCTTCGGTAGGTCCTAGTTTCAAAGGGGCTTACGAGGTCGCGGCGAACCGATGACCCCGTCGTGATCGAAGCTCAGGTCACTCGTCTTCGCCTGCTTCTGATTCCTCGCCCATGAGGAAGCTAGGCCACTCTCCCGCTAGATGCTCTCTCACGTCATCGTCGGAATCAGATAGCTCTCGCCCGGTCTCGATTACAGCCTGCTCTCGTATCCGATCCACGAGCTTCGTCTCGTGGGGGCGTTCGCTCAGCACTCTCCGTGCTAGCTCATCCCGCTTTGCGGCGTCCCGAAGACCGAAGATCTCATGGTGAAGCTCTCTCAACTGTAGTGCTCCGTCCGCAGATGGTGTGGGAACGCACTCATAGCCCTCCAAGCAGCGGTCAGGAATCAGCACATACTCAATGCTGTCTGGGCGATTCCAAACGGTTACCGCGTACATGACAGCGACACGCCCAGCATTCTCAATCTCGTCGACACGGTAGACGGAGAGGCCATCCTCATCGTCACGCAGAGTCAGATCTCTTGCGGCGAGCCTCACATCATCTTCTAAAGCCGCATCACGGCTGCGCCGGGCCTTGGCCTTGGCGATGAAGATCGTCCAACTTGAAAGCCGCCCGAGGCGAAACATCCACACGCGCGCCAGTTCCTATTCTGTAGCCAGGAGATCGTCGATTTCTTCGCGCACGTCAGGGTCGTCCTCAAGGCTTCGTGCGTAGCGAAGTAAGTCGTCTGCAGGGATGATCCGGAGGCAGGACGTGGCTTTCGCGGCAGCGATTCGCACTAGGGAAGAACGGTGCTCAAGATAGCGTCGGATGATGCCACGAAGCTTGTATTGCTGCCGGGAAGACAGGTCTCCGATCCATCGAATGGCCTTCAGCAGAGCTTCCGCCTGACCTTCGGAAGGCGTCATGCTAAGTGTGCATAGGATCGATGGGATTGCCTCAGAGCCGACACCAATCAGCGCTTCGACGGCATCTGTTTGGCGTTCCAGGAAGATGTTGTGTCGAAGTCGTTCGCAGAGCCAGAGAGCACCCTGCTCGCCTGAGCCTGCCCATTCCTCCAGAAGACCCTCGCGGAATGCCCTGTTGGCAAATGCGCCCTTTCGTTTTCCGAGAGCGTCATAGAGGAACTCATACGGCAAGGCCGCGACGACACCAGTCGGCACGTCAGTGCCTCGCACCCACGGCGCCTTGGCTTCATCACGTCGGACTGTGAAGGCTAGATCATCTGGATCCCAAGGCGGTTCGACTTCCTCGGGCAAGAAGGCGAAGTTGAGGTCGAAGCTCTCAGCTAGATCTGTGGTTGCGAGGCCAGATGCCGGAGGAAAGTGAAAGGCATCATAACGCTTAGCGCCTTCTTCAAGCGCGTATCTGTCGAGTGCATAGCCGCCAATAGCCCAGGTCCGAGGAAGCGCGTCTTCGCTTCGCCACTTGTCATCGAGGATCTGCGAAGTGGTTACCCACTGGACGTCCTGTACGCCGTCGAAAGTTGAGTCCTGGTGGCCAGGAGAATCGTCACGCATGATCACCGGCATGGCTACGCTCCCTCTGACGAAATCGCATCGACTAGGCTCTTGCAGCGCTTCATGTAGTCCTCTGTGTCCCTTGTCGCAGCTTCCTTTATGAGGGGGCCGAGATCGAACTTTTCAAACTCTTTCGCGCGAGTCGGGTAGTGGTAGTTGAGAGCCACAAACAACGCGCTCTTGTGTTTTTGCGAAGGCTCTAGGACAACGTTCAAGACTCTGCCCTCAACTGGAATCGAGTACTTGATCGTGCAGAATTGGAGGTCCTCATCAACCGCGAGCATGCCTCCGAGCCGCTTCAGGAGTCTGGTTTGAATGTCCTCTAGGCCAGTGTCAGTGTGGACCGTGAGGTTGATCCCGTAGGCCGATACAGGAGTCTGGTCGAGAGCATCGAATACTCGGGTCGCGATGTCGGTGGCTCTCTCCGCTTCGCTTTCGCCCGCCCGGATCATCCACTTGCCCTCATTGCAGATGATCTGGAAAGAAGGCGCTGTGAACTGAGCAACGATCTGGCTGACCGCGAGTCCGGCTCCTTTGCTCGTCGCCAACTCCTCATCAGAGATGAGGTCCAGGTACCTGTACCAATCAGGGGTGTGGATAGCCGGGTTCATGGCCCCCAGAACGGCTACTGCGAACTCGACTGAGGCTTTCTCGGACATCAAGGGCGGGGAAGTGTTGGCTTCTGGACGGGGCCAGAGTGGGGAAGGTAACGAAGAGCGATCGAAGTCCCAGGATCTTGCTCTTACGTAGCGTCCTGGGATCATCTAGGCGATGCGAGGCGATGCAACTAGTGAGCGTCGTAACCCCCTGACCCTCCATGCCTTATCGTCCGTCGATCGGGGCTCGAAAGACCCCGTCTCCTCTCTCGGATGGCGAGCGCTGGCGGGCAGTTCCTACCCGGATCGCGGCTTCTTTGCCTCGCGTGGCGCGCGCCCAAGGAGGGCCCCTCCCAGGACTTAGGCCCCGCTTGGCCCAAGCCGACCTTCGCCTGCCGTGGGAGCAGGTCAGCCCTGGCGAGGCTAGAAGTTGTTGACCGAGAATTTGCCGCCTGCGTTCGCCACCCCCAGGGAGCCCGAGATGCCGACGCGGAGAAAGCTCGGAACGTTGCCCGTCAGCGTGAGGTTCTGTGGCGTTGGCCAGCCCTTTTCAGCGAGAGTCTCCCAGGCGACGGCCTGCCTCTCCTGGGCGGCGGTGAGAGCCTTCAGGGCCTCGACCATCGCTTGGTTGCCTACGGTCTCACTGTCGTCGGCTGAGTCGTCCTGAGCGGACATGAGTCCGAGAACGCCGACGGCGAGAACAACGCCGACGAGGAGCGAGGGGGTGTGGAAGCGGTCGAGTCTGTTGTGGTCGTCCATAGCGTCAGAGGGGCTGTTGTTTGTGGGGATGCGAGGCGCTCGCCCTGCGGGCTCGCTCTCGCCAGTGGGGGGG
>JAJDET010000199.1 GCA_029259655.1 Planctomycetota bacterium
CCGGCGTCCTCGACGACCCGTCGAGGTCGCCTGCGGGGCCGGCACGCGCAAGGTACCGGCAGGAACCGAATCGAGGCGTTCTGCCTCGCGGCTCATGAACAGTCCGGGCTAGTGCGAGGGCTCGCGTCCCCTCCACAGAGCCCCCGAATCGTCTGGGATATCCCGGCGCGAGCGCCAATACTCCGGAGAGCATGTCTGGCGATTCGGACGGACGATCCTCCTCTGTGCGGGCCGAGTGCCTCCTGCTCTCGCCCGCGGTGGGAGCCGTGATCGGGCTCGCCGAGTGGGCGGCGGCCGGGCTCGGCCGCGACCTGCCGCAGTCCGAGGCGAGCCAGGCCCTGGTCGGTGTCGTCCTGCTCTACGCCGCCGTCGGGCTCCCGTGCGGTGTGCTCGCGAGCGTGCTCGCCGGACAGCTCGACCGTCCCCGGGTCCTGGCGCTCTCCCTGCCGCCGGCCGCGATCGCGGTGGCCGTGGTGGCCCTCCAGGGGGCGGTCTCGCCGGTCCTGACCCTGGCGGCCCTCGCCTTCGGATGGGTCGCCCTGCGAGCCGCGCTGCGCGTGGCGGATCGCCTCGAGTGGCTGGCGAGCGCGCGCATCTGGTGGTCGCTCCTCGCGGTCGTGCTCGCGGCGGGACTCGCGCTGTCCTCCCGCGAGGCGCCGGACGGGCTCGGCTCGGCAGCGGCCGTCGGCGCGTGCGGCGTCGCCGCGCTCGCGGCCCTCGTCTCGCTCCTGCGCCGGCTCGCCTGGCCGTCGGTGCTGGGCGCCTCGCTCGCCCTCGCGATCACCGGCTGGCTCGGGTGGCGTGCGACCCCGGTCGTACCGGACACGCAGGCCGCTCCCGGCCGTCCGAGCGTGCTGCTCGTCACCATCGACACCCTGCGTGCGGATCGCGTCGGGGTCTACGGGCACGAGGCCGCGCGGACTCCGATCATGGACGGCCTGGCGGAAGAGGGGACGCTGTTCCGGACGGCCGTGACGCAGGCGATCGTCACCGGTCCGTCGCACGCCTCGATCCTCACCGGGTTGATCCCCGGGAACCACGGTGTGGTCGCCAACGAGATGCGGCTCCGCCACGACGTCCCGACGCTCGCGGACACCCTGCGGCGGCACGGCTACGCGACCGGCGCGTTCGTCGGTGGGCTGACGGTCTCGCAGCGCTCGAGCGGATTGCCCGCGCGCTTCGCCCAGTACGACGACTGGTTCGTCAGCCGCGCCTGGTTTCCGAGGGAGGTCGACCGATCGGTCTCCCTCGCGCGCATCTTCCGGAGGCAGCTCGAACGGCTCGGCGTTCGAATCCTGGGATACGAGCGCCCCGCGGCCGACACCGTGGACCTCGCGAGGGAGTGGCTGGACCGCAACGGCGAGACGCCCTTCTTCACGTGGGTGCACATGTACGACCCGCACCTGCCGTATCACGCGCCGGAGGAATATCTCCTCGCGCCGCAGAGGGACTATCAGGGCCCGGCGGAGGGCGACTGGTACCTGATCCCGGCGCGGCGACGCACGGCGATCGTCGACTCGCCGCGCAACATGCAGCACATGCTCGACCTGTACGACGCCGAGATCGCGTACTCCGACGACCAGCTCGGCCGCCTCGTGGCCGCAGCTCGCGAGGCGGCACCGGACGGGAACCTCGTCGTGGTCGTGACCTCGGACCACGGCGAGTCGATGGGGGAGCACCGGATCTACTGGCACCGGGATCTCTACGATCCGACGCTGCTCGTTCCCCTGATCATCGTCGCGCCGCCGAGTGCGGGTGACCTTCGCGACACGGTCGACGAGCAGGTGCGCCTCATCGATCTCGTCCCGACGGTGCTCGAGCTCGTGGGCGTCGAGTCCGAGGAGCCGCTGGACGGAACGAGCCTGCTCGACGTGATGCGCGAGGCGGGCGCCGGGGCACCGGGACCTTCCTACACGGCGATCCAGGAGGAGCCGGCCAACTACGTGCCTCCGAGATTCGCGGTCCGCCACGCGGGGTGGAAGCTCATCCACCGCCTGCCGGGCTGGGAGCGGCGCTTGCACCTGCCGCGCGTCCCGGAATCACGCGAGCTCTACGAGCTGGGTAGCGATCCGGGGGAGATGCGGAACGCGATCGACAGGTCGCCCGAGGTGTTGCCGGCGCTGGAGGCGGCGATGAAGAGGCACGCGGTGGTCGAGGGCCGTGCGGATCGGGCGGAGCTGACGGCGGAGGAGCGGGATCACATGCGGAGTCTGGGTTACACCGACTAACTCCCACGCTCTCATTTCCCAGTTGCCGATGGTTCGTGCCCGTGCCCGTGCCCATGCCCGTGCCCGGCGGGGGAAGTGCCGAGCTCCTGCCCACACGGATGGGGACGTCCCCGGATGCCGGCTAATCCGGGAACAGCATTCGGGGCCTGGCGACGCCGGGCACGGGCACGGGCACGGGCACGAACAATCAGCAACTACAGGTCGAGAACGTCGGTGCCTTGCTCGAACACGATGTCCACCGGGATCCCCGCGGTCGACAACCGATCGAGATCGTCCTGCAGCGCCGGACCGATCACCCCCAGCTCCCGCACCATCTCCGCGGCTCCCTCGCGATTCCCCTCGCCCTGGATCATGAGGATCTTGCTCGAGAGGGACTCGATCGCGGCCTCCATCTTGTCCACGTCGATCGAGTAGCGGCCCGTCGCCTCGTCGCGCCGGAACGCGCCCATC
Organism: Planctomycetota bacterium; assembly: GCA_029259655.1. Classification (GTDB taxonomy): domain Bacteria; phylum Planctomycetota; class UBA1135; order UBA1135; genus OFTM220. Next base: position 2,679 of record JAJDET010000199.1, read on the forward strand.
CGGTTGAAGAAGTTGAAGCGGATCATGTTGGCCTTGCCGTGGGCGCTCGAGGCGCCGAAGCGCACCGACCGGAAGATGCCCGCCAGGAACGTGACGTAGTTGTCCATCAGGCGGCCGCCGTCCATCTCGCCGCGCTCGAAGAGCTGCGAGACCATGTAGAGCCCGAGGATGTCGGCCTTGCCCTCCTCGAGCGCCGAGGAGTGCTCGGCCAGCGCCTCGCGCACCGTGCCCTGACCGGTCAGGGTGTTCTTGATGCCGAGACCGTGCGCGACCTCGTGGAACATCGTGTTCGCGAAGAACGCGTCGAAGGTCACGTGCTCACGCAGGTCCTCCGCGATCAGGAGGTCGGCGATCGGCTCCAGGATCAGGTCGAACTTGGCGCGCATCGCGTTCTTGAGCTGGAGGCGCCGGGAGCCCTTCTCGAGCTGGACCGTCTCGTCGTTGGGCAGGTTGATCGCGATCGTCTTCGAGCCCGCGTTGCAGTCGCCGGCGTAGTAGACGACGTCGTAGGCGTTGAGGTCGGTGTCCGTTCCCGGCATCTGGGCCTTGAACGCATTGGGGACCGGCAAGCCCTGCTGGAGCATGGGCAGGAACTGCGCGTAGCGCGAGAGGCGCGCGCTCCACTCCTTGTCTACGATCAGGACGTACGCCTCGTGCGCCGCCTTTCGCCCGTAGAGCTGGTCCTCGTAGGTCTCGATCGGGCCGATCACCACGTCGATCCCGTTGTCCTTCATCTCCAGCCAGGCGACGTCGCTCGCCCGGTACTCGTCGGTGCGCAGCGCGAGCGCGCGGAGCGAGAGGTACTTCCGGAGCCCCGGATCCTCCGCCAGCCGCGACGCCTTCTCGAGCAGCGCGGCTGCCGCGTCCGTCTCCGCGGAGAAGGCCCGCGAGTACGGTTCGGCATGGAGCGTTCCGTCCATCCGGCGCCGGATGATCGTGTACAGGCTCTCGAAGGCCTCGCGGTCGCCGGGGTTGGCCGCGAGGTGCGACTCGAGCTCCTGCTTGGTCACGTCGTGGGGATAGAAACCCGCGCCGAGGGGCTTCTCGCCGAAGCCGTCGAGGAAGGGCGCGTTGCCCGCGAGCCGGTCCCAGGGACCGTAATTGATCGCCGCGAACCGCCGCATCTCGGGATCGGAGATCCCCGAGAGCAACTCGCTCCTGTCTCCCCAGGCTTCCTGCCAGAAGATCGCGTCCATGTGCTGCGCGGCCTCGATCAGGAGCGGGATCATGCGCCGCTCATCGGCCGAGAGCTGGCTCGTGTCGGCCGTGAGCCTGTAGGTCGCGTACTTCTCGGCGGCGGGTCTCGGCGCGGCGGCCTCGGTGGCGGCGCAGCCGGACAGGAGGGCGAACAGGGACACGATGATCGTGAGGGTGCGACTCGAAGGCATGGGGCTCTCGCGGGGGGGGGATTCAACACCCGGACTGCGGGCGGTCGGGCCCGGAATGCTATTCGAACCGGCGTGGCCGAGCTACTTGCTCACGCGGGCCAGGAAGCGCCACTCGAGGCTGTCGGTCTCGCCGTCGACTCCGGACAGCGGGATCCCGTAGACCTCGCCCACCATCGACGAGAGCGTGTCCGACTTGCTGCGCGTCCGGAGCCGTTCCAGGAGGCGGGCGAAGGCGGCCGGGGAAGCGGCCTCGTCCTCGGCCTGCCCTTCCGTCCGGAGCCAGTGCAGGAAGCCCGAGCGGTAGGCGCGGAAGAACTCCTCGTACTCGTCGATGAACTCGTTGGGCGGCGTGGGCTTGTCCTCCGCAGCGTCACCGAGGAAGGGCGCCGTCACCGGGACGGCCTCGCTCTTGCCCAGGATGCCGACTGCGAAGTGAGCCAGGCGGTCGCGCTTCTTGTCCGACGGGATGTCGGGGTCTCTGGCGGCCAGCTTGAAGCCACGCTTCTGGCCCTTGGCCAGCGGATCCATGAAGTGGTCGCGCCCGTTCTTGTCCCGGTAGGGCGACTCCTCCGAGCTCGTCGTGCTGCCCGTCGTGGGACCTGCCGACGCCGGTCGAGCCGGGAGCGTACCGCCCGCCGAGTTCCCGCCCGGAACGAACCGACTGTAGGGCGCCGTCGAGCCTCCCGCGCGGCTGAAGTTGAACGACCACGAGCTGAACGTCGGGCGCTCCTCGCCGACGACTTCGATCAGGAGGTTCGTCTTGAGCGCCTGCTCGACCAGCGGCGACGCGATGGAGTTGAACACCGCACGGGTGAGCGACGCGGCCGCGCGGTCCACGACGTGCTGTCGCCGCCCCGTCTTGACGAACCCGTTCATCGAGTCGCCGTTGAAGGGGTGATCGGTGTCCCACGGCCAGTGGGCGTACTCGAGCGCGACGACTTGCACCTCCGTACCCCACGCGGCGCTGTGGAATACCGCGTCGGGACCCCACAGGATCTCCTTGCGCGTCGCTTCGATCGCGCCGACCAGCGTGGAGAGCTCCGCGAACGTCTCACGTGTCGGCGCGAGGACGATTTGCGCGGGCTTGCCGGGGACTTCGGGGTCGAAGCGCGGCGACAGCGCTTCGGCCAGCCGGCGACCCGCGGCGCGTACTCCGTCGTCCGCGGTCTTCATGCGCTCGAACAGGGAGTCTCCCTCTTCGTTGAGCGCCTTCTTGAAGTTGCGGTTGGACCAGCTCTTGACCCACTTCCGAAGCACGCCGATGTCGGAGTGAATCGCGTCGACGGCGTCCTTGTCGACCCGCGTCCACTCGGCCCAGACCTCCAGGAGATCGAGCATGTTCGTCGTCGCTTCGCGCATCAGGTCCGCACCGCCCTTGTCCTCCATCTCGTGGACGGGCAGGCGCAGGTCGAAGGGACCGATCTCGGCCTTCGCGAAGGAGTCGCGGTCGAGCAGCGCGTCGATGCTGTACGCCGAGAGGTCCTGGGCCTCGAGCCCGTACCGCTCGCGGGCCTGGGCGAGGATCCCCTCGTAGTCGATCCGGTCCTCGGGATCGGCTGTCAGGAACGGTGCGAGCGTGAGCGCGAGAGTGGTGAGCATCATGGGACCTAGTCGCGATCGGGGTCGAGGTCTCGTCTCAGGGGCGATTCGCCGGGGATCGAAACGGGGGGCGGGGTCGAAGGGCCCGAGCCCAGGGCTCAGGATAGCCGAGGACGATCCCGATTCCGGACCCCACCCGGGCGTTGTGGGGCGGGATCGGAGAGCGTTGAATCCCAAGCAGAGGGCTCCCGCGCGGTGCCCGCGCCCCGAACCCCATGACGCCGGTCCTCGATTGGCTCCGAGAGCACCCCGATCTCCTCCGCTGGGCGGGGGTCGTGAGTGTCGCCACGTTCGTGCTGAGCCTGGTCGGCCTGCCGCTCCTGGTAGCCGCCCTGCCGGAGGACTACTTCGCCCACGCCCACGCGCCCGCCGGTCGGTTCGCCGCGCGACACCCGGCACTGCGTATCACCGCGCTCGCCCTGAAGAACCTGATGGGGGCGCTGCTCCTCGTGTGCGGAATCGCGATGCTCGTGATCCCCGGTCAGGGCGTGTTGACGATGCTGGTCGCCCTGTCGCTGCTCAACTTCCCCGGGAAGCGCAGGCTCGAGCTCGCCATGGTCCGCCAGCGGCGCATCGCGGCCGCGCTCGCCTGGGTCCGCCGTCGTGCGGGGAAGACGCCGTTCAGGGTTCACCCTCCGCCGCGCGAGCAGCGCCCTCCCGCGCGTCACTCGCCGCCGAGCTCGCCCGCCGCGTAACCCATTGCGGTGAGTGCGGCCCGACGTTCCGGCGCGAGCGCGAATCGTTCCGGCGCGGGCCTGTCGGCGTACCGCTTCTTGAAGCGCTCGAGCTCGCGGTCGAGCTCGCGCAGGAGCTCGGGGCGTTGCGTCTTCGAGCTCGTCTGCTCGAGCGGGTCCTTGTCGAGGTGATAGAGCGCCTTGCTCGACGGTTTGACGATCAGCTTGAAGAAGTCGCGCCGGATGGCGTGCTGCGGCTTCCCGCGCGCGGTGCGCGCGACGAGAGGAGCGCGCCGCTCGAGCCAGTCCCCGGTGAGGAGCGGCGTCCAGGGTGTCGCGGTCCTGGACGGCGTCTCGCCCCCGAGCAGGTCGACCAGCGTGACCAGGAGCTCATGGACACCG
>JAJDET010000200.1 GCA_029259655.1 Planctomycetota bacterium
GGTGACGAGCCGCATGCGGTCGGGCTCCAAGTCACGCGATGCTCGTCGGGCGAAGCCCGCGAGCGAGTGCGCATTGCGACGTCCCGCACCGACGTCCTCCACGTGTCGTCGCCTCCCGACGCCTCGCTTGCGCGGCGCAGCCCGCGCAAGCATCGCGAAGGCATTCCGACTCCCCGACACTCGCAACCCGTGGAAAGCAACCCGTCCGAGGGCACCGCGACACCACACCGGTGAAGCCGCGGTACCCGCGGCAATGCCTCCGGCGGGCGGAAGAAACCTCATGGAACACGCCGACACCGCCTAGGGCGGTCGGCTCACGAGGGACCGGCGCTGAAGCGCCTTCCTCGCGCGCGCGGGCATCCGCCCGTGCGCGGAGAGCACGGCACTGCGGGGAGATACCCGCACGACTCACCGCGCGCGTCCGCGCGGCACCCCGACCCCGACTCCCGCGCTACAGATCCGGGTGGCGCTCGTGGTACCGCGTCGACCCCTGCCAGGCCTGGGCGAGCGCGAGCAGGCGCTCCTCGCCGAAGAGCTGGCCGGTGAAGCTGATCGAGTAGGGGAGGCCGGCGTCGTCGAAGCCGCTCGGGGCGATGACGGTGGGGTGGCCCGTCAGGTTCGTCAGGGTCAGGCCGTGATAGACGGGATGGACGTAGAGGTCGATCCCCGCCATCACGGCGTCCATCTCGCGCATGAGCGCAGCGCGCAGGCGATTCGCTCGCACGTACTCCACCGCCGGAACGAGCTGCGCGGCGCGGAAGACGTTCGGCCACGCGTCCTCCACCTGGCGGACCAGCAGCTCGTCGCGGCCGTCGCGAGTGAGCTCGTCGAAGGCAGCCGCCGCCTCGACCGAGAGCACGACGGCCATCGCGTCCACCGGGTAGCGCGGGAGCTCGACGGGGACGAGCTCGACGCCCAACGCCCGCAGCTCGTCGAGCACGCGCCGGTCGCGCGGGCTCCGCTCGAACGCCGCCGCCGGGTAGCCGACTCTCCAGCCCGACACATCGGTCGCGCCCGGAATCGCGAACGCGTGGCTCTGCGAGTGACCGTCCTCGGGGTCCTCCCCCCGGATCGCGTCGAACACGATCGCGGCGTCGGAGAACGACCTGCAGAGCGGCCCGAGCTTGTCCATCGACCACGAGAGCGCCATCGCACCGTGCCGGCTGACGGCGCCGAACGTCGGACGCAGCGCCGAGTTCCCGCAGCGCAGGGCCGGAGACACGATCGAACCGAGCGTCTCCGAGCCGATGGCGAAGACCACGCCGCCCGCGGCGGTCGCGGACGCCGATCCGGCCGAGGACCCGCTCGATCCCTGCGCGGGATTCCACGGATTGCGCGTCGTCTCGCCGAACCAGACGTCGCCCCAGGCGAGCGCGCCGAGCGAGAGCTTCGCGATCAGGACCGCCCCGGCGTCGTCCAGCTTCCTCACCACGGTCGCGTCGAGGTCGAGCACCTGGTCCTCGAAGGGCTTCGCGCCCCAGGTCGTCCGGTAGCCCGCGACTGCCAGGAGGTCCTTCGCTCCCCAGGGGATTCCGTGGAGCGGGCCGCGCCACTTGCCCTCGTCGAGCTCGCGGTCCAGAGCGGCCGCTTGCGCCCGCGCCCGCTCCGCCGTGAAGGTGATGACGCAGTGCAGGGTCTCGTCGATCTTCGCCAGGCGCGACAGGAAGAGGTCCGTCAGGTCTGCGCAGGAGACCGCGCGCGACTTGACGAGCGCGGCCAGCGTCGGGATGTCGGCCCACACGAGCGACTCGAAGTCCGCCGGCGGCTCCGCCTTCGGCAGCACGAGCCCGCTCCCGCCCGCCGGCCGCGAACGGAGCTCCACGCCCACGCCCAGAGGGTCGAAGACGAGCGCCGTCGGGACGGCGTTGTCGAGCGGGGTGCGCCGCATGAGCTCGAAGCCGGCGACGTGCTCCATCACGTCCCCGAGCATCAGCTCGAGCTCGTCGGGAGCGAGCTCCAGGCCGTTCAGGCGGCCGGCGACGAGGAGCTCGTCGGGCGTGAGGAGGCGAACCTCTTTTTCCGTGCCGTCCTGGGCCAGCGGGGCGGATGCGAGGAGCGTCACGAGGAGGATGGGGCCGGAGCTCTGCATGTCCGCATTCTAAGGAGACACCGGTCCTGGAGCCGCGGCTCCGCCACCGGCATCATCTCGCCGTGCCCAACCGGACGGATTCCGGGCCCGAGCGCTCGTCGGGCCGGCGCGGGGTTCTCCTCGTGTTCGCGGCCTTCGCGGCGCTGCACGCGATCCTGTTGCCGCTCTTCGAGGGTGCCGACGAGGGCGACAACCTGCGGTACATCCGCTTCCTCGCCATCGAGGGGCGCCTGACCGAACCCGCGACCGAGCCGACCTTCGAGCTCGAGGAGCTGGGGCGCGGACACATGCCGCCGCTCTGGTTCCTGTCGATGGTGCCGCTCTTGACCGCGGTCGGTGCAGACGACTGGCAGATCACCTCGACCGTCAACACCGAGTTCACTCGCACCGGTTCGGGCGCGGACGTCGATCCGTTCTCGCGCCTGAAGTACGAGCACGGCCGCGACGAGGAGAGCACGTTCGCCGGCGCCGGGTTCGACCTGCGCGTGCTGCGCTGGGCCTCGATCCCCTGGGCCCTCCTCGCGCTGTGGGCGACGTGGCACGCGGCGTGCCGGGTCCTGGGAAGTGCGCGGCGAGCAACCTGGGCGATCGCACTGATCGCCGCGACGCCCCAGTTCCAGCACCTCACGGGCACGGTCACGATGGACGTCATGCTCGCGGCGTGGGGAGCGCTCGCGCTCTTGGCGTGCGTCGAGTGGTGTGGGGGGGGCCCGGAGAAGCCCGCCGGCATGCTCGCGTGGGCGGCGCTCGCGGGAGCCGCGACCGGAATGGCGGCGCTCACCAAGCTCAACGGGCTCGTGCTCGCGCCGGCCTGCCTGGTGGCGGCGCTCCTCGCGTGGCGCGCCGGACGCGGCTTCGCGAGCGGGGCGCTGGCCTGCGCGCTCGCGTTCCTGCTCGTGGCCGGTCCGTACTACACGTGGGGCTTTATCGAGACGGGGCACCCGCTCTGGTCCTGGAAGTACCAGGGCGTGAGCCCGTTCCACACGTCGGGAGGAGTCCCCGCCGAGTGGAACGCGGACAGTATCGCCGTGGCCTGCGCGAAGCTCTTCTCGACCTGGCTCGCGCGCCCGGGCTGGACCGCCGTGTGGTTCCCGCAGTGGATCGGCGGAGGTGTGTTCGCCCTCTACGTCGTCGGTGCCGCGGCGGCCTGCGCGCGCTGGCGACTCCTGGCGAGCATTCCGGCGCTCGCCATCGGCGTCTGGTTGATCTGGGCCTGGCGCACGCTCGGACCGGAGGTCGCGGGCGAGACCGAAGCGAGCGCCACGGCGTCGGTCGCGATCGCGGGCGCGGTGCTCCTCTTCGCCCTCGTCGGACTGCGCCGCATGAAGAGCGCGTCCGGTGAAGCTCCCGGGGGCTCGACGGCGCTCTTCTTCCTCTGTATCGCGGCCGTCCTGATGCTCGCCGCCGAAGCCTACTTCAACCTCCACTTCGCCCAGCCCCAGGGCAGGCACCTCTACCCGTTCCTCACGGCGCTGGTCGTACCGGTCGCCTACGGCCTCGACCGGCTGCGACTCCTGCGTCTCACCGTGATCGCGCACGTCGTGCTCTCCGTCGCTGCGATCCCGTGGCTCATCGTCGGACCCCTGCGGCCGTCCGGATGGAACGCGAGTCCGGTCTACGCCGCGACCGACCTGTGGCGAGCCGTGGATCCGAGCCTGACCGAGGAACGTGCGGCCGAGGCCGAGGTCGAGTGGGTCCAACCTCGGCACGGGAGCGCGTTCTCCGCCGACGAGCCGCCCGAGCTCGTGTGGAAGATCGATCCCGAGTCGGAGTACGACCTCGTGCTCGGGTTCCGACCCGAGCTCTTCGGGAGGAACTGGCGACCCGACGGTGTCGTCGAGCGCTCGATCACGAGCCTCGGCATCGCGCCGCGCGGGAGCCTCGCGATCCCCGCCGACCTGTGGGCTTCCTTCCTGCCGGGCACCAGCGTCTACCTGCAGGTCGTGCGGCTCGGAGAAGACGGACGAGCCACCGGACACAGCACCGTGCGCGAGCTCGTTCGCGTCGAGTGACGAGAGTCGACCGGCGTCGGCGCATCTGCTAAAACGTTGCGCCCATTATCCGCGTCGCGTGCCGATGTGTGAGGGGCGGGAGGAACGAACATGCCGACGCTCTCCGAGCTCTCAGCCCCCGAAACACTCGCCAACGGCAAGGTCACCTGGCAGGCCGGCGGCGGCGTCGCGCTCCTCACGCTGACGAACCCGCCCGCCAACGGCTACAGCCACGAGATGATGCGGGACCTCGACGAGGCGATCCTGCGGGCGCGCTTCGCCGACGAGGTCCAGGTCATCGTCGTCGCGGGCGCCGGCGAGAAGTTCTTCTGCGCCGGCGCGGACATCTCGATGCTCGACGCGGTGACGCCCTCCTTCAAGTACGCGTTCTGCTTGCACGCCAACGAGACGCTCCTGCGGCTCGAGCACACGCCCAAGCTCGTCATCGCGGCGCTCGGCGGACACTGCGTCGGCGGCGGGCTCGAGGTCGCGCTGGCTTGCGATCTGCGCGTCGCGCGCAGCGGCTCGGGCAAGACCGGACTGCCGGAGGTCACGCTCGGCGTGCTACCCGGCACCGGCGGCACGCAGCGGGTCGCCCGCGTGCTCGGCAAGTCGAAGGCGATCGAGCTGATGGCGACCGGCGAGCTCGTCGACTACGAGCGCGCGCAGGAGCTCGGGCTCGTCGACCGGACGGTCGACGCAGACTCCGACGAGGCCTTCCTGGACGAGGTGCTGGCCTGGGCGCAGAGCTTCTGTGCACCGGGGCGGGCCTCGATGAGCGTGGGACACATCAAGCGCGCCGTGCAGACCGGCGTCGAGCTGCCGCTCGAGGCGGGGCTCGCGCGCCAGCGCGAGCTGCCTTCTATGCTCTTCGCGTCCGCGGACGCGAAGGAGGGGATCAGCGCGTTCGTCGAGAAGCGCAAGCCCGAGTTCGAGGGCAGGTGAGCGTGTGAAGGCCCTGCGCATCCACGAGCACGGCGAGCCGTCGGTGCTCCGCTGGGAGGACGTCCCCGACCCCGTCGCAGGACCCGGCCAGGTCCTCGTGCGGGTCATCGGGGCGTCGATCAACCACCTCGACCTGTGGGTCCGCCGCGGCATGCCGGGCCTGAAGATCCCGATGCCGCGCATCCTGGGCTGCGACGGGACGGGCGAGGTCGTCGCGCTCGGCGAGGGCGTGGGCGGGATCGCGGTCGGTCAGGCGGTCGTCGTCGAGCCCGGTTACACGTCCGCCGATTCGGACGAGGTGCGTGCCGGGAACGACCACCTCGCGAAGGACTACCAGATCCGCGGCGAGCACTGCGACGGGCTCGACTGCGAGCTCGTCGCCGTCGACTCGAAGTACGTCTTTCCGGTGCCCGACGGGCTGGATCCGGTCCAGGCCGCGGCCTGCCCGCTCGTGTTCCTCACGGCCTACGGCATGGTCGTGTCGCGCGCGGACGTGAAGCGCGGGGAGACGGTGCTCGTGCTCGGCGGCGCGAGCGGCGTCGGCTCGGCCGCGATCCAGATCGCGAAGGACCTCGGCGCGCGGGTTCTCGCGACGGCCGGGAGCGAGGCGAAGCGCGGGCTCTCGCTGGAGCTCGGGGCGGACGCGGCGATCGACCACACGAAGGAAGACTGGGGGAAGGAAGTGCGCGCGTTGACGGACGGGCGCGGGGTGGACGTCGTCGTGGAGCACGTGGGGCCGGCGACCTGGCGCAGCTCGATGGGCGCGCTCGCGCGCAACGGACGGCTCGTGACCTGCGGCGGGACGACGGGGCCGGTCGTGGAAGTGTTGCTGCCGCACCTCTTCATCAAGAACCTCTCGCTCTTCGGGTCGACGATGGGGCCGCGGAGCTCCTATCCGTATCTGTTCGAGCGGTTGGCGGACGGGCGGTTCCGGGCGGTCGTGGATCGGGTGATGCCGATGGCGGAGGCGGCGAGGGCGCATGAGATGCTGGAGAAGAGGGAGATTGTCGGGAAGGTGGTGTTGGTTGCGGAGGGGTGAGAGCGGGTATGTGGCGAGTGGGAAGAGAATCGGGCACGGGCACGGGCTCGGGCACGTTCGGAAGGAGCAAGGGGATTGAACGCGAGTGAAGTGAAGAGAGCGGCGGTGGTTGGGGGCGGGACCATGGGGCATGGGATTGCTCAGGTCCTGGCCATGAGCGGGATCGAAGCGCGGCTCTTCGACATCGACGGGAGCGTCATCGAGAGGGCGCTCTCGAAGGTGCGCGCGAACCTCGACAAGGGCGTCGAGAAAGGGAAAGTCGATGCGGCGGTGCGCGAAGACGCGATCGGGCGCCTGTCGGGAACGACCGACATGGACGAAGCGGTCGACGGGGTCCAGGCGGTCGTCGAGGCGGTGCCGGAGAAGATCGCGCTCAAGCAGCAGATCTTCCGCGACCTCTCCGCGAAGCTCGGACCGGACGTGCTGCTCGCCACGAACACGTCTTCGCTCTCGATCGCCGACATCGCCGGGGTCGCCGAGCACCCCGAGCGCGTGACCGGGATGCACTTCTTCAATCCCGTCCACATCATGAAGCTGGTCGAGGTCGTGCGCCCCGAACACGCGAGCGACGAGGCCGTCGAGACCTCCGTCGAGCTCGCGCGTCGCATGGGGAAGGAGCCGATCACGGTCACCGACAGCCCGGGCTTCGCGTCCTCGCGGCTCGGCATCGCGATCGGGCTCGAGGCCATGCGCATGGTCGAGGCGGGCGTCGCGTCGGCCGAGGACATCGACAAGGCGATGACGCTCGGCTACGGCTTCCCGATGGGACCGCTGCGCCTGACCGACCTCGTCGGTCTCGACGTGCGCCTTTCGATCGCCGAGTATCTCGAGCGCGAGGTCGGCGAGCGCTTCACGCCGCCGGCGATCCTGCGCGAGAAGGTCGAGCGCGGCGAGCTCGGCAAGAAGTCCGGTCAGGGCTTCTACGAGTGGGACGTGTGAGCGCGAAAGCGCTCCCGCCGGCGCCCTCCGCGCGCTTCCGCCTCCCGGCGCGCCACCGCGGCGTGCTCACCGAGGACCAGCGCGAGCTCGTGCGCGCTCACGTCGAGCTCCTGGCCTCGCGTCCGACCGCCCCCTACGCCGAGGACGCGATGGTGCTCGCCGCGCACGAGTTCGCGAAGAGTGTGCCGGGCATCTCGATCTCCGCCGATCGCTATCAGAACCTGATCCTGAAGTGGAAGGGCTCGAGCAGGAACGGTCGCGCGGGGAGAACGCTCGCCTTCAGCGCCCACCTCGATCATCCCGGCTTCCTCTGGCGCGGCACACGCGGCGGCGTGAAGACCGCGACCTTCCACGGCGGCGTGCCCGAGCGCTGGTTCCCCGGCGCGCTCGTGCGCTTCTTCGATCCGAAGACGTTCGAGGAGTGCGCGACCGCGCGCGTGAAGAAGACCGCGCGTGACAGGGAGAAGAAGATCGTCGCCGAGCTCACCGGATTCCAGGGCCGCGCGCGGCGTGGCATGTTCGGCATGTGGGACCTCACGCCGGGGACGGTCTCGGGCACGCGCTATCGCGCCCGGGTCTGCGACGACCTGCTCGGCGCCTCGGCGCTCCTCTCGACCCTCGAGCTCCTGGCCCGCGAGCGCCACCCCGAGCCGGTCGTGGGAATCCTGACGCGCGCGGAGGAGACGGGCTTCATCGGCTGCCAGGGGCTCCTGCGCAGCGGCCGCCGGGCGCGGGACTGGGCCGTGATCGGCCTCGAGTGCTCCCCGAAGCGGGCGACGGCCAGGGTCGGCGAGGGCCCGGTCATCCGCGTGGGGGACGCGGGCTCGGTCTTCGAGCCCGAGATCACCCACCTGCTCCAGGAGGTCGCGGCGGACCTCCGTCGCGAGCACGCGGATTTCGTCCACCAGCGTGCGCTCATGGACGGCGGGCGCTGCGAGTCCTCGGCCTACAACCTGTGGGGTGTCCCGGCGGGCGGGCTGTGCCTGGCGCTCGGGAACTACCACAACTGTGCGCCGAATGGCTCGATAGCGCCCGAGTACGTCGACTGGAACGATCACGAGGGCCTCGTGGCCCTGATGGTGGCCGCGGCCCGACGTTGGCGTCGCGGGCCCGCAGACGGGAAAATGCGCCGAGGCCTGGACCGCATCTGGCGAGCGGAGCGGGAGAGGCTCGTGGACTCGGCGCGCCGCATCGCGGGCGGTTCCACCCGGAGACAAGCGAAGAGCCGCTGAACTGCGGCGGGAAGCAAGGAGCAAGCGAATGGCGGAGACGACCTGGTCCGAGGAAGGCGTGGAAGCACCGAAGAAGAAGGGCATCCCCATATGGGTCTGGGGCTGCGGCGGAGGCTGCCTGCTCTTCATCGTGGTGGGGCTGATCGCCGCGGTCTGGGGCGCGGGGAAGATCAAGGACGCGTTCGACGCGGACGTCGTCTGGCCGAAGATCTCCGAGGTGATTCCCTTCGAGGAGCGTCCCGAGAACTACAAGGTCGGCGGCGGGAGCTTCTTCGGAACCGACCTCTACTTCATCTTCAACGAGAGCGAAATGGTGCTGGGGATCCTGGTCGGCTCGGAAGCCGAGGATCAGGAGGAGATCGACAAGGTCTTCGCCGGCGACCTGTCCGAGAGCGGCTTCATGGGCGTGGGCGAGGTACAGGAGAGCGAGTCCATCCTGGTCGACGTCAAGGGCCGCGAGTGCCGCGCCCTGCGCTTCAAGGGCTCGGACGTCTCGATGCCCTTCCAGGTCGAGGGCGGGAGCAAGGGCGACTCGATCATGCTGATCGACCTGAGCACCGGGGCGAAGTTCACGATGCTCGAGCTGATCGACATGTCCGGTGGCGTCACCGACCAGGAGGACGTGACCGCGTTCTTCGAGCCCTTCGACCCCTGGCGCTGAGCCGGGCGAAATGAGCGAGTCCGAAGAGCGAACCCCCGAGCACCCCGGCTGTGTGCTCGGGATCGCCTTCGGCCTCCTGCTCGTTGCCGCGCTGGTGGCCGTGTCGCTCTTCGCGGCGGGCCGGGTCGTCGAGGACCCGCGCTCGTTCCTCGAGGAGACGTTCGCGATCGGCGAGCTCCCCTTCGAGCTCCAGTTCGTCGAGGCGGTGCAGTTGCCGGGCGGGGACCACCTCGTGCGACTGGCCCATCCCGATCACGTCACCCCCGAGCCCGAACCCGAGTCCGGCGACGACCCGGACCCCGCCCCTTCCGACGCGAAGAAGGTCGTCTCCTACAAGCCGCCTCCGCGCCCGGAGATGACGCCGGACACCCCTCCGACCGAGGTGTTCCTGGCGCTCTACGAGGACCCCGAGGATGCGGTCCGTGCATTCCGGAGCTCGGGCGGCGGCGGCTCCGGCGGCCGCGGTCGTGGGTCCGTCGAGATGTCACACGACTGGAACCAGTCGGTCCAGATGGACGGCGGCGACCTCGAGTGGGGCGAGCTCCGCGCGGGCTACCTGCACGAGCGCAAGTTCGAGGGCGAGACCGCCCACGACGAGGTGCGCGTGAACCTCAGCGGCAAGGACCGCTACTGCGTGCTCTTCGCGCGCTGGCCGACGAACCACGCCGGGTCGCGCGAGCGCGTGGAGGAGCTGCTCGGCTCCTTCTCGATCAAGAGCGACTGAGCCCCTCGGCCACGAGCTCCGCGAGGTGGCGGACGCGGACGCGCAGCCCGCGCCGCGCGATCCCCGTCTCCCACTGCAGCTGGCAGCCGGGGTTCGACGTGACGAGGGTCGTCGCGCCGCTCTTCTCGAGCGCGTCGAGCTTGGGGTCGAGGACGCGCGTCGAGTCCTCGGGACGCAGGAGCGAGTAGATCCCCGCCGAACCGCAGCACGACTCCTCGTCCTCGAGGGGGACGCGGTGCAGGCCGTCGATCCGGTCGAGCAGTGCCTTCGGCGGGTTGCGCACGCCCTGGCCGTGACACAGGTGGCACGGAGCGTCCCAGACCACCGTTCCTTCGAGCTCGACCGACGGGCGCGTACCGTCCGTCTCGAGCAGCTCCAGCACGTGCTCCGAGAAGTCGACCATACGGTCCGAGAAAGCGCGCGCGCGCTCGGCCCACTGCGTGTCGTCCGGAAAGAGGTTTTCGAGCTCGCGCATGTGCGCGCCGCAGCCCGCGCTGTTCGAGACGATCGGCACCGGACCGTCGAAACGCCGCGCCGTCTCCTCGTGCGCGACGATCATCTTGCGCGCCAGCTCGCGCGCTCCCTCGCGGTCGCCGTTGTGAGCGTGCAGGGCTCCACAGCAGACCGAGCCGGTGAGCGTCCGGCACTCGACGCCGAGCGCCGCGAGCGAAGCGAGCGTCGCGCGGTTCACGCGCGCGAAGAGCTCGGGCATCACGCAGCCCTCGAGCAGGATCGCGCCGCGCCCTGTGCTTCCCGGGGTGTGCTCCGGTAACAGCCGCCGTTCGCTCCCGGGAGGGACGAGGGGAAGGTGTCGCAGCGCCTCTCCGCGCGCGCCGCCGAACCGGGCGAAGAGCTGCACCAGACCGAAGCGCTGCGCGAGGCCCAGCAGTGACCCCGCGAGCCGCAGCACGCCGCGGCGAGGGAGCACGACGCGGAAACCCAGCCACCGGAGCGCGCGCGCGAGGAGTGACCGCGGTTGACGCAACGGCAGCGCGTCGCGCGCGAACTCCATCATCTGACCGAACTCCACGCCCGCCGGACAGACGCTCTCGCAGTGGCGGCAGACGAGACAGAAGTCGAGCTCGTTCGCGTACTCGAGGTCCGGCTCGAGCGTCGCCTCCGCCACCGCGCGCATGAGGTGGATCCGACCGCGCGGGCTCGACGTCTCGACGCCCGTCATGCGATACGTCGGACAGGTGTCGAGGCACAGGCCGCAGTGGATGCAGTCGAGGCTCTTCGCGTAGTCCACGAGCTTCGTCGCGTCCACGCCTAGATCCCTCCCCGCGTGCGCCCGCGCGCGAAGACGCCGTCCGGATCGAGCGAGTCCTTCAACCGCCGCATCATCGCGAGACCGGCCGGGGGGTCCAGCTCGAGCTCGCGCCTGAGGTCGTGGGGGAGTCCGGGCCAGCGCGCGTGCACACCGCTCGCCGCGAGCACGGTGGCCAGCTCGCGCGCGAGGTCGTCGGCGCCGTCCCCGTCGAGCCGGGCATCGAGCGTGGCGACCAGCGGGTGCGTGAGGATGCGCGGGGGCGGCGCCCCCAGCTCGCTCGCGGCGGAGAGGAGGAGCTCGGTGGCTCCGGCGAGCTTCGAGCGCGTCGCCGCGAGACGCAGCGTCGGCCAGGAACCCTCCGGGGCGAGCTCCGCGTCCCTCACCGTCGCGACGGCGGCCTCGGCCGCTGCGCCCTCGAGCTCGGTGACCAGAGAGAGCTCACCGAGCGCGTCTCGCACCTCGCCCGTGTGCGCCTCGAGCGAGGGCGCCCGACCCGAGAAGGCCGCGGTCACGCGCCACGCGTCGCCGCGACCGACGACCGCCGCCACCTCGGGCGCGAGCGCGACCTCACCCAGCCGGCGGCAGGCGGCGAGCGCGACCTCGAGCTCCGTCGTCTCGCCCGTGAACGCGAGCTCGCGCTCCGCCAGCGCAAAGAGCCGCAGCGAGACCTCGAGGAGCACACACAGGGTCCCGTGCGAGCCGCAGTAGAGCCGGTGCAGGTCGTAGCCCGTCACGTTCTTGACGAGCTGGCCGCCGCTCTTCGCGAGCGTTCCGTCCGCCATGAGCGCGCGGACGCCGAGCACGTGGTTGCGCGCGGGTCCGAAGCGCAGTCGGCGCGCGCCGCTCGCGCCCGCCGCGACGACGCCGCCCAGGGTCGCCTCGGCCGGCCGCGTGACCTCGGGCACCAGCCGGTGTCCGCCTTCCCGCACGGTCGCGGCCAGGTCCGCCATCCGCGAGCCGGCGCGAGCCGAGACGGTCCCGTCGCCCGGCTCGTAGGTCAGAATGCCGGAGAGCGCGCGCGTCGAGAGGGCGAAGTCCGCGTGCTCGGCGGGGCTGCACCAGCCGGCCTTCGTCCCGAGGCCGAAGGGAACGAGCGCGAGCCGGTCGGCTCCTGCAAATCGCACCAGCTCGGTCGCGGCGTCCGTGTCGCGCGGCACGGCGAGCGGGAGCTCGCGGCCGCCGGGCTCGACCCAGGTCGACACGCCGTCCGCGCCGACGATCTCCGCCAGCCGCTCCCGGATCGCGTCGCTCACGACGGGAGCGCCGCGGCCCGGATCTCGCCGCAGGCGCGCAGCGGGACGAGCTTGCCGGGGTTCATCCGGCGCTCGGGATCCCACGCATCGCGCACGCGGCACATCGCCGCGAGGTCGGCCTCGCTGAACAGGTACTCCATCTGCTCGAGCTTCTCGATCCCGACGCCGTGCTCGCCCGTCAGCGAACCGCCCGCGTCGACGCAGCGCTCGAGGATCGCGCGCCCCGCGTCGAGGACGCGTTCGACCTCATCGGGGTCGCGCCGGTCGTAGCAGATGTTCGGGTGCAGGTTGCCGTCGCCGGCGTGGAAGACCGTCGCGAGCCGAAGGCCGCGCTCGCGCGCGATCTCGATCGTCGCGCGGACCATCTCGGCGAGCTTGGTGCGCGGGACGCAGGCGTCGGCGACGTAGAGGTCGGGCGCGATTCGGCCCATCGCGCCGAAGGCGCCCTTGCGTCCGGCCCAGAGCTTCAGCCGCTCCTCGGGGTCGCGGGCGGAGCGCACCTCGAGCACGGGGTGGCGCGCGAAGATCGCGCGGATGTCCTCGGACGTGACGGCCACCTCCTCCTCCAGGCCCTCGACCTCGACCAGGAGCACGGCGCCCGCGTCGGTCGGGTAGCCGGCCGCGAAGACGCTGTCCTCGACGGCGCGGATCGTGAGCTGGTCGAGGATCTCGATCGCGGACGGCTCGAGCCGCTCGGCGATCATCTCGGTCACGCTGTCGCAGGCGGCCTCGAGCCCGTCGAACACGGCGAGCAGGGTCTCGACGACGGGCGGCTTCGGCGTCAGGCGCAGAGTGACCTCGGTCGCCATGCCGAAGGTGCCCTCGCTCCCGACGAAGAGACCGACCAGGTCGTAGCCGTCGGGGTCGACGATCGGGCCGGAGAGGTCGAGCACGGTCCCGTCGTGCTGCACGATCACGAGCCCGAGGACGTGCTGCGTCGTCGCGCCGTACTTGAAGCAGTGCGGCCCGCCGGAGTTCTCCGCGACGTTGCCGCCGATCGTGCAGGCTCGCTGGCTCGAGGGGTCCGGCGCGTAGAAGAGCCCGTGGGGGTCGCACTCGCGGGAGAGGGAGGCGTTGACGAGGCCCGCCTGGACGCGCGCGTAGCGGTCCTCCGTGTTCAGCTCCAGGACGTCCCGCATGCGCGCCGTGCCGACGACGACGCCGCCCGCGACCGGTGTCGCGCCGCCGGAGAGCCCGGTGCCCGCACCTCGCGCGACGATCGGAACCTGCGCTTCGTGGAGCAGGCGGTAGCAGGCCGCGGCCTCTCCGGTGTCGCGCGGCAGGAGGACAAGGTCGGGCCGCTGGCGCAGGATCGCGAGCCCGTCGGACTCGTAGGGCACGAGCCGCGTCGGCTGCGAGACGAGGCCGTCCTTCCCGACCACCGCCTCGAGCGCCCGCAAGAGGGAGGCGTCCATCGCCCCCCTCAGAAATCCATCCGCGCGAGCCGAGCCCAGGCGAGCAGGATCATGATCGCGGCGAAACCCAGCGACGAGCCGATGGAGAAGAAGATGTTGAAGCGCCAGGGGGCCGTCCAGTCGAGCTTCGCGGCGTACCACTGGTCCGCGTCCACGCGGGCGACCTGCTGACCCTCGAACTTGTAGTCGCGACCCGCGAAGTGGCGCCGCACCGCCTCGTTCTCCTCGAGGTAGCCGCTCTTCGCCTGGAGCTGGAAGGTCAGGATCCGGTCCGACTCCTTGAGCACGAGCGTGCGCACTTCCCAGGCCTCTCCGTTGCGGTCCCAAATCCAGGTGAGCTCCCTGGCGAACCGGCTCCAGACCGTGTTGTCGGCGAGAACCGCCGTGTCCTCGTTGACGAGAGTCTTCGCATCGTCCTCCTCGACCCAGTCCTCGACCAGGTCGATCCCCAGCCTGCTCGATTCGGTCTTCGTCCGGCCCGACTTGCCGACGGGGATCTCGAGCGGAGCGCGCTTGCGGATCACGAGGAAGGCCTCGTCGACGGTGCCGCCGAGACCCGCGGCGAAGAAGAGCCGATCCCCCTCGACGACAGGAGTGAAGTCCTCGAGCGGGCCACGCGCTGTTTCCGGGACGACGTCGAACCCGTCGGGCAGCGAGAGCAACGCGAAGTCGACCTCGGCGTCCCGGAACACGATGCTCTCGCCGGCGATCGACGACCGCAGCTTGCGCGCGATGGTCATCGCGTCACCGGTCTTCGGAAGCATGTAGTGCAGGGCCCTGAAGGTCCGGAGCCCGAGCACGAAGACGCGGCCCAGAGAAGACTCCGACATCTCCTCGGCCCGCTCTTCGCTCGCTTCGACCGGGTCGGTCCCCTCGCCCATCTGTTCGGCGATGACCTCCTGCTGCATCTGCTCGAAGCTCCACCCGCTGTGGATGCAGCCGTTCAGGGGCACGAAGATGATCGTGAGAATCAGAGCGGTGACGGTGCTGCGCGAGACGACCGCGACGAGCATCGTGAAGGCGTAGACGATCCCGAACTTGTAGATCAGCGCGGGAACGGTCCAGAGGAACGCCGAGTCGCTGTACCCCGACGCCAGGAGTAGCGTCAGGTGCGTCCCGAAGACGAGGAACCCCGACAGGATCCCGACGAAGAGGATCCCCGTGAAGTACCGGGCGAGGAGCAGCGAGAGCCGCGAGACCGGCTTCGAGAAGACCGTGTCGGCCGTCCCCTTCTCGATCATGCGCGGGACGAAGAACGTGGTCGCAGCGAGGCACAGGAGGATCCCGATCGTCCCCACGAGGGCGTCGATCAGGATGCGTTGGTAGCCGTCGATCGCGAGCTCACGCAGCTCGAGCTCCGAGAGCGCGCTCACCTCGTTCTGCGAGTAGCCGAGCATCTGGCCGAGCGTCGCGAAGAGACCTTCGTAGGTGTAGGTCTCGAAGCCGAACAGGATGACGACTTCTTCCTCGCGGAAGGCGATCAGGAGCGGCACCAGCACCAGCACGCCCGTGACCACCGTCAGGACGCGGAAGACCTTGTTGTCGAGCACCTGGTACAGCGCGTCCAGCACGAGCGCTTGAGCGACCTGGAGCCTCATTGCCGATCCTCCCGGACGACGTCGATGAAGGCGTCCTCGAGCGAACGCTTGCGCCGCTCCACGGCGCGGATGCCGATGCCCGCGGCGCGCAGGCGGTCGATGGCGTGGTCGAGCTCGGTCTCCTCGGCCTCGAGTGCGAACGAGCCGCGCGTGGCGCCGTCCCCGGGCGGCGTGACCGAGAGGATGCGACCGACTCCGTCGAGCAGGCTCGCGACGTCTTCGCGGTGGGGATCGATATCGAAGCGATAGGAGCTTGCGCTCGCCGTGAGCTCCGCGACGGTCCCTTCCGAGACGATCTTCCCGTCCTTCATGATCACGACACGGTCCGAGACCTGCTCGACCTCGGCCAGGAGGTGCGAGTTGACGAAGATCGTCGTGCCCTTTTCCTTGAGCTCCTGGACGATCTCGCGGATGGCCTTGCGGCCGACCGGGTCGACGCCGTCCGTGGGCTCGTCGAGGAACAGGAGCTCGGGGTCGTGCACGAGCGCCTGTGCGAGACCGATCCGCTGCTGCATCCCCTTCGAGTACTCGCGCAGCTTGCGGTGGGCGTCCTTCGCCATGCCCACGCGCCCGAGCCACATGGGGATCCGCTCGTCGAGCCAGGCCTTGCTGCGCCCGCACTGCTGGCCGAAGAGCCGCATCACCTCCCAGCCGGTCAGGTACGAGGGCAGGCGGTGCGCCTCCGGCAGGTAGCCGATGCGCTCGCGCGGGAGCGGCTTGCCCGCCGGCTGTCCGAAGATCTCCGCCACGCCGCGGTGTCCGCGCACCAGGCCGAGCAGGACCTTGATCAGGGTCGTCTTGCCCGCGCCGTTGGGACCGAGCAGACCGAAGACCGTGCCGCGACCGACCTCGAGCGACACGCCGTCGATCGCCTTGTGCCCCTTCCTGTCGAAGAGGCCCTTCTTGTACGTCTTCTCGAGGTTCTCGACGCGCAGGATGATCTCGGACATGGGGGGGAGAGGATAGCTACCGAAGCGCCAGGCTCGCGGCTCCGATCCAGCCGGCGCTCGAACCGAGCGTCGCCGGGAGGATGCGGACGAGGTCTACGCGATCTCCGTAGGCGCCTGCGCGGATTCCGGCGCGGATTCCGGGCCCGAGCGCGTCGAGCGCCGCCGCGAAGCCGCCGCCGATCACGAAGGTCCTGAGGTCGAGCAGGCACACGGCCGTCGAGAGTCCGATCCCGAGGTCGCGGCCGACCTCGAAGAGGAGCTCGCCCTCCGGCGAGGCGGGGTCGCGGCCGCGCTCGGCGAGGAGCTCGAGGTTCCCCGGGTCGTCCTCGGGGAGCCCGCGCTCCAGCGCCCGGCGACGCGCGGCGGTCGCCGAGGCGAGCGTCTCGAGGCAGCCGTGCCCGCCGCAGCCGCAGATCGGCCCGGCCGGGTCGATCCGCACGTGCCCGATCTCGCCCGCGAGTCCGGCGCCGAGGAAGAGCTCGCCGTCGAGCACGAGCCCGCCGCCGATCCCCGTCCCGAGCGTCACGACGAGTGCGTGCTCCGCACCCCGCGCCGCACCCAGCCAGAGCTCGCCCAGTGCGGCGGCGTTGGCGTCGTTCTCGAGGTGAACGGACTCCAGGCCGAGCGCGCCCGAGAGGAGCTCCCCGAGCGGCAGCTCCTCGAGCTGCGGGATGTTCGGGCTGTCGAGGACGAGCCCGCGCTCGCGGTCGATCAGTCCCGGCAGACCCAGCCCGACCGAATGCTCGGCGCCGAGCTCGCGCGCGACGGCGACGAGCGTGTCCGCGAGCTCCTTCCCGTCGGCCGGGACCGCCACGCTGCGCTCGTCCAGCACACGCCCGTCGAACGAGATCCGGCCCGCCTTGAGGCGCGTGCCGCCCACGTCGAGCCCAACGCGTTCCGGGAGGGAGGGCAAGCGTGCCCGCTCCTCAGTTGGTCAGGCGAGACTTCACGCGCCGCGTCACGCGCCGGTACGCCTTGAGGTACTCGGCGGCCGTCGCTCCCCAGGAGAAGTCCTGGTTCAGGCAGCGCGTCACCAGTCGCTTCCAGCCCGCGGCGTCGCGGTAGACCGTGATCAGCTCGTTGATGCACTCCATCAGGCCGTCCGAGCTGTAGGGCGAGAAGTGGAACCCCGTCCCCTTGCGCTTGTCGGAGAGCATGTCCAGGACGACGTCCTCGAGCCCGCTCTGCGAGTAGATGACCGGCGTGACGCCGTAGCGCATCGCGATCGCGAAGAACGGGTTCGACGGCTGGTAGTGCGAGGGGAGCAGAAGCACGTCGGAGCCGCCCATCATCAGGTGGGCCGTGTTCGCGTCGTAGCTCTCGATCACGCGGAAGCGCCCGATGAACGACTCCTCGATCGTCTGCAAGCGCTGGTGGATGTCCGGTTGTCCCGACCCCATCACGACCATCTCGACGTTGCGTTCGAGGATCTGCGTGATGTTCTGCGCGACGAGGTCGAACCCGCTGTCGGCGTCCCAGCGCCCGATGGTGCAGGCGACCGGCGTGCGCGGTCCGTTGTCGAGGCGCAGGGCGGACTGGAGCGCCGCCTTGCAGCGCTTCTTCCCGTTCAGGTTCTTCGCGTCGAACCTTGCCGGCAGGAGCTCGTCGGTGGCCGGGTCCCACGCGTGGTAGTCGATGCCGTTCGTGATCCCGACCAGCTCCTTCTTGCGCGCGCTGAAGGTCTCCTCGAGGCCGTAGCCGCGGTCGAGCTCCTGGATCTTCTGGGCGTGGCTCGCCGAGTGCGTGCCGATGATCGTCGCGAACTCCGCGCCCGCCTTCAGGAAGTTCACCTTGCCGCCGAGCTCGATGCCGCCGGTCGTCCTGAAGTGGCGGTGGGGGATCCCGATGTGCGGCAGGATCTCGCGTTCGAACGCGCCCTGGATGGCGAGGTTGTGGATGGCGAAGAAGGTCCCCGCCTGCGTGGCGGGGTGCTCCTTGTCGAGGTCCACGTACTCGAGCTTGTGGAAGACGGGCACGAGCCCCGTCGTCCAGTCGAGGCAGTGGATGAGCTCGGGCTCGTACTCCGCGGGCACGAGCGACTCGAGCATCGCGCGCGCGAAGGCGGCGTACCGCCGCCAGTTGTCGGGGTACGGGCCGTTGGCGTCCCCGTAGGGATTGCGCTCGCCGAAGAGGGCGTCGTTCTCGAGCAGGTAGACCTGGAGCTTGCCCAGCTTCCCGCGCCGGACCGTGAAGGTCGCGCTGCGATCGATGCCGTCCGGGACCGTCACCGCGCCGATCTCGACCAGCTCCTCGAGGGGCTCGACGTCGAGCATCTGCGTGCGCGGCACGAACACACGCAGGTCGTGCCCATCGTCTGCGAGCGCGTTGCACAGCGACTCCGAGACGGTGGCCAGGTTCGTGCGTCGGACGAGCGTTTGCAGCTCGGGCGTGACGAATGCGATTCTCAAGGCCTGGATCGTTCCCTGCTCACTCGTTCCCGCATCGGGGACGCCAGGGGCGCGTTTCCGGGGAGGAGGGCCGGGGACCTCCTGTGGGGTGGGGAGAGGCTCCGGGGAGGCGAATCCGCAGGGGGGAGTTTCTCCAGGTCGGTCAAGCTAGAAAAGTCGCCCGGGGAACCCCAAGCCCGCGAGGGGAAATCGCTCTCAAGCGGCTGTGAACAGAGGACTTGTAGCCCGCGAGTCCACCGCCCAGGGGGGCCCTGGCGACCGCTCCACGGGTCGGCCGGAGCCGTGGGCGGCGACCCCGGCAGGGGCCCGGGGGGCGCTAGAATGCCGGGCTTCCACGACCTCCCAGGAACGCCCCGAGCCCCCTCTCTCGTGAACAAGAAACCCATCGTTCTGATCGTCCTGGACGGCTGGGGCCTGCGCGCGGACGCCGACGACAACGCCATCGCGAGGTCGAGCCCCTACTTCCACGACCTCCTGGCGCGGTACCCGCACACGCGCCTTTCCTGTTCCGGCGAAGAGGTGGGTCTGCCCCTCGGCCTGATGGGCAACAGCGAGGTCGGGCACATGAACCTCGGTGCCGGGCGCGTCGTCTGGCAGGACATCACGCGCATCGACAAGGACATTCGCGAGGGCGGGTTCTTCGACAACGGCGCGATCGCGGCGCTCATGGATCGCGTGAAGCGGGACGGGAAGACGCTCCATCTGATGGGACTCGTGAGCGACGGGGGCGTCCACTCGAGCGACTTCCACCTCCGCTCGTTGCTCCAGATGGCCGCGCGCCGGGGGCTCGCACCGGAAGCCGTCTGCGTCCACGCCTTGCTCGACGGTCGCGACACGCCGCCACGCGACGGTGCGAAGTTCCTCGCGGCCCTGGAGGGTGACATCGAGGACGCCGGTGTGGGACGGATCGCATCGGTCGTCGGCCGCTACTTCGCGATGGATCGCGACAGTCGCTGGGAGCGAGTTGGCAAGGGCTACGACCTCCTGGTTCACGGCGTCGGGCGTACGGCAGCGACCGCGCAGGAAGCGGTTCGCCGTTCCTACGAGGAGAACACGGGCGACGAGTTCGTCGAGCCGGTCGCGATCGGCGACCCGTCCGAAGGACGGATGCAGTCCGGCGACGGCGTGATGTGCTTCAACTTTCGGTCGGACCGGATGCGGCAGATCGTGTCGGCGCTGGCGCTCGACGACTTCGACGGGTTCGAGCGCGGGACGCGACCCGATCTCGAGCTCGTGACGATGACCCAGTACCGGGCGGACTTCCCCTTCGCGGTCGCCTACCCTCCGATCGCGCTCCAGGGTCTCTTCTCCGAGGTCGTCAGCGCGGCGGGTCTTCGCCAGGAGCGCATCGCGGAGACCGAGAAGTACGCCCACGTGACGTTCTTCTTCTCGGGCGGCATCGAGGACGAGGTCCCCGGCGAGTCGCGCACCCTGATCCCGAGCCCGCGGGTCGCGACCTACGACCTCCAGCCCGAGATGAGCTCGGCCGGCGTGCGCGACGCGATCCTGGCCTCGCTGGCGAAGGGCGAGACCGACGTCTACGTCGTGAACTTCGCGAACGCGGACATGGTCGGGCACACCGGTATCTTCGAGGCGGCTTCGGCCGCAGTGCGGGCGGTGGACGAGTGTCTGGCCGCGATCGTGCCTGAGGTGACGAAGCGCGGCGGGCTCGTCGCGATCACCGCCGACCACGGCAACGCCGAGCAGCTCTGGGACGCGCGGAACGACCAGCCCCACACGGCGCACACGACGAACCCGGTGCCGATCGTGCTCTGCTGCGACGACCTCGTGGGCGCGAAGCTGCGGCCGATGGGTATTCTGGCGGACGTGACCCCGACGTTGCTCGAGCTCGCGGGGCTCGAGAAGTCGCCGCAGATGGACGGCGAATCGCTCCTGCGCTAGTACGGAGCCGGGGAGAAGACCAACCAAAAAAGCCCCAAAAGGAAAAGAACCAAACCACAAAACACCACGGCGCAAGACAC
>JAJDET010000003.1 GCA_029259655.1 Planctomycetota bacterium
AGGTGACGAGTCTCGGACGCCTGGAGTACGCGGGCACCGGTCGGTGCGCCGAAGACGTACGTCGAGTTGTGCGCGTCTCTCCCCGCAGTGCCGTACTCTCCGCGCACCGGCGGATGCCGGCGCGCGCGAAGTAGGCGCCTCAGCGCCGGTCCTTCGTGAGCCGACCGCCCTAGGCGGTGTCGGCGTGTCGCATCAGGTTTCTTCCGCCCGCCGGGAGGCATCGCGCCGGGTACCGGCGCATCCTCGGCGGAGTGACGTGGTGCCTGGCGGACGGGTCGCTTTCCACGGGTGACGAGCCGCATGCGGTCGCACTCCCGGTCGCGATGCTCGCCGGGCGAAGCCCGCGAGCGAGTGCGCATTGCGACGTCCCCGACATGCGTCCCGCACGGGTCGACGCCTCCCGACGCCTCGCTTGCGCGGGCTTTGCCGCGCAAGCATCGCGAAGGCATTCCGGCCCCCCGACACCGGCGCGCCCGGGGCAGCGACCCGTCCGAGGGCACCCCGACCCCCACCGGTGAAGCCGCGGTACCCGCGGCGATGCCCCCCGGCGGGCGGAAGAAACCTGATGAGACACGCCGACACCGCCTAGGGCGGTCGGCTCACGAAGGACCGGCGCCAAGGCGCCTACTTCGCGCGCGCCGGCATACCCCGGCGCGCGGAGAGCACCACCCAGCGGCGAGAAACGCGCACGACTCGACGTAGGTCCTCGGCGCACCGACCGGTGCCCACGTACTCCAGGCGTCCGACACTCGTCACCCCGGGTACGACACCCGTCCGCGAAACACCCCGCGTCACCGCGCGTCCGTGTGCGCAACCCGCCATCCCGAGTATTCTCCCCCCCGCCGATGACACTCCCCACCGCGCTCTCCCTCGCCCTGGCGACCCTCCCCGGCCTCGCCCAGGACGCCCCGCCCTTCACCGACCTCGACGTCCCCTCCGCAAACGGGTGGTACCGTGCGGAGGTCCGGCGTGCTGCGGGCTACGAGGACAAGCCCCCCCACCTCGCACGCTGGCGCGTGGCCGTGTTCGAGGTCCTCGAGAACGTCGGCGAGAAACAGGAGCTCTGGTCCGCGCCCTACGCCTACGACGGAACCTCCCGCCACTACGTGCTCGCGAACGACGGCTCGACCCTCGTCCACGTGCTCGAGAACTTCCAGAACTACCGCGCCGTGGTGACGATCGTGCGCGAGGGACGCCCGGTCTCCGGTCCGACCGGGAGCGCGTTCGACCTCGAGCCGCGCTCGATCGAGCGCACGGCCGCGGGCAAGCGCTGGCTCGCCGACGGCGGCGTCCCGGACGGCACGCACTGGCTCGAGACCGACACGGGACCGCGGCTCGTCCTCCCGCTCCGCCTGCGCGACGGCCGCGAGCACGTGCTCGACGTCGAGGACGGACGCGTGTGGTCGGGCGCCGACTTCGCGGCGCTGGCCGCCGTCGAGGTCGCCCCCGCTCTTGCCGAACGCCTCGTCCCCCACGTCCGGATCCCGTACGTGCGGCACTTCGAGGTGCCGGAGGTGGTGCGCGCGGGCCACCCCGTCCCGGTGATCGTCTCCGGCGACCACCCGACGCCCGGCTGGCGCTTCGAGGCCTTCGTCCTCGAGCAGTCGGGCGAGCTCGGACGCGACCTCACGCTCACGCCGCGCTCGCGCTTCCCGACGGGGGACGCGGCCCAGGTGCTCTCGCCCTTCCGCGGCCAGGCGGAGCTCGTCGGGCTCGTACCCGGCAGCTACCGCGTGCGCGTCCTCGGCCGCGCGAAGCTGACCACGGGCTACGCGCCGCTCGAGGTCCTGCCCGCGGACCACGTGCTGACCCTCCGCCGCACGGGCGGCATCGCCGGGGTCGACGAGAGGTGGGAGGTGCTGGGTCGGGGCGAGGCGCGCTTCCGCTCGCGCGGCGAATCGCGCGTGCTCCGCATTCCGGGCGACACCCTCGCGCGCTTCGTCGAGCTCGTCGATCGGTTCCCCGCGCGCGGGGGCGCGTCGAGGAGCGAGGGTTCGGCCGACCGATTCGCCTACACCGTCACCTGGTGGGACGGCGCGCTCCCCCTCGAGCTCTCCGTCGGCGAGGCGACAGCCGGAGCCACGGTGCGAGAGCTCGTGGAGCTCCTTACGGCACTGCGCTAGAACCCGTCGCGCAGGCGCCCCGCGAACGCGACCGCGCCGCGCCACAGCCGCCGCCCGAGCGTCCGGGGCCGCGTGCGGATCGCCACGCTGCCGGTCGTCCCGTACAGGAGGTCCGGCGCGTCGGTGTCGAACGCGATCGTGACCCGGAAGTGCGGGGCCGCTGCGGTA
This sequence comes from Planctomycetota bacterium, assembly GCA_029259655.1. GTDB lineage: Bacteria > Planctomycetota > UBA1135 > UBA1135 > OFTM220. The sequence goes on from JAJDET010000003.1 coordinate 2,292, forward strand.
CTGCCGGACGCGTGAGTGGGCTCGATGCGCGCGACCCGGCCGCCGTGGGTCTTGCGCGGATCTCGGCTCGACCGGAAGCGCACGCGCTGCCCGCGATGGAGCCCGGTGTCGCCGACTTCCTCCCCGGTCAACTGCGTGTGCACCACGGGCGGGCCCGCCGCAACCACAGCGAGAGCCGTCCCGGGCTCGACCAGCTTGCCGAGCTCCGCCGGGTCCGGCACGCGGACGACGGCGCCCGTCCACGGGGCGCGAATCGACAACCGTTCGCGCTCCGCGAGCCTCGAGCGGAGCAGGCGCTCGGCATGATCGCGGCCGTTCTCCGAGACGAGCCGCTCGACGCGGGGCCCGTCGCCGGTGAGGCGCACTTCGCTCGCCGCGACGTCGCGGCCGTACTGCGCGGCGAGGACGGAGCGCTCGAGGTCGGAGCTCTCGAGCTGGAGCAGGAGGTCTCCCGTGGCGACGGTCTCGGACGGCTCGACGTGGAGGTCCGACAGGAAGCCGCGGACCTCGGCACGGAGGACGCGCTCGTGTTCGCTGGCAACGGTTCCCGGCGTCACGACGTGCCCGGGCAGGTGGATCAGGCACACGCCCGCGAGAGTGAGCGCGAGGAAGAGCGCCGCCAGCGCGGGTCCCGCGCCCTTCCTCCGGATGCGCGCGGAGACGCTCACAGCCAGAACCCGAGGCGCATCCGGTCGATGGCGCGGTGGAACAGGACCCAGGCCAGGCGGCGCGAGCCGAGGTCGAGCTCGGCGACTCCCCCCATCCCGCCCAGCATCCACTCTCCGAGCTCGGCCTCGGCCTCGACGAGCCAGACCGTCGCGCCGTCCCGTCGCTCGGCCGTCGGGCGGATCCGCGAGACCTCGAAGGGTCTCTCCTCCCCCGGCCGACCGCGACTGGCGAACACTCCGGAGATGCCCGTCCGGATCGAGAGCGCGTCGGTCTCGGGGATCTCGAGCACGAGCTTCCAGTCCCGCTCGGGCGCGAGCTGAAAGAGGCGTTCGCCGGGAGCCATGGTGTCGCCGACCCGGTGGCGCGCGTCGCCTGCCAGCACCAACCCGTCGAAGGGTGCGATCAGCGTCGCCTTCGCGATCTCGCGCTCGACGATTGCGAGCGAGGCGCGCAGGTACCGGCGCCCGGCGCGAACGAGCTCGAGCTCCGAGCGGGCGCCCGCGGCGAGGGCCATCAGCTCCCGGACCTCGTAAACGTCGTCCTCGGCGAGGAGCCTCGCTCGCTCGAGCTCGAGATCCGTGGTGTCCAGTGCGTACACCAGGTCTCCCGCACGGAAGCGGTCGCCAGCGACCAGCGGCGCCGAGCGGAGGACCGCGCCGAAGGGGGCGCTCACGTCGCGGGCGATCGCCGGCGCGACCACGCAAGGTACGGACAGGCGCCATGGCACGCGTACGAAGCCGACCGCCGTTGCGATCGCGACGAGCGCGCAGGCGACGGCCTTCCCGGGCCGGCGCGAGGCGCGCGGGGGTTCGGCGGCATCGGTCGGCCGCGGCGCGAAGCCGAGTGCCGGGTCGTAGGCCGAGGCGACGAGCGCCAGACCGTGGAGGAAAGTCAGCTCCTTCTGTGCATCCGCCTCGTCGACGGTCGAGACCAGGACGACGCGTCCGATCGCCTCCCCCGCGGGATCGACGAGCGGTATGCCGAGCAGGGTGACGCGCCGGTTCAGATCGACGTGGTAGTGCGAGCCCGCGAGGGGAGCTCGCGCTCCTCGCGTCTCCTCGAGGAAGTCACGGACAGAGCTCCTCCAGGGCTCCGGGTCGGGCCCGACCTCCTGGTGTACCACCTCGCCGTCGAGCGTCACCTCGAGCACGGCGTGGGGCGCGTTCGCGGCCTCCGCCATGCAGCACAGCACGGAATGCAGGAACGCGGAGGGCGTCCCTCCCTCCAGCAGGAGGTCGACGATCCCGCGGATCGAGCGGTCCCGCGGGTCGTCCGCCAGCGCAGGTCCTTCGCTCGCGGGCTCGGGAGAGGAGCTCATCCGCGAGTCAGGCGAGCAGGTCGTCGCCCTTCGAGTCCCTGCCCGGGATGACGAGCTCTGTGAAGAACTGGAGCCCGCAATCGAAGTGGTCCTCGCGCACGAGGATGCAGCGCCGGCAGCGCGCGAAGACGAGCGGGAAGCTGAGGTCCTCGCTGTCGATCGTCATGCGGTACACGTCCCCGACCCGGAGCGGACCCGGGAGGACGATCCGGCAGCCGCCGCGCGAGACGTCGTGGAGCGTCCCCACGATCTCGAACTCGTCCTTCGCGCTGGTGTCGGCCGGGCTCAGGTGGACCGGGGCGCGGAGCTCGAGGCGCGAGTGGGCGCGCAGCCTGGAGATCTGCTCCAGGGACTGGTTCTCGAGGTCCAGGAGGAGCTCGGAGTCCGGGGCCAGGGCGTCGAGACCGATCGCTTCTTTCGGATCGCAGGGCATGGGGAGCACCAGGGCGGAACGAGAGAGACCAGGTCCCCTATCGGCCGTTCGGCCCCGGGGAGTGAGCCCCCCCCGATCGGAGTGTGGGAGCGCCCTCAGGCGCCGGCGCGCGCCTTCCAGCTCCCGGAGACGATGCGCGGGAGCCGCCCGGCTCGGCGGCGCGGCAGGACGTAGGCCATCACGACGCTCTCGTCCGAGAGCACGACCGGCTGGCGGCAGTAGAAGCTCGGGTGGTCCTCGAGCTCGTCGAGCAGCGAGAGGGTGTCGCGCGAGATCGCGTAGACCTCGCCGGAGACGCTGGACGCGCCGCCCTCGATCAGCGCCGGGAAGCCCCCCATGTCGACCAGATCGAAGGACGGCGCCGTTCGCGCTTCCCCCAGGTACCGGGCAGCGCTGAGCCGGAAGTGGTTCGATTCACCGCGGAGAAGGGTGCCGTAGACGAAGACGACGGCTTCGGAGCCGTCGGCGATCTCGTAGCCCATGGATTTAGGGGGCGACTGGAGGGTGTGGACGGGAAACCGGATCGTCCGGTTGCGACCGGACGGCGAGCGGTCTCTTCCTCCCGGCTTTCAAGAATACCGGTGGCCCGAGAAGCGGGGGACCGAATCCAAGATCCTTTGTGACGTGCTCGAGAGCGCGCTCCGCGGGCACGCGCTGCTATCCTGACGCCATGTCCGTCCGGACCCCGACCGGTGCCGTCGAGCCCACGGGTCTCGTACTCCAGCCCGAGATCCCGCTCTGCCAGACCGATCTGCCGCTCGACTGGTACCAGGAGGAGTTCCGGCCCTACGCCGAGGAGTTCCTGGCGCTGCCCGACCGGAAGCTCGAGACGGTCCTCGGCTGGCTCGAGGGCTACGTCGAGCCGGCGCGCGCTCATTTCGGCGACTCGCTGCTCCTGCTCGCCCACTTCTACATGGGGGGTGAGATCGTGAAGCTCGTCGAGCACTTCGGCGGCGCGGTCTCCGACAGCTACGTCCTGGCGCTCCAGGCCCGCAACCAGCCCGAGAAGACGGTGATCGTCGAGTCGGCCGTGCACTTCATGGCCGAGGCGGTGGCCCTGCTCGCCCGCGACGACCAGGAGGTCTGGATCACCAACCCGAAGGCCGGCTGCACGATGGAGATGCTGGCCAAGGACTGGATGGTGATGCCGGTCGCGGACCAGCTGCGGGAGCGCTACGGCGACGACCTCCTCGCCGTCTCGTACATGAACACGTCCGGGCGGCTGAAGGCGCTGGCGGGCGAGACCGGCGGTGCGGTGTGCACGAGCTCGAACGCGCACCTCGTGGTCGACTGGGCACGCCGGCAGGGAAAGAAGATCCTGTTCCTGCCCGACGAGCACCTCGGCCGCAACACGGCCGCGCGGCTCGGCATGGACCTCGGCCGCGTTCGCGCACTCCCCGATCCGCAGCGCGGCGCGATCCACCTGTCCGACTTCGACGAGCTCGACGCGTCGGAGATGATCCTCTGGGGCTCGTCCTGCGGCGTGCACACGGTCTTCACGGCGGACATGGTCCGCTGGTGGCAGGAGCAGGGCTGGCGCGTGATCGTGCACCCCGAGAGCCCGCTCGAGGTCGTGCAGGCGGCCGACGGCAGCGGCAGCACGAACTTCCTGTGGAAGGAAGTCGTCGAGGCCCCGCGCGGCGCGAAGCTCGCGATCGGGACCGAGGGGCACTTCGTGCGGAACGCCCGGGACCAGGGCGCGCTGCGCGGCGTCGAGATCGCCCACCTGGCGGACATCCCCGAGCCCGGCTACGACTCGGCGGGCTGCGGCTGTGCGACGATGAGCCGGAACGACCCGCCGCACCTGGCGGGGATGCTCGACCTCCTGCGCAAGGGCGAGGCCCCGGACATCAACCGCGTGCTGCCCGGGGACTCCGTCGACGAGCGCACCATGGCCCGCGACCGGCTCCCGGCGGACGAGCGCGAGCTCCTCGTGCAGGACGCGCGCCTCGCGATGGAGCGCATGATCGAGATCGTCGAGTCGTCGAGCTGATGGTCGATCCCACGAACGAGGAGAGCGCGGCACCGACGCCCCCGCCCGCGCGGAAGCTCCCGGCCTGGACCCGGGTGGCCGGCGCCTACGGCGTCGCGGCGCTCTTGGGGACGTTCTTCCTCCTCACCCACGAGGGCCTCGAGCCCCAGGTCCTCTACCTCGGCCTGAACGGAACCGGAGCGCTCGGCCTCGGGCTCTTCACGTGGAAGAAGCGCGCCTGGATCTCGCTCGTGCTCTGCGTCGCCTGGGCGGCCATCGCCGCCTCCGGACTGTGGCGACTCCTCGTCTGACTATTCCTGCGCCGCGAACGGCACGTTCGTGACGATCTCGCGGTCCCAGAACATGTCGAAGTCGGGTTCCTCGAGCGCGACGAGGCGCGACGGCCGGAAGTGGAGCCGAACCGTCTCGAGCTTCCCCGACTGGTAGTCGAGGAGGAAGCGGCGCTCCTGCTCGGTGGGCTCCTCGGAGAGCTGGAACGAGACGATCGTCATCGACGTCTTCTTCTCCCCGGGGGCGGGAGCCGCAGTACTGGGGAGTGAGAGCTCGGCCACGGCGATGCCCGCTCCGCCTCCTTCCGGCGCGAGGTGAACCTTGAACGCCGCGGGCCAGGGCCGCTCCGCCTGGTCGTGCTCGTAGTGGAAGCCGAGCAGGATCGAGCGCTGCGAGAGGCCCTCGTTCGTGATCCGGCGCGGCGTCAAGGCGTTGAGCATGCGCGCATCGACGGCCGCGTCGAAGACGGGTTCGGGATAGTCGTCGGGATACTCGTCGTAGAGGATGAGCGCGCGGCGTTCGAAGACCCAGATCGCCTCCGTCCCGTTGACCTGTCGCATGCCCAGGTCCGGAGCGTGGGGCTGTTCGGCCTCGGCGTGGGAGATCGAAGCACGTCCGGCCCACTTCTCGGGCCGCTCGAGGAGCTTCAAGCGCAGCCGGTAGTCGATGTGCGCGGATCGATCGGCGAGGTGCTCCCCGAGCGCGGCCTTCAGATCGTGGGTCATCAGGTACACGACCTCGCCGCTGCCCAGGAGGTCGAAGCGCTGCACGTCGAGACCGACGTAGCTCCAGTCGTCGTCGTTCAGCCGGTACTCCCAGATCGGCACGACCGTGAGCGGGATCGTGAGGCCCTCGGGCGGGAGCTCGATCCGGACGCCCATGCGGCAGACGGCCGGCGCGTTGCGCGCCACGACGCTGCGCAGTCGGATCGAGGGATCGATCCAGTCCATCAACACGCGATCGCCGCCGGGCAGCACGCCGCGAGCGATGGAGACGACGGTCTGAGCCGTCGGTACCCGGCGCGCCGGGGCCCGGCTCGGCGGGACTGCATGCGCCTCCGGTGTCTGGCTCGAGCCCATCGTCAGCGCCATGAACAGGGCGCTCGCGACCGCGAAGAAGCCCATGCACCCGAGCACGGTCAGGACGACCATCACGGGACCTCTCGACCGCTTCTCTCGCGGTGCGCGAGGCTCCTGAACGGCGACACGAGGGCGCCGCACCGCGTTCGGCGCGGTTCCCGCGAGGACCGAGCGCAGGTCGCTCGCGAAGCTCGCGGCGTCCGAGTAGCGCGCCTCGGGATCGTTCTCGAGCGCACGCGCGAGCACGCCCTCGAGCTCGGCGGGCAGGGTCCCGTCCAGCTCGCGCAGCGGCACGGTGTCGCCCGACGACAATCCCGAGAGGACGTCGTTCTGGGTCGTCCCGCGGTACGGGAGCTCGAGCGTGAGGAGCTCGTAGAGCGTCACGCCGAGCGAGTAGACGTCGGTCCGGGCGTCGAGCGGCTTCTCGCGCCGGAACGCCTGTTCGGGGCTCATGTAGCGCGGTGAGCCGAAGACCTCGCCCGAGACCGTCAGGCTCTGGGCCTCGAGATCCAGCGCGAGCCCGAAGTCGGTCAGGCGCGGCGTGCCGTCGCGCTCGATCAGCACGTTCCCCGGCTTGACGTCGCGGTGCAGGATTCCGCGGCCGTGGGCGTAGGCCAGCGCCTCGCCGACCTTCGCGACGGTCTCGACCGCGCGCCGCCAGGAGGCCCCTCCGACCTCCGGCCAGTGGCGGGAGAGCCCGTTGCGGCGATCGGCGACGATCTCGGCCAGCGAGCTGCCGTCGACCAGCTTTATGGTGAAGAACGGCGTCCCCGCCGATTCCCCGAAGCTGAAGACCGGCACGATGTTCGGGTGCCGCAGGCGCGCGGCGGCCTCGGCCTCGCGCTTGAAGCGGGTGAGCCGGGCACGGTCGCCGCGCAGGGCCGGCGGCAGGACCTTGAGGGCCACGCGCCGCTTCAGGCTCGGCTGCTCGGCCTCGTAGACGACGCCCATCCCGCCTCGGCCGATCTCGCGCACGATCCGGAACTCGCCGAGCCGGGCCGGCATCGCCTCCTCCGGCTCGGGCGGCGCCTCGACGACCTCCACCAGGTCGAAGAAGGCCTCGAGGTCGGAGCGGTGCTCGGGGTGCTCGCGCAGGAGACCGGCGCGGTCGATCGACTCGCCGGCGTGCAGCCGGTCGAGGATCTCGTCCTGGACGTCTTCGAGGGATCGTGTCATGGGGTCGTCCTCCACATGTCCCATGGCGGCTCCCCCCTCGGGGGTCGCGCGGAATCTCAGCTTTTCGTCGTCGGAGAAGCGATGCGGCCCGCGAGCTCGGCGAGCCCGCGCGTGACGAGCGCCTTCAGCGCCGGTCCGGTGCACCCCAGTCGACGCGACGCCTCCTCGACGGAGACGCCCTCGAGGTAGCGCAGGCGAACGGCCTCGGCTTGCCGATCCGGGAGGGTCTCGAGCGCTTCGAGCAGCCCCTGGGCGCGCTCGCGTCGTTGCGCGCGGACGCCGAGGCTGGTCTCTCCGGCCTCGACCGGCGCCACGAGCGCCTCCTCGCTCGAACGCTTCACGGCGCGCTGCGCGCGCTCCGCCTCGGAGAGCTTGAAGCGCGCGATGCCGACGAGCCACCGGTAGAACGCCGCAGGCCCGTCCGGCTCGAAGCCCGCGATCTTGCGCGAGGACTCGAGCAGCGTCTCCTGCAGCACGTCCTCCGGGGCCACGCGCCGCGCCAGCGCGGGTCGCATCCGCGCCCGGATCAGGTTCAGGAGCCGTCCCTGGTGACGCTGGTAGAGCTCCTCGAGAGCGCGCCGGTCACCCTCCTGGGCCTCGGTGACGAGCCGGGTCGTCGTCTCGCTCAAAGGCCCGGCGGGGGGTTACCCCCGCTCGACCTCCCACACGTCCCTCCCGAAGTGGTCCCAGGGGACCCGGCCCTCGTCGCAGTCGTCGCCGACGGAGAACTGCACGTCGACGAAGTAGACGATCACGGACGTCCGGTCCGTGCGGAGGTTCCGGCAGCCGTGGGCGACGCCGGGCGGGATGCGCACGAGCCGCGAGTTCCCGTCCCCCAGGACGTAGCGCCGGGTCGTGCCCTCGGTCGGCGAGCCCGCCCGGCAGTCCGAGAGCACGAGCAGGATCTTGTCCGACGGGGGCACGTACCAGACGTCCGTCTGGCCGCGGTGCAGATGGAAGGCCTTGATGGCCAGCGGGTCCATGGTGCTGTAGTTCACCTGCCGCACGGTGAAGCCCTCGAGCCCGGCGAGCTTCCCGTCCTCGAGCCGCCCGAGCTCGGTCATCGCCCCCCCGTCGTCGTTGAAACGGCGCAGGTCGACGATCTCGACGCCCTCGATGCTCACCGCGGGCGAGTAGTCCTGGACGGAGTAGGCCTCCTGGGCGCGGTCGTTGAACTCGGTCATGGGCGAGCCAGGATCGTGGCTCGGTGTCCCGGGCGCAAGCCCGGGACACTCCGTACCCGTGCCCGTGCCCGTGCCCGTGCCCGGCGGCGACGTGCCGGGCGACCTCGAGACCAGCGCCACGGGGATCGGATAAGGAGAGGAAATCGGGCTCGGGCTCGGGCGCGGGCTCGGGCACGTTCGGAAGGGGCGCTAGACTCCTCGCGCCATGGGACCCACGCGAAACGACCGGCGCGCCTCGTGCAAGCGCGGCGGAGAATCCCGCCGGCTCGTCGGGGAGCCCGTGACCGAGGCCCGCCACCTCGATCACCTCCTCGAGCGGTCCTTCCCCTCCTTCGGCGGCGCGTTCCTGCGCCGGATCTGGGAGCTCCTCGACGAGGCGATCGGGAGCGGCGTCCCGATGACGCTCTCGGTCTCCGGTCCGGTCACGCTCTCGGGGCAGACCCACACCTGGCTCAATCCTCTGCTCGACACGGGCTGGTTCGCCTACGTCTCGACCACCGACGCGGCCTGCTACCACGACGGGCACCGCGCGCTCGACGGCGCCGCGGAGAACCCGTTCCACGAGGTCGAGATCTTCGGCGACGACGGCGCGCTGCGCGACGAGCGCACGATCCGCGTCACGGACATCGGCTTCGACGAGGACGTGCTGCTCGAGCAGGATCGCTTCCTGCGCGCGGTCCTCCGCCAATCCGAGTTCCAGCACAAGATGACGGGGACGGAGCTGCGCTACCTGCTCGGGCGACGCTTCGCGGCGCAAGAGCGGAAGAACGACGTTCGCGAGGGCCTCCTCGCGCTGTGCTGGCGCAAGGCGATCCCGATCTTCGTCGGCGCTCCCGCGGACGGCTCGGTCTTCCTGAACTCGCTCGACCTGTGGGTCGGCGAACGGCTGGGAGGAGAAGCCCACGGGTTCGACCTGGACCTGCACGCCGAGGTCTTCGAGAGCTGCGCGTATCACCGCTGGGGGCTCCGGGAGTCCGATACCAAGGCGCTCGGCACCCTGATCCTCGGCGGCGGCGTTCCGAAGAACTTCAACCTGCAACCCGAGCCGGCACTGAGTCAGATCCTCGGCATCGAGGACGTCTCCGGGTATCTGTACGACATCCAGATCACGACCGCGCCGATCACCGACGGCTCGCTCAGCTCCTGCCCGCCCTCCGAGGCGGTGACCTGGGGCAAGGTCGACAAGGACGAGTACCGCCGCACGTGCGAGAGCTTCCAGTGCGACTACACGATCGTGATGCCCTTCCTCGCCAAGGCCCTGCTCGACAAGCGCGCGCGCTTCGAGCGGCTCGAGGGCGAGCTCGGACGTGAGACGCTCCTCGAGCGCCACCCCGAGGCAGCGGGCTACCTGCGCCCCCCCGAGGGCTACCGCCTGTACGAGCGCCGCGCCGAGCTCGTCGAGAAGCTGTTCGACGACCTGCGCGCACACGAGCGCGGCGCGACGTCGCGCAACGACTATCCCCTGGCCGAACCGAACGACGAGAAACGATGAGCGAAGACACCACCCCCACCGAGGAAGCGGCTCCCGAAGAGCTGGCCCCGTTCAAGATCGAGGCTGCGCGCTCCTCGCGCTCGAAATGCCGTACCTGCAAGCGCGCGATCGAAAAAGGAAAGCTGCGGCTCGGCGTGCTGCTCGAGGGCCCCTACGGAACGGGCTACCTCTGGCACCACCTGACCTGTGCGGCCCGCCGGCGGTTCGAGGACGTCGAGGAGGCCTACGAGCAGACCTGCTGGGCCCCGGAGGTCGAGGTGCCGCCGCTCGACGAGCTGAAGAAGCTCCGCGAGAAGGCCGAGGAGAAGAAGAAGTCCAAGAAGGAGATCCCCTACGCCGAGCGCGCCCCCACGGGCCGGTCGAAGTGCAAGCACTGCAACGAGCCCATCGCGGAGGGGGGCTGGCGCATCGTCCTGGGCCGCGGGGTCGAGTTCGGAAGACAGGTCCGAACGAGTCCCATCAACGTGCACCCCTCGTGCGTACAGGCGGAGCTCCTGGCGGAAGACTGCATGACCGAGGTCGAGGGCTTCGCCGAGGCGTTGTCGGCGAACAGCGTCGGCCTCGCCGCGGGTGAGATCGAAGAGGCTCTGGCCGCCGTCGGCGAGCTCTGATCCCACCGCCCGCCCTTCGCGAATGCGCTGCCTCCTCCTCGTCCTCCCCGTCCTCGCCTGCGGGGTGGAGTCCGTCGGCCCCACGGCGCGTGACCGCGCGCGCGCGGAGGCCCTGACCGAGGAGGCGGTGACCGTCGCGGAGAACGGAGCGAACCTCGACGCGGTCTCCATGCTCTCCGATGCGCTCGATTCCGACCCCGAGAACGAGCGCGCCCACCGGATGCGCGCCGTCCTCGGCGAGCGCGTCAGCCACTTCTCCGAGGTCATCGAGTCGTCGGAGTGGCTCCTGGCGCGGTATCCCGGCGACGCGGGGAACGTCGATCTCCTGAGCTCCATCGTGCGCTCCGCGCTCAACGACGGCCTGGTCGACGTGGCGGAGAGCGCGCTGACGCGACTCGAGAGGATGGAGCCGAACTCAGGGCGCACGGCGACCCTGTGGGCGCGGCTCCACCTGGAGAACGGCGACATGGCGCGGGCGAAGCGCAGCGCGCGCAGTGCGGTCAAGCTCGTCCCGATCCAGACCGTCGGCCACCACATCCTCGGCCTGGCGCTCGAGGACGAGGGCGACATGGAGGAAGCGATCCTGAGCTTCCGCAGGGTGCTCAAGGTCGACCCCGGACACCTCGGAGCGCGCGACCACCTGGCGACGCTGCTCCTGCGCACGGACCGCAAGAAGGAGGCGGGCAAGCATCGAGGGATCCACACGGCGCTCACGCGAGCCATGCCCGGCGGGTTCCGCCAGTTCCGGGCGACCGATCGGGTCACGACGTTCACCGAGCTGGTCGAGCTCCTTCCGGACTGGACGACGGGTCACATGGAGCTCGCGCGCGCGCTCTCCCAGGCAGGCCGCCTGGACGATGCCCGCGCGCGCGCGGAGGTCGGCCTGGCGCTCGACCGGCGCAATCCCGAGCTCAACGAGCTCATGGCGACGATCCTGCGCGGGCTCGGCGACGACGCGGGCGCACGGAAGCACGCGGCGCGCTCGCGCCTGCCGGGCGAGAAGCCGCGCCGCGATCGGAAGGCCGAGCAGTGACGCCTCCGCGACCCTCCCTGCTCGCGCTGGCCGCCCTCCTCGCGGGTTGCGGAGGAGGGGACGTCCGGGAGCTCGTCGACCGCACCGACGCGTCGGGCATCCGGTTCGAGCACGAGAACGGGTTCGCCGGGCCCTACTACTTCCCCGAGACCGTCCCCGCCGGCGTCGCCCTCGCCGATCTCGACTCGGACGGCGACCTCGACGTCTACGCGGTGCAGTCCGGGATCGTGCCGGGCAGCTTGGCAGCCGCTGACAAGGCCGACCATCGCCCCCCGAACCGCCTCTTCGCCAACCGCGGGGACGGGAGCTTCGACGACGTGACCGAAGAGAGCGGCGACGCGGCGCACACGGGCTACGGCATGGGCACGTGCGCGGGCGACGTGAACGGAGACGGGCTGCTCGACCTGTTCCTGACGAACGTGGGGCCCGACGCCCTCCTCTTGAACCGGGGTCAGCTCGCCTTCGAGGACGTTGCCGCCGGCACGGTCCTGGCGGATCCGCGCTGGACGACGGGCTCGGGCTTCGCGGATCTCGATCAGGACGGACACCTCGATCTGGTCGTCATCTCCTACGTCGACTGGTCCGCCGACACCGAACAGGAGTGCATGGCCGGAGGCGTCATGGACTACTGCCACGTCAGCCTGTACACGCCGCTCGCCGACCGCGTGTACCGGGGCGACGGCACCGGCGCCTTCGTCGACGTCACCGCGCAGTCGGACGTCGCGCAGCGCACGGGTCGCGGCTTCGGGCTCGCGCTGGTCGACTTCGACAAGGACGGCGACGTGGACCTCTACGTCGCCAACGACTCGGTCGAGAACCACTACTACCGGAACGAGGGCGGCCGGCTGATCGACGGCACGGACCTCTCGGGCGCGGCGTACGACGCCGACGGAATGGCCCAGGCCGGAATGGGCGTCTCCGCCGGGGACCTGGACGACAACGGCCTGCCCGACCTCTTCGTGTCGAACTTCGCCGGGGAGTCGAACACGGTCTACATCAACCGCACCGGGAAGGCGTTCCGCGACGCCTCGCGCCAGACCGGGATCACGGTCGCCTCGCGTCCGGCGCTCGGGTTCGGGACGGCGCTCGCCGACCTGGACCGGGACGGCGTGCTCGACCTCCTCGTGACCAACGGGCACGTCATGCGCAACGCGGGGCGCGAGGGGAGCCCGTGGCGCCACGCGCAGCCCGACCAGCTCTTCCGCGGAACGCTCGCCGGAGAGTACCCGCGCTACGAACCGTGGCTCGAGGGGACGGATGCGCTGGCGGTCCCGCGCGTCGGGCGCGGTCTCGCGACGGGCGACCTCGATGGCGACGGCGAGCTCGACCTCGTGCTCCTGGGCTGCGAGGAGGAGCTCTCCGTGATCGGATCGCGGCTCGCGCTGCCCGGCTCGCAGTGGCTCCGCGTCCGCCTCGTCGCCGACGGCTCGAACACCTGGGCGGTCGGCGCCTTCGCCGGGCTGGTCCTCGACGACGGGACGATCCTGCGCCGCTGGGTGCAGTCCGGCACCGGGTTCCTGAGCCAGGACGACCTGTGCCCGATGTTCGGGATCCCGCCCGGGAGGACGGCGTCCCGGATCCGCGTGCGCTGGCCGGATGGAGCGACTTCGCAGCACGACGTCGAGGGGCTCGACCGCACGATCGAGATTCGCCAGGCGAGCGAGTGACGCGCTACCACTCGTCGAGCGGGTTCTTCCCGGCGCGGCCCTCCCGCGTGTCGAAGAGGTAGACCGACCAGCCGAGGTGCGCGAAGCGCTCGCCCAGCCACGCGTACTCCGTGGCCTTCCGGTAGTAGTCGACGGCGTTGACGGCGACGATGCCCTCGGGCTCGCCGACCACGCGGCGCGCGCGCTCGAGCCCGAACGCCGCAGGGTCCGCGCGCGAGTACGGGTCGTAGAAGAGCCCGCCGGCCGCCTCGATCTCGCCTGCGTAGCGTTCGTGGAAACGCCCGGCGGTGCGTGCGTCCTGCCCCCAGTCGTCCCCCACGACGGTCACGGCCGGACCGCCGACGGGACCGGAGACCAGCGCGTTGTAGTACATGAGCTCGTTCGGGAACGCGGGCTCCGGCGTCGTGAGAAGGGACAGCATCACGCTCCCCTCGAGCGCAGCGACGACGCACAGGGCCGCACCCGATCGCGGAAAGCGCGCCACGGCCGAGGCCACCCACAGCGCGACGAACGGCATCACCGGCAGGACGTACTTGATGCCGAGCAGCGCGTTCCCGGTCGAGAACAGCGCGAACAGCGCGAGGGGGAAGCCGAGGAACGCGGCGATCCTCACGGATGTCCAGGCAGCGCGCGGACGCAGGGCCACGAGGCCGCCCCCGACGAGTAGCAGGAGGAACGCGACGGGGTTCTTCACGAGCATCACGACGAGGTAGTACTCGGGGTGCGGGTTCCCCTCCTCGAAGTCGGCCGTGGTCAGCGCCTCGCCGCGAAAGTAGGTCGGGTGGCCCGTCGTGCCGTGGTCGAGCTGGTAGTCGATCCCCTCGATGGCCGTCAAGAGCGGGATCGGCCGCTCCTCTCCGAAGACGCCCACCGTCAGGCCGCGCAGCCAGTCCTGGGTGAGCTCGACACCCTCCGCGCTCCTGGCCTCGAAGCCGTATCCGGCTGCGAAGACTCCCAGGCCGACGAGCCACGTCCCCGCGAGCCACCCGAGCGGACGCGCGGAGCGGTCGCGAAGGCAGACGCCGCCGGCGATGACCAGCGTGAAAGGGACGAGCAAGAGCGCGGTGAACTTGACGAGGTTCGCGAGGCCGAAGGTCACGCCCGCGACCAGGAGCCGCTTCCAGGTGAAGCCCGAGGCGAGCTCCGCGAAGGCCAGGACCGCGAGGAACAGGAAGAAGGAGAGCGCGCCGTCCAGCGTCGCCAGCCGCCCGTGCGCCAGGACGTTCGGGTTCAGGGCAAAGGCGAGCAGCGCGAAGAACGCCGCGCGCGGGGAGAAGAGGCGCCGCGAGGTCCGGTACACGGCGACCATGAGGAGCGCGGTCGCCGCGCAGATCGGCAAGCGCGCCAGGAACAGGTTGCGGTCGAGGCTCTCCGCGTTGAGCTGGTAGAACCACGCGCGCGGGAAGGCCACGAGATCGGGGACGCGCTCGCTCCAGACGACGTCGTCGAGGAAGAAGAGCGGCAGGCCGACCAGGTACTTCGCGAGCGGCGGGTGCTCGAGGTTGACGCCCAGCTCGCCGGTCATCCACGCGAGGTACCCGCTCGCGATGTAGAAGTGCTCGTCGAACGTGGGCCCGACCCTCCAGGCACCGAGGACGAGGAGCAGCAGGGCGAGGAGCACGACCGCGCCCGCAGCAGCGTCCCACACCCGCGAGCCCCTCACTCGAGCGGGAGCGCCGTCGGCACCCGGACTCGATTCAGCGTTCGCGGGGGGCTCGGCCTCCATGAGGGTCGCGGCGGGCGGAGTATACGACGCTCACGCGCGTTGCCGCCCCGTCGGAGAGACCTTACCCTCCCTCGCTCCATGTCGACCGACGCGTCCCCCAAGGCGCCGGCGCTCCCCGCGAGCGCGCGGGGCCTGTCGATCGTCTGCATGGTGCCCACCTACGACGAGGTGGAGAACATCCTGCTCCTCGCGCGCGAGCTCCTCGCTCTGGGACCCGAGGTCAGCGTCCTGGTGGTCGACGACGACTCGCCCGACGGCACGTGGAAGCTCGTGCGCGACGCCGGCGAACCGCGCCTCGCGCTCCTGCACCGCACGACCGACCGCGGCCGGGGTTCCGCCGGACGCGCGGGCTACGCGCGAGCGCTCGAGCTGGGCGCCGACCTCGTGGTCGAGATGGACGCGGACTTCTCACACCACCCGCGCTTCGTCCCCGCCATGGTCGCGCGCATGCTCGAGCCCCTCGATGACGGCAGCGAGGTCGGCCTCGTGCTCGGATCGCGCGGAGTGAGCGGCGGGACGGACCTCGACCGCGGCGTCCTGCGGCGCTGGATCACGCTGCTCGCGAACTTCTACATCCGCACCACGCTCGGCGTGCGGACGCGCGACTGCAACTCGGGCTTCCGCTGCTGGCGGCGTTCCACGCTCGAGCGGATCGACGTCGGCGGGCTCCGGGAGGTCGGCCCCGCCATCGTGCAGGAGACGCTCTTCAAGACGGCGCGTGCCGGGATCGCGATCGCCGAGGTGCCGATCGAGTTCGTGGACCGCGAGCGCGGCGACTCGACGCTGACCATCGCGATCCTCCTGCGCAGTCTCGGGATCGTGATGCTGCTGCGCCTGAGGGCCATGACGGGCAGGCTCTGAGATGAACGCCGGCGAGCGCTGGTCGCGCCGGGCGGTGATCGGGCTGGCGCTGTTCCCGATCGTCTCTCTCGGCAAGTGCTTCACTCACGTCCCCGAGAGCGCTGCGCGGCATCCCGCGCTGGTACACCTGGTCGTGGTCACCACACCGGTCTGGCCCGCGGACGCCGACCTCTCCCTGCCGGGGTTCGCCGAGCTCGTACGCCGCGGCGCGCGTCTCGAGCAGAGCTACGCGCCGTCCGCCAGCCGGGCCGGCGCGACCGCAAGCCTCTGGACCGGCCGCTACCCGGCCGACCACGGCGTCGTCACCAACCGGCTCGCGCTCCCTCCGGACACGTGGACGCTCGCGCGGGCGGCGCGCAGCGCCGGCGCGCGAACCGCCGCCTACCTCGCGGAGCCCTTCGTCTCCGTCACCGGGATCGCCGGCTTCGAGGACGTCCACGAGTCGCCGGACCTGGACGCTCGCGAGCTCGCCGAGCGGGCGCGCGTGTTCGCGGCGGGTGACGTGGAGGAGACCTCCTTGCTCTGGTTGCACCTGGCGGACCCCGGTCCGCGCGGAGCGGCGCTGGACGAGCTCCTCACGGCGCTCCTCGCCGAGCCGGACGATCCCCTGCGCGCCTCGGCACGCATGCTGCTCGTCACCGCGTTCGCGAGCGAGCCGGGCGACGCCCCCGGACTGCGCCTCGACGACGCGCGGGCACGCGTCCCGCTCCACGCCGTGCTCCCGAGCGGCATGTCGGTGGGCGTGCGCGGTCGCGGCGCCGCCTCGCTCACCGGGGTTCCGGGCCTCGTGTGCGAGCTCCTGCGCTTTCGCCCGCCGACGGACGGCGAGCCGCCGCTCCAGGCCGACGGCCGGGCCCTGTGGGCCGACCTGGACGGCGCCGGCGTCTACGACCTCGTGCTCCTCGAGGGCGAGCACGGCCCGATCCTGCGCCTGGGTCGCACGCGCGTCGCTCCGCGCGCGGACAAGAGCCTCCTCGCGGAGTACGCGCGCGACCCGGCTCGCGACGACGCGTTCGATCCCGCGCCGCGAGATCTCGCGGTCCAGATGAAGGCGCAGTACCGCGTGCTCCTGGAGCGGCTCGGTCCGCCCGCTCGCCCGCCGCTCAGCGCAGCTCTCGACGCACGCTGGAGCGGGGACTCCGGCTGGTAGCGATCACCACCCGTTCGGCCGTTCCACCGTCGCCGACGTGACCCGTATCCCCCGACACCCGTCGAGGATCCCGCGGCCCTTCGCGACCACCGCGCCGGCGCGACCGCGAAAGAGCCCCACGGCCCAGACCAGCGGGAGCGAGAGCACATCGAACAGGAAGAAGCGGGCCCAGCGCGACGGGGTTCCGTGCCTGCGCAGGAACCAGACCGTGTTGACGCCCACCATGTACTTGCGCCGGGCGTTGTACCCGCCGCCGGTCGAGTGACCCGCCGCATGCTGCGCCGCCGCCTCGCCGATGCACGCCACACCGAAGCCCTCGTAGGAGGCCCGCAGGCAGAAGTCGAGGTCCTCGTGGTAGGCGAAGAACGTCCCGTCGAGGAGACCGATCCGCTCGAAGACCTCGCGGCGGACGAGCATCACGGCGCCGATCACGTAGTCGACGGTGCGGGTCTCGCGGAACCGCGGCCCGTCCTTCTCACCGTGACCGATCAGGGTCGAGAGGTTCTGGCGGAAGGTCAGCTTCCCTCCGGCCGCCCAGACCACGTCCGGGCGTTCCGTGTAGAGGACCCGCGGGCCCACCACGCCGAGCTGCGGGTCGCGCTCCAGCGACTCGAGGAGCCGCGCGACGCACCCCGTACCGAGCACGGCGTCGTTGTTCACCAGGAGGAACAGGTCGGCCCCGCGGTCGAGCGCCGCGTCCACGGCGATGTTGTTGCCATCGCCGTACCCCAGGTTCTCGTCGTTCAGGATGAACGTCAGGTCGGGGTGCTCCTCGCGCACGCGCTCGAGCGATCCGTCGACCGAGCCGTTGTCCACGAAGTAGATCCACTCCGGGGCGAGCCCCTCGTCCAGGAGCGATCGGATGCAGGCGAGGTTCTCGTCCCCCCCGTTCCAGTTCACGACGACCGCGGCGATCCTCACGCGTCCTCGCCCCCCTCGTCCGAGGAGGGTTCCACGTCCTCGACGCGGGAGACGAGCCGGCCCCGCGCGAGCCGCGTCGCGATGCGGTCGCCGGGCGCGACGTCCGCCGCGTCCGCGACGACACGCTCCTCGTCGCCGCGGATCGCGGAGGTGACCGAGTAGCCGCGCGAGAGGACGCGCAGCGGAGAGATGGACTCGAGGGACCTGGCGGCCAGGGCGATCCGTCGCTCCGGGGCGGCCAGGACATCGCGCCCGCACCCGACGAGTCGCATACCGGCGCTCGAGATCCGTGAGCGCGCGGCGAAGAGGCGCCGGGCGGGAGCCTGTCGCTCCAGACCGCGACGGGCCGCGGCGACGCGTTCGGTGACGCCGTCGGTGAGACGGCGCGCGGCGAGCGACAGCCTCGCGCGGGTCTCCGCAAGATGCAGACGGCGCTCGCGCAGGTGGTGCTCGGGATCGCGCATCACGCGCGAACGCGCGGCGCGACCCAACCGCTCCCCGCGCTCGAGGAGTAGCGCATCGACCGCCTCCGACATCCGGTTCGCCGAGCGCTCGATCCGGTCCAGGAGCTCACGCCGATCGGGGATCACCTTCTGCGCCGCATCGGTCGGCGTGTGGGCGCGGCAGTCCGCGACGAAGTCCGAGAGACACGTGTCGCTCTCGTGCCCCACGGCGGAGACGACGGGAACGCTCGTGTTCCAGATGGCCTCGGCGACGACGCCCTCGTTGAAGCTCCAGAGGTCCTCGAGCGACCCGCCGCCGCGCGTGACGACGA
>JAJDET010000021.1 GCA_029259655.1 Planctomycetota bacterium
CGCGTGCCGGCCCCGCAGTCGACCTTGAACAGGTCGTCGAGGACGCCGGTGCGCGCAAAGTGCCGGCAGGAGCCGAGAGGCCGGCGCAGCCGGCCGTTCGTGGTGTTCTGGCCGCGAACCCGTGAGGGATGCGGGCTAGACCCGCGGCCGAAGAGGCCCTGCCTCGCGAGCCCAAAGGCCGAGCCCGGCGCGGAGTCGCGCCGAAGTCACAAGCGGCCGACACTTGCCCGGCCGCGCTCCTGGGGGAGTCTCCTACTCGCCCTGGAGTAGCTGGGACAGCGTGTCGAAGTCGACGCCCGCGATCTCCGACGGGTCGATCGGCCCCAGCCCCTGGAACTTCTCGAACTCCTCCGCGTTGCTCATCTCGACGACCATCCCCTGGGGTTGATGGACCGAGGCCTCCGAGACCTCGATTGCACTGTCGAGGACGCTCGGCAGGTCGGCGGGGAGTTTCCCGCGACGCTCGAGCGCGCGCTTCGCTCGCTGACAGACCTGGAGCGTGTCCTGAAGGTTCTTCTGGATGCGCGTGAGACGCTCGACGTCCGCCCCCGGACCGTTGAGCGAGCGGCGCACCTTGGCACAGGCGACCTCGAGGACGGCGATCAGACAGTTCAGCTTCTGGCCCAGCCGCTGGCGATATTCAGGAGAGTCGAGATGAGAGTCGGAAAACGGGCGCTCATTGGGCTGGGAGGTCATCCTGGGCTCCTGAGGGGCGGCGGGGGAGTGGGTCCGGGTCCACGTACACCAGAAGCCTACCCCAGCCATCCGGCCCGAGAGCGCAGGGCGGGAGCTGCTCGGAGACCCCCGCTGGGAGCCTCAGGAGCCACCAGGATCGATCCTCCTGCCGACCGGGTGGGGAGAGCCCGGGATCAGGCCGCCGCCGACAGCAGGCCGGGGAGCATTGCCAGGAGGGGGAAGCCGGCCTCGTCCATCAGGGTCACGTCCGCGCGGGCGACGATGAGCTCCTGACCGTCGGAGAACACGAAGTTCGGTCGAGCAGCCGCCGGGACCCCCTGGCAGCCCGCGGACTCCACGGCATGGCCCTTCTCCCCCGTCGTGCTCCGAATGGCCGACTCGATCGATCCGGCCAGGAAACCGGCGAGCTCGATCATGGCGGCCTGGCCCGCGGGGTCGAGCTTGTCGAGGCCTTTGCGGGCCTCGATCTCCTCGTCCTCAAGTCCCTGCAGAAACCCGCCCAGCGCTATGGCGTCGGCGAGAGGAACGAGGATGCAGCCCTCGAGGACCTCGTCGTTCACCTGGTAGCGCTGCCGGAACGAGAGCTGGATACCGTCCCCCGCCACGGCCTTCGTTCGCGAGCGCTCGCAGGAGGCTTCTCCCACGGCGAGCTTCCGATCCAGGATCAGCATCAGATCCCCGACCGCACGCTCGAGCACGGCCGCGACGATCTCGTTGTCCCGCTCGATCCCGGTGCTGGCCATGGAGTGCGGCCGCGCGCTCTCGCGCGATCCGTGTGCCGAGAATCGGGCACGCGCCGGACCGGATCTGAGCGAAACGGGGAAAAGTCCCTAGGAATCCGCGGATTCCGGGCGATTCGCTCGACCCCTGGATGCTAGTCCAGGGCCGAGTCGACCATCGTCAGCAGGGCGGTTTCGGAGACCTCGCCGACGGCGATGAACTCGTGCACGCCGACGGAGCCCTGGACGATCATCGCGGGACCCGCGTCGTAGACCAGCATCCTCGCCGGCTCGTTCTGCCGCGGAACCGGGTCGCCCGGCTGGTCCGTGCGATGGAGGAAGAACAGCGTCTCCACGCCGTCGGTGTAGGTCCACTTGACCCAGCGGCGGCCGTTGGGCTCCTCGACCTTCGTCGTCTCCATCAGCTCGAAGCCCTCGGGAACGAAGGCCGGCGAACGCGGCGTGAATCCCAGGACGCGCAGGGTGCCGAGGGCCTCGTTCATGTCGAGCAGGACTTCGCGGTTCGCGGGCAGGTGGTACGCGACTCCGTTCAGGCTCGGGGCGAAGTCGACGCTCTCGTACTCCATCTGCGCGACGGGCTGGACCTCGTCGTCGAACTCGACGTAGCGGAGCGGGATCCCCGTCTCGACATCGAAGGCGACCTGATAGTGGTGCCCCCCCGGGATCTTGCGCAGGAGCTCGACCTCGCGGCAGGTGCGGCCGGCGATGGTGACCACGTCCACGGACAGGAGCTGGAAGTTCTCCAGCATGATCCTGGCGTCCCGCACCGCGAAGTCGCGGTACCGGTAGAAGAAGCCCTGGCGCTGCTCCTGGAGCAGGAGGAAGGTCGGCTCGTCCGGATAGACCAGGGTCTCGGCCTGCAGCGGCTCGATGCTGTAACTGCCGGACCCGTCGCACGAGACCCGCTCCTTGTAGCGGACCATCTGGGGTCCCTCGGGCCCGACCACGGTGAACTCGACGCTGCGAACTCCCTGATAGGTGGTGGTCCAGGGAGCCGCCTGGATCATGTCCCAGGTCGGATAGGAGAGCGTGAGGGAAGCCTGCTGGGGCTGGGATTCCTGAACCGTTGCCTGGGTCGCGGCGGCCTGCGAGCTCTTGGGCGCGCAGCCCACGACCACGCACGAAGTCAGGAGGACGGCGAGGACCGGCCGGCGCGTTCGATCACCGAGGCTCATCGGCCGGCCTCCAGGGATCGAGAAGCCGCCAGGACGCCTCCGGAGAGGCCCTCCGCGAAGTGGCGCGCGAGCGGGGAGAGCTCGTGGACGGAGTGGACCCTGACCACCTCGAAACGGTACTCCTTGGGCTCGCCGCGGAGGAGGCCGACCCAGAGGGCCAGCGCGGCGGCGGCCGCCAGAGCCGCGATCGGGAACAGGATCCGCCGGCGCGGTTCCTCCCTCGCTTCCACCTGGCGCATGCGTCCCGTCAGCTCGTCCGGAACCGCGATCCGCTCGAGATCGCCGACGAAGCGCCGCGCACGCTGGGCGGCGGGCTCTCCGAGCTCCTCGTCGACCAGACGCTCGAGAACGGCCGGCGCCCGGTGTCGGTGGAGCCCCATGAGCGTCCGGGCCAGGGGGCTGGCGTCGGCCTGCGCCGGGTCGAAGACCAGGTCTTGGAGGAGGGACGGTGCGCGCTGGCGAGTCAGTTCCGCAAAGGCCCCCTCCAGGCGGTGCTCGGTCCCCATCCGCTCCATTTCCGCCTCGACGCGGGCCACGAGCGCGATCGGGGCCTCGCAGCGGGGCAGGGAGCGAACGGCTTCCGCCGCAACTTCGGCGCGTTCGAGCCAGTCCCGGCACTCACGGCAGCGCTCCACGTGCTGTCTGTCGCCGGCGCCCCACGTGGACTCGTCCGGGAGTCCGAGTAGGCGTTCGCGCAGGGAGAGACAGGGAGTGTTCACGGCATCAACCCAGGTAGTGGCGGTCGAGGACGGGGGTCAGCTCCCGATCGAGGGCATCGTGGGCGCGAGCGAGTCGGGATTTGACGGTTCCGATGGAGATCCCCAGGGTCTGGCTCACCTCTTCGTAGCTCTGGCTCTCGATGTACCTGAGCACGATCACAGTCTGGAGCTTCGGACTCAAGCGCGAGATGGCCCGCTGGACCTCCTGCTCCAACTCCGCCCGGGTGACGGAGGCGAGGGGCATCTCCACTCCGTCGTCCTGAGCCTCGGCGCGGCTGGAGCCGCCGGCCCGGGGCTCGTCCAGAACGTCCAGGGACGCCAGCCGGCGAGAGCTGGAGCGCCGCTTCAGGTCGATGCTGGCGTTGACCGCGATGCGGTACACCCAGCTCGAGAACTTGGACTGGAACCGGAACTCGGAGATCTTCCGGAACAGGATCCCGAAGGTCTCCTGAGAGGCGTCCAGGGCGTCCGAGGGGTTCCCGGTGATCCGGAAGCAAACGTTGTACACCCGATCGCGGAAGCGGTCGTAGAGCTCGCGGAAGGGACCGCTGAGGTTCCGCGGACTGCCGCTCTGGCAGTCTCGGACGAGGTCGACGTCGGGGTCAGATCGCATGGGTGAACAGGACGGAACCCCATAGACGGTACGGACCGTGCAGGGGTTCCCTCAACATACCCCGATCCCTCCCGACTTTGGTACTCGGAGGGGGGTCGGACACCCCCGACCCTCTCGGAAGGGAGATCAGCCGCCGATCAGCGTCAGGGGGTCGACCACGGCGTTGGTCGAACCGGCGCTCGCCCGGCAGTTCGTGGCGCAGACCCCGTCACCGTCCTCGCAAGATCCCGCCGTGACCTCCAGGACCAGTGCGCCTCCCCCGGCGCCCACGATGCGGTTCTTCTGGACGCAGATCTTGCCGGTCCCGGAGCCGGAATAGGGGATCTCGCGCGGGGCCAGGGGCGCGAAGAGCGTGCTCGGGTCGGCCTTCGTCGGCGCGGAGGCGGGCGAGCCCCCTCCCTGGGCGTACTGGCCCCCGGTCGTCAGGCCCACGCTGTAGGGCGTGCCGCCGGACATCGTCACGTTCAGCGCATCCGCATGGGTGACTACGTTGGAATCGGCGTGGGCGCCGATCACCGCGAAGGAGATCGCCCCGCAGCGCTCGAACAGATCTCCGGGCAGCCGGATGTCGAGCAGATGGACGGTATCGGGGGACACCTTGCCGGAAACCACCTCGACGTGTGTGAACGGGAGGTAGGTGCGCGGGCGAAGGCGGAACTCTCTCCCCATGGCGGTGGCCACGAGGTCGAACAGGTGGTCGCTCCCGAGCCCTCCGCGCTGGTAGATCGCCAGCACGACGTGGACGGAGCCGTTGGTGCTGTACCCCTCGACCCCGACGCCGATGGGGTCGTCGCCCTTCGGGCGGCTCTGCCGGTCCTTGGGGTCGCTGGCGCGGGCGAGCTCCTCGGAGTCGGACCAGCCGTCGCCGTCGCTGTCGGCCTGATCGGGATCGAGCCAGAGCACCTCCTCGAGCAGGTCAGGCAGCCCGTCCGAGTCCGCGTCGAGGGAAATCGCCTTGAACGCCCCCGGCTGCAACTGCCCTTGAGCCCACAGGCCCGTCGGGGACCCGAGGTGCAGACCCACCGCAACGGCTACGAGGGTCAGCGCGGCGGCGCCCGGCAGGAGCGTCGACCACGATGGGCTGAGGGGGGGCAGCCGGTCGTTCATATAGAGGGGTGTCCGAACCGGGAAGGCCGCCGGAGCAGGCCGCCTTCCGGGCCAATGGTAGGCATAGGTGCCGGAGACCGTCAAGGTAACCGAGCGCGGAGGAAAACGAGAATCGGGGCTCGAGGGGGCATTTACCCCCCCAAGGGCCTTGGATGCGTCTTGCGGCCGAGGCGCGGGCCCCACACCATGGTCCGTCCTGGGTCGCGCCCGTAGCTCAGCTGGATAGAGCGTTCGCCTCCGGAGCGAAAGGTCACAGGTTCGAATCCTGTCGGGCGCACCACCACCGGGGCGCCTCAGTCCATGTGGGCGACGACGCGCTCGTCGCCCATCTGAAGCGCGAGTTGCATCTGCTTGGGTGCGGTGAAGCGCTTGAACATCCTCGCGAAGATGGCCTCGTACACGCGCAGGACACCCTTGGTCGACAGGCGGATGCCGAAGTCGACCGGCGCCCAGTAGCGCGGGCCCGACAGGCCCTGAACCTTCGCGTAGAGCTGTGCTTGCTCCGCGACCATGTACTCGCTGAACAGCATGTAGGCGATCAGGTAGAGCTTCGACAGGCGGCGGATCCCGATCGCACGCCGGGCGATGGGGCGCAGCCATGGGTAGCGCACGACCAGCGGGAACCACTTGTGGAGGTTCTCGATCTCGGCCTTGCTCTCGAACTCGATCGACGACGTGCGATTGAACTTCTGGGGGAAGTCGTCGTAGCCGGCGACCGCATACCCCATGTCCTTCGCCATGTCGTTGATGTCGAACTCGGGATAGGGCTGCATGATCGAGACCAGCGGGTGGTCGACCTTGCACTCGATGTTGAGGTCGACCGTGGCCCACTCGTCCTCGAGCGTGCCGCCGGGCCCGCCGAGCATGTTGAGCGAGCCCAGACGGATCCCGTTCTCCTTGATCCAGCGGGCCGAGTTCGTGAGCTGCTCGCGGGTGGTGTTCTTGCGGAAGACGGCGTTCCGGACGTAGTCGCTGGCGGCCTCGAAGGCGACCCGCGCGTACACGCAGCCGGCCGACTTCAACATCTTGATGTGCTTCTCCTTGGTCATGTTGGCCATGAGAATCACGTCGAAGGGCAGACCGACCTCCTTCGGATAACGCTCGCAGAACTCCTCCAACCAGTCGTTTCGGAGGTTGAAGATGTCGTCCAGGAAGTGGACGAACTTCAGGTTGTACTTCTCCCGGACCTGGTTGATCTCGGCGATGACGTGCGAGACCGAGCGCTTGCGCGTGTACTGCTTGTTGTTCGCCCCGTAGACCTTGCGCTTCCAGGCGTGGTGGAAGCAGAAGGAGCAGTCCATGGGGCAGCCGCGCTGCGTGACGAACACCTTGCGGTCGGAGTTGGCGTAGATCTCGCCGGCCTCGTACAGGACGTCGCGGTCGGGGAAGCCCAGCTCGTCGAGGTCATCGACGAGCGGCCTTTGCGCGTTCTTGTGGATCTCCCCCGTCTCGCGGTCCTTGAAGTAGAAGTTCCGGACGTCGTAGTAGTCCTCGCCGGCCTGCATGCGGTCGAGGAGCTCTGCCATGGCGTGCTCGCCCTCCCCGCGGCAGACCGCATCGATTCCCTCGGTCTCGACGTACTCGGGCGAGAACGTGGGGTGGGCACCCCCGAAGACGGACAGCACGTCGGGCAGGACCTTCTTCACCTGCCGGTTGACGTCGGCGAAGTACAGGTGCATCCCGGTGGTCGTGGAGTAGCAAACGACGTCGGGGTCGTAGTCGGCGACCTTCTGCAGCCACTGCTTGTCCGGGATGAACAGGGCCTTGGTCTCGTGGCCGGCGTCCTTGATGGCGCGTGAGAGCCACATGAGTCCGAGCATCTCCTGGGGGAGGTACTCGTTGATGATCAGGACCTTCATGGGTGCCCCATCTCGGGAGCGGTGGTCTGGGGTCTCTCGCAGGGGCGGAGGGAACCGCGAGCAGACCGACCTCACAGTATATCGGTCTCTCCCTCCTGCGGATCGAAGCGCCTGGGGGAGTTCGGTTCCCGAAACGTCCCGAATCCCTTTCTGCAGCTCCCTCTCGCCCACGCCGGGCACGGGCTCGAAAAACGTTCGGGGAGCTCCCGCCCTACGGCGGACTCGCCGCCTCTGCGAGGAGGGCCTCCACGCGCGGGAAGGTCGCCTCCCGCGAAAACTTGGGGGCGCGTCTCAGTCCCTCCTCGACGAAACGCAGGCCGAGCTCCTCTTCCGCCAGGAGACGGCCGATCGCAGCCCGCAACCCCTCGTCGTCGCCCGGTCGGACCAGGAGACCGTTCTCCCCGTCCTCGACCAGCTCGGGGTTCCCGCACACCGAGGAGCAGACGATCGGGGTCCCGAGGTGGATCACCTCGAGCAGGGTGTGGGAGAGCCCCTCGTACTCGCTGTTGAGGACGAAGACGTCCGCCGCGCGGACGAGGAGCGGGATGGTCGAGTGGGGCACGTTGCCCAGGAAGTGCACGCGATCGGCCAGTCCCAGCTCGGCCGCCAAGGCCCGCCACTCCTGGTCCATGTCCCCGTCGCCGGCGATCAGGAGGTGGACTTCCTCCGGGAGGCCCGAGAGGGCGCGGATGATCCCGTCGACGCGCTTCCACACCATCAGCCGGCAGACCGTCAGGAGGTAGCGCCGCCCGGGGTCCAGCGAGAGCGCGTCCAGGGCCTCCTCGCGGGTCTGGGCCACCTCCTCTCTGCTCGGACCGTGATAGGCGTTGTAGACGAGCTCGACCTTGCTCTCGTCGACTCCGTAGCGGTCGATCGGGATACGCCTCAGAAAGTCGCTGCACGCGATGATCTTCCGGCACGCACCCCACCACATCCGCTGCAGGAGCCGCGCCGCCCGCACCTTCACCCCGTACGACTTCGTCTCGAAGGTCACGATGTCGTCCCCGCCGATCCAGCCCTTGCGATGCGCGATCTCCCAGACGCCGTCGACCATGATCCGGATCACGACCGGGCGCCCTGCGAGCCTCGCCGCGAGCACGTGGAACAGCGCCAGATGCTCGTTGACGTACACGACGTCGTAGTTGCGGGCCCGCCGGAAGACCTGCCAGAACGCCTTCAGGTAGCGGATGGGGAGCGGGCCGCGCGTGACGGCGAACACCTCGAACGGATAGCCCGTGGGGTTCGGGTCCGAGCAGAACGCGACGACCCCGACCTCGTGGCCGCGCGACAGGAGGTAGCGCGCGAGGCTGGGGACGTAGATGGCCGGCCCCCCCAGATCGGGCGGGAAGACGGGGCTCGTGATCAGAACTCGCATCGGGGAGAGCGGGGGTCCGGCCGGGTTCCGCCGCTGGGCGCCGTCAGCGCCGTCAGCGAACGGGCTCGAAGCGGGGCTCCGCGTTCTCCGGAGCGCCTCCCTGCGGTCCGTCGGACACGGCCCTGTCTGCGAAGGTGAACACGCGCTGCGCGTTGTTGCGCTCGCCCTCGATCTGCGCCAGCACCTCGGGCGTGATGTCTCCCGTGGGGTACTCGCCCGTGAAGCAGGCGTTGCAGAAGTTCTCGATGCAGGGATTCCCCGCGCGGGCGGCGGCGTTCATCGCCTCGCGGTCGAGGTAGAGGAGGTAGTCCGCCTCGAGCACTTGCGCGATCTCGGCCGTCGTACGCCCGGTCGCGACGAACTCGGTCTTCGTGGCCATGTCGATGCCGTAGGGGCAGGGCGAGACGAGCGGGGGGCTCGTGACCCCCAGGTAGACTTCCTTCGCCCCGGCCTCGCGCGCCATCTGCACGATGCGCCGTGCCGTGTTCCCGCGGACGATCGAGTCGTCGACGAGCAGGACCCGCTTGTCGCGGAACTCGAGCGGGATCGCGTTCAGCTTGCGCCGCACCGAGTCTCGCCGGGTGCCCTGGTCCGGCATGATGAACGTGCGCCCGATGTAGCGATTCTTGACGAGCCCCTCGCGGTAGGGGAGGTCGAGGCGCCGCGCCAGGGCCAGGGCCGCGTCGCGCGAGGAGTCCGGGATCGGGATCACGACGTCGGGGGTTGGAGCCCCGCTCGCCAGCCACTGGTCGGCCAGGGCCTCGCCGAAGCGTGAACGCGTCTTGTAGACGCTGATTCCATCCAGCATCGAGTCCGGCCGGGCGAAGTACACCAGCTCGAAGATGCACGGCCGGTGCGGCTTCTCGGTCACCTTGCGGCGGTGGATCTCGCGCTCGGGCGTGAGCAGCAGCACCTCGCCGGGGCCGAGATCGATCGTCTTCTGGTAGCCGGTGACGTCGAGCACGACGCTCTCGCTCGCACAGGCGTACCAGGTGCCCTCGGGCGTCTCCTTCTCGCCGAACGTGATCGGCTTGATCCCGTAGGGATCGCGGAAGGCCACGAGGCCGACGTCTGGCAGCGTGGCGACGACCGAGTAAGCGCCTCGAACGCGCTCGAAGACGGTCTTCACTGCCGCGAAGACGTCCTCGGGCGTCACACGGCCTCCGGGGCGCAGGCGGTCCGCCAGCGCGTTCGCGAAGACCATCAAGATCACCTCCAGGTCGCAGGAGGAGTTGAGGCGCGTGCCGTTCTTGGCGAAGTGCTCAGCGACCAGGTCCTGGAAGTTCGTGACGTTGCCGTTGTGCGCCATCGCCACGCCGACGGGGAGCGTCAGGTGGAAGGGCTGCGCGTCGTCGCCGTGCCCGGAGCCGACCGTGGGATAGCGCACGTGTCCCACGGCCAGGTTCCCGCGCAGGCGGGCCATGTTTCGCTCGTTGAAGACCTCGCGGACCAGCCCGAAGCCCTTCTTCACGTGGAACTTGTCCGTGAAGGTGGTGATCCCCGCGGCGTCCTGGCCGCGGTGCTGGATCGCGAGTAGCCCCTCGTACACCTCGGGGGCGACATCGACCCCCTCGGGGCCGTAGACACCGATGAATCCACACATAGGGCTCGCTCAGCCGGGACTCAGGAACGGGGCGGCCATGGGACGCAGGGCGTCTCCACGGGGGGGGTCGGGCAGGCGGAGAAACCGCTTCAAGGGGACAAGATAGACCTGCTGCCGGGGAACGGCAAGCCGCGCCGGTCCTGTTCCCCCGCCGACCCGGGGGACCCCCTCCCCCTGGATTCCCCGTCGGGATCGAGGCCCACCGGCTGTCCCCACGCGCGCTCCCGGGGGACTACAGTGGAGTCTCCGTTGCACCTCACCTCCTCGATTCCGATGAAGCGGCTCCAGGTCGCCGACAAGGTCCTGGGCTGGGCCGCCTGCGTCGCCCTGCAGCCGCTGCGACTCTTGCGCTCGCGTAGGAGGGCCCGGACGGACGACCTGCTCCTGATCAAGTTCTGGGGGCTGGGGAGCCTGCAGCTCCTGACCCCCGCGATCCGCACGCTGCGGCTGGGTCACCCCCGGGCGCGGCTCGTGTTGCTGACGCTGGCCGAGAACGAGGTCTTCGCGACGGGCCTCGGCGTCTTCGACGAGGTCCGGACGCTCGACGTCCACTCCGCTCGCTGGCTCGAGGTGTTCCGGCGCATCGCCACGCTGATCGGGGGACTCCGGCGGCACGGATTCCGCTCCGTCTACGACTTCGAGTTCTTCACGCGCTTCTCGGCCGTCGTCTCCTTCCTGTCGGGCGCTCCGGAATCGCACGGGTTCGCGTCGCCTTCGGTCTGGCGTGGCCGACTGCACACCCACGAGGTGCCGTTCAACCGCTACTGGCACGTGGTGCGCAACTTCCGCTCTCTGGCGGGCGGCGAGAATGCGCTCGAGGTCGACTCGCGCGACCTCACGCCGCTCCCCGTCGGCGTCGAGGAAGAGCGTGAGGTCGAGGCGGCCCTCACACGCGTCGGGATCGAATCCGACGCGGGGAATGCGCACCGCCTCGCCGTCCTGAACCCCAACGCAGGAGCGCTCTCGCCCGAGCGTCGCTGGCCCCAGGCCTCCTTCGCGGAGCTCGCGCGGAGGCTCGTCCAGGAAGACGGGATGCGCGTCGTGCTGGTGGGCTCGGCGTCCGAGCGGGAGTGGAGCGCCTCGGTCGCCGCGATGGCGGGCACGCTCCCCGGGGGAAGCCTCGTCGACCTCACCGGCGAGCTCTCCGTCGGCGCGCTGGGCGCGCTCTTCGCCCGCGCAGACGTCGTCGTGTCGAACGACAGCGGGCCCATGCACCTGGCGGCCGCTCTCGGGGCGCCGACGGTCGGGCTCTTCGGGCCCGAGACCCCGGTGATGTACCGGCCGCTCGGCATCCAGGCCGTTGCGCTCTACGAGCCGCCCCCGTGCAGCCCGTGCATCAACGTCCACGAGAACAAGGTCGCCAACTGCTACCGCGGCCGGCCCGAGTGCCTGATCAACCTCACCGTCGGCCGCGTCCACGAGGAGGCGCGGGCGCTCCTGGCGCGCTCCACGTTGCAGGTGGCGGAGCGCGAGCGTGCCCGCGTGCGGGAGGCGACGCCCTCGTGAGAGTGCTGCTCCTCAACCCGCCTGGGGCGCGGATCTACATCCGCGACTACTTCTGCTCGAAGACGACGAAGTCGAACTACCTGTTCCACCCCGTCGACCTGGTCGCGCTGTCGGGGACCGCGGCGGAGTCCTTCGAGACCCACGTGCTCGACGCGATCGCGGACGGGCTCTCGGTCGAGCAGGCGCACGCGCGGATCGCGGAGCTCGACCCCGACGTGCTCGTCAGCCTGGTCGGCTCGGTCTCCTGGGACGAGGACCGCGTGTTCCTGGCCGAGGAGGCGCGGCGCGGGCGGCGGGTGATCGCGATCGGGGACGTCCTGCACGAGAAGAGCGGGGAGCGGCTGCGCGAGGAGCCCTGGATCGAGGCCGTGCTCCACGTGTTCGCGAACGAGGACCTCGTCCACTACCTCCAGGGCGAGCACGAGCGCATCGAGGACATGACGGTCCGGGACGGCGACGGAGCACCGCGGCGTCTCCAGCGCGTCGAGAGGAAGCACCGCAAGGGGACCTTCCGGATACCGCGACCGCGTCACGAGCTCTTCCCGGACCGGGGCTACCGCTTCTCGTTCGCCCGCTCGGCCCCGTTCGCGACCGTCCTGACGGACTACGGCTGCCCCTATCCGTGCACGTTCTGCGTCATCGGAACCCTCGGGTTCCAGACGCGGCCGGTCGCCGACGTGCTCGAGGAGATCGACCACCTGCGCGACCGCGGAGTGCGCGAGATCTTCTTCATGGACCAGACCTTCGGGGTCGTCCGCGAGCGCGGGTTCGAGCTCGCGCGGGCCTTCGAGGAGCGCGGCGACCTCTCCTGGACCGCCTACACGCGACCCGACACGGCAGACGACGAGCTGCTCGCCGCGATGCGCGCCGGCGGCTGCCACACCGTGATGATGGGGGTCGAATCGGCCGACGACGAGCTGCTCGCGCTGTACCGGAAGGGCTACCGCGCATCGATCGTGGCGGACTCCTTCCGACGCGCGAAGCGCCACGGGCTCAGGACGGTCGGCACGTTCATCATCGGGCTCCCCGAGGAGACGCAGGAGTCGCTCGAGCGCACCCTGGACCTCGCGATCGGGCTCGAGATGGACTTCATGAGCCTGAACATGGCCGTGCCGCGCTTCGGCACGCCGTTCCGTGCGCGTGCGCTCGAGCTCGGCCTCGCGAGCGAGGACGACCTCGTCATGGACCAGGGAGGCGAGGACGCGTTCCTCCCGACGAGCACCCTCGACCGCGCGACGATGCTCGCGATGAAGCGTCGCATGGTGCGTCGCTTCTACCTGCGCCCGGCCTACCTGTGGAACCGCCTGCGCTCCCTGTCGAGCCTCTACGAGCTCCGCGCACAGGTCCGCGAGGGGTTGGCGCTCCTGACACGCAACGTCTGAGGGACGACCGCTAGAGACGCGGCCGACAGGTCGGCCGCTTGTGACTTGGCGCGCATCAGCGCGCGCCAAGGATGCCCTGCGGGCAGCTACGGCGCGCTTGCCGAAGATTGACTTGGCGCGCATCAGCGCGCGCCAAGGATGCCCTGCGGGCAGCTACGGCGCGACTCCGCGCCGGGCTCGGCCTTCGGCCTCGGCGAGGTCC
>JAJDET010000201.1 GCA_029259655.1 Planctomycetota bacterium
CACGCTCGGGCTCCTCGCGTGGCTCCTCTCCGGCTTCGCCCTCTCGGGCGAGTCGACGACCGGGCCGTCGGCGGGCGGCCCGGTCCATGTCGACGTGCCCGGTCGGGCCGACGAGAAGGCCTGCATGGACTGTCACGAGGAGCTGTGGGACGTGATCGAGGGCGACGTTCCCCACGCGCCTGCGTTGGCGGAGGAGTGCGGCCTGTGTCACGAAGCGCACGCGGCCCGCTTCCCGAAGCTCCTCAACATGCGCGAGCGCGCCCTGTGCGCGAAGTGCCACAAGGAGCAGGTCGCCGCCTACACGACGGGCAGCGTGCACACGCCCGTGCGCGAGGGTAAGTGCGTGGTCTGCCACGAGGTGCACGGTTCCCGGAACGCAGCGCTCCTGGTGGAGGCCGGCAACGACCTGTGCTTCCGCTGCCACGAGGAAAAGCACGCCCAGACACAGCTCCCGACGGTGCACGAGCCCTTCGTCGACGGTGATTGCGGCGACTGCCACGCGGCACACAACTCCCCCCACGCCGACCAGCTCCAGGGCCCCGCGAACGCGATGTGCGGCCTGTGCCACGCCGAGTCGGAAGAGCTCCTGTTCGCGCACAACGAGATCCCCGTGAAGGGCACGCAGTGCGTGAGCTGCCACGATGCGCACGGCTCGAACTTCGACGGGCTCCTCCTGCCGACCGTGCACGCGCCGTTTGGAGACGGAAGCTGCGAGATGTGCCACCAGACCGAGGGCGACAACCCGCGGCTCCTGCGCGCAACGGGACAGCGGCTGTGCCAGGTCTGCCACCGCGACTACCCGCGCTCGGGGGACGAGTTCGTGCACGCTCCCATCGCGGAGGGTGACTGCGGCTCGTGCCACGTGCCGCACGCCTCGAGGGCGGACGGCCTGCTCCGCGCGGGGATACGCGAGACGTGCAACACGTGCCACGCCGATCTCGAGGAGCGCGGGCGCGCTTCCAAGTCGACGCACCCGATGAAGATGGAACAGGGCACGTGCACGGTCTGCCACCAGCCGCACTCCTCGACGCAGGAATCCCTGCTCTCGGCGGGAGCGATCCGGACCTGCCTGAACTGCCACGAGACGCAGCGCCACGGCCACCCGCTCGGCGCCGATCGGATCGATCCGCGGACGGGCAAGGGCATCACGTGCGTGACCTGTCACGACCCGCACGGCACGGATTTCTCCTACCAGCTGCGGGGGGACCAGTCGCGCGGGCTGTGCCTCCAGTGTCACGAGGACCCGAGCGGTGGCTGAGCTCGCCGCGACCGTCTTCCTCGCGCTGGCGGCAGCGACGCCGGTCCAGCAGCGCGGGGGCCAGGGACCCGTGGACGAGGGACTCTGGCCCTGGATCCTCGTCCCGCAGTCCGCCATCCAGGGACACCTCCTGGAAGGCCCGTTCAAGGAACCCGGCGGGGTGTTCTTCGACCCCGAGGCGCGGGAGCTCTACGTGACGGACACGAAGAACGGGCTCGTCGGGATCTACGACGAGGAGGGGGTGCCCGTCTTTGCCTTCGGGGGGGGCGGGGTGCTCGCCGAGCCGCGCGAGATCGCGGTGACTCCCGACGGCTCGATCCGCGTGCTGGACGGGGTGGGGACCCGGATCCAGGTCTTCGATTACCGCGGGACCCTGGAGCGGACGGCCAGCTTCACGCTGCCCGGCGAGGAGGCCCCGATCCGCATGGGCGCCTTCGCGGTGGACGCGGAGGGGAACTGGTTCGTGGGAGACCTCGAGAACAAGGCCGTCCACGCCTTCGACCCCGAGGGAAACCTGCGCTTCTCGATCCCCGACGAGGACCGGCTGGGCGCCTTCGAGTTCATCACGGGGATCGCCGTGGCGAACGACGGGCGCATCGCGGTGGTCGACTACAAGGCGACGCCGGTCCAGGTCTTCGACCGCGACGGACGGTTCCTCCTGGGCTTCGGCGAGCGCGACGTCGGGCTCGCGAACTTCACGGCGCCGATGGCCGTCGCCTTCGATTCGGAGGGGTATCTGTTCGTCGTCGACATGCTCCGCCACGACGTGAAGATCTTCGACTCGGGTGGAGTGTTCCGGGGCATCTTCGGGGGCTGGTACGGTCGCGGAACGGGCGGCCGCGCTCCGGGAGAGCTCCTGTATCCGATCGGCATCGCGATCGCTCCCGACGGTCCCGTCTACGTCTCGGAGCGCTTCGGCAACCGCGTGCAGTTGTTCGAAAGACGACCGCGCGCGGAATGAGGTAGGCCGGATGCCCCATTGTTCGGGAGGCGAGCGCTTCCCCGTAGACGCGCGGGATGGCTCCCCGAAACGGGTTCCCGACCATGGCGCAACGGGTCGAATTCCTACGCCCCCTTACGCACTCCGGCGTAAGGCCAGAGGGCCGGGGGGGCGGGTATCCTTGGCTGAAGATTCTAGAAGCGAAATGCAACCAAGGTCCGCAAAAGGAGGCCCCTCATGAAACGCCTGACGACAGGTGTCGCCGTCGTCGCACTGGCCGCGTTGGCGGGTACGGCTTGGGCCGGGGACTACCACAACGATGGAACTCTCCTGTGCGCTCAGTGCCACGTGATGCACTTCAGCACGCAGCACGGCTACAACGTCAGCCAACCCAACATCTTCACACCCCTCTCCGCGGGAGGCCCGCACGAGTACCTGTTGAGAGACGAGGTCAACAACCTCTGTCTGTCCTGCCACGACCAGAACGGTATTGCTCCCGACGTTCTGGGATCGATGAACACCGGGAAGTATCCGTCGGACGTCCGCCTTGGCGGCTACCTGAACCGGCTGAGCGTCGAAGGGTTCGAGCCCACCGGGCACACCCTCGACTCGCTGGCAGTAGCCCCCGGCTCGACTTCCAGCTGGAAACCCGAGGACGACAACGGACCCGGCCACGGGCTCAACTGCACCAACTGTCACCACCAGCACGCCTACGCGGGTGGACCGGGCAACGCCTACCGCAACCTCCAGGGGGCACCGGGCCCGACTCCGTTCGGCACCCAGTACCTCGTGAGCTACAACGATGGTGATCCCGGCAACAACAACTTGACGCGGGACGTCTTCCAGGACAACGAGCTCTCCTACGATGAGAGCGACGTGTTCTGGAACGAGCCGGACGAGACCAACTCGGCCATCGGTGAGTGGTGCGGTGCCTGTCACGACAACTTCCACGGCTCGCCCGGAGACGCGCAGGTCGGTGGAATGGCCGCTGGAGGGGGCGGAGCCTTCTGGGACAAGTTCGTCCGTCACCCGACCGCCGGTGTCGACATCGGCGACCTGGGCGGAGGCCACTCCGGCCTCGGTTTCTACCAGGCTGCGACCAACAAGGTGAAGGTGATGAGCGCGAGCGGGATGTGGGACGCCAACGCCGGCGCCGACTCCACGCCGACGTGCATCAGCTGCCACAAGGCGCACGGCAACGGAAACGCTTTCGGTCTGATCTACCGTTCCGGAACAGGAACGCTGACCGAGGACGGGGACTCCAACGGATCCCAGGTCGAGGCCCTGTGCTCGCAGTGCCACACCCAGGCCTCGTTCTTCGCAGGCCCCTGATCCATAACTGCCTGTAACTGACCGCGGGGAGGCGGCTCGGACTGCCGCCGCCCCGCGCTTTCGTTTCTACGGTCCGCGCTCCGCACTAAAGACCGGATCCGCGGGAGACCGACATGGCCGCGAGGGCTTCTCGCCCTCCCCCGGACATGTCCCTTCTCGCAGCCGGCCCGCTGTTCCTCGTCCTCACGTTCGTCGGGGACTATCACGACGCCGGGACGCTCGACTGCGCCGAGTGCCACGTGATGCATCCCGCGTCTCCGGTCCTCGAACCGCCCGCGACCTTCCCCCTGGGGGACGCGACCCCGCGGGCGGGAGAGCTCTTGAAGGGTAATATCAACGACCTGTGCCTCTCCTGTCACGACGACACACGAAGGGCGGCGGACGTCCTCGGCCGGAACACCGGTCGGTACTTCGGCGACGTGCGTCAGGGCGGCCACCTGAACCGGGTGGGACGACCGGGCATCCCGGCGACGGGGCACACCCTGGATTCGCTCGCGAGTGCACCGGGCTCGACCCCGCCCTGGAGGCCGGAGGACGAGAACGGGCCGAGCGTGGGACTCAACTGCATCAACTGCCACGCGCACCACGGCGTGCCGGACGGCTACCGCAACCTGCGCGGCGACGCGGGCAACAACGCGGGGACGGAGGGGCTCGTCCGCTACAACCACGAGCTCCCCGGAGTGAACGACCTCTCGCGCGACGTCTTCGTGCGAACGGCCCTGCGCTACGACGAGTCCGAGGTGGACTTCAACGAGCCCGATCCGACCGGTTCCGCGATGGGGAGCTTCTGCGCCGGGTGCCACGAGGCGTTCCACGGAACGCCGGGGCCCGACGGAAACATCGGCGGCCAGCCGGTGGGCGGGACCTTCGAGCGCTTCCTCCGGCACCCCGGTGCGGGTGTGAACTTCGGAAGCGGTCCGGGTCGCGGACTCATCGCGACCAACGGCGTCAACCGCGTGAAGGTCATGAGCGAGACCGGCGTGTGGAGCCCCCCGGGCGCCGACGCCACGCCCACCTGCATCTCCTGCCACAAGGCACACGGCAACGGGAACCCCTTCGGTCTCATCTATCGCTCGGGCCAGGGGACGCTCACGGAGAACGGCGACACGGGTGGCACTGCACTGGAGCACCTCTGCGGTCAGTGCCACGACGTGAACGCCGCTCCCTAGGAGAAGGAGGACCGGCGTGAGGCGGGCTTCTGCCGTCCTCGCCGGAGTTGCGCTCGGACTCGTCTCCGGGTGCGTCGAGCCACGGCGGGCTTCGGAGGTCCCCGCCCAGGCGCGGGCGTCGCGCGTCGATCTGTTCCTCGAGGCCGTCCGGCCCGGGACGTCCGAGCTCGCCTTCGAGCTCGGAAGCGTGAGCCTGCGCGACGAAGAAGGGGGGCTCCACGGGCTGGAGCTCTCCGCGCCGTCCGTCTCGTCGAGCGCGTTCGTGCAGCGCGCAGCGGTCGCCGGCGGCACCGTGAAGCCGGGCGCGTACACCGCGGTCGTGTTGAGCGTGGAGCGCGCCGTGATCGACCCGGCGGGCCGCGCGCGCGCCGCGCAGCTCCTGCCGGCCGAGCGGGACGGCGACGAAGAGCTGCTGGCGACCCCGCCGGACGGGCAGGAACCGCTCCCGATCGCCTACGAGGTCCCGATCCGCGTGAAGGTCGGCGTGCGCGACGCGGTCTCGATCTTCCTCCAGTGGGACGTCGCGGCCTCGCTCGTGCTCGACGAGGGCTTTCGCGCGGTGTTCGGCGCGTCGCGCGAGACGGCGCGACCGCGCCTGGGGACGCTCTACGCGACCGACGCGGCGACGGGCTCGATCCTCGTGCTGGAGCGCTCGACCGGATCGATCGTGGGGACCGGCAAGGTCGGCGCGGGACCCTCGTCGCTGGCCGTGTCGAGCGACCGCAGCCGGGTGTTCGTGGCAAACGCCGACGACGGCTCGCTATCCGTCATGGAGACGCGCGACAACCGGGTCACGTCCACGATCCCGATCCGCTTCGGCGCCGGCACGGCGGACGTCGTTGTGGCGGCGCCCCTTCGGCTCGTCGCGGCGGCCAACACCGCGCTCGACACCGTCTCCTTCTTCGACGTGTTCGAGAGCTCCAGGCTGGCGGACGTCCGTGTCGGACGAGCTCCGGTGCGCCTGGCCGCCGGACAGCGGCTGCGCCGCGTGTTCGTGGTCAACTCGCAGTCCGACGATCTGAGCGTGATCGACGCCAACTCCCTCGCGGTCATCGCGACCGTCCCCCTCGAGTCCGAGCCCACGGACGTCGCGCTCGACCCCCGCGAGCGGGACCTCGTCGTGTGCCACCGGACCTCGCAGAACCTGCTCGTCTTCGACGCCGCGACGTTCGCGCTCAAGGACTCGATCTTCGTCGGCCGCGACGCGACGGCGGTCCTCTTCGACCGGCGCCGGGACCGCGTGTACGTCGCCCGCTCGAGGCCACTGGAAGTCGCGGTCGTCGACCTCAGCCTGAAGGCCGTCGTCCGCCGGATCCCGATCGAGGGCGAGGTGGTGTCCATGGCCCAGCCGCTCGAGGGCCCGTCGATCTACGGCGCGTCTCCGAAACTGGGGGCGATCGTGGTCGTGAACGTGGTGCGCGGCGGCACCGAGACCCCGTTGCCGTGTGGAGCGAGGCCCACGGACGTGGTGGTTATCGACTGAGGGCGGGATGTCGATGAACCCGCGCGTCAACAGTTGCGCGGTCGCCCTCCTCGCGGTCGCCGGATGCATCACGCCTCCGACTCAGACCTACCGCAGCACCTACCAGAACGTTCGGACCGGGAACGAGGAGATCACGAGCTGGAGCAACCTGGCGGAGTTCGGCGTCCAGGAGCAGGCGGGCCCGGGGCTCGAGTACCGCCTGACCGACCGGATCATCGACACGCAGACGCGCTCGAGCGGTCCGGACACGGAGACCGTGCTGCACCAGCCCTCCCTGGACCTGATCTTCACGGCGGGGGCGCTGACCTGGCTCCAGGGCTACGAGCTCCAGGAGGACCGATCGCTCGTGGACGGTGCACCGGACAACGAGCTCCAGCGACGGGAGATGCTGCACCGCTTCGACTGGGTCCCGGTGGGCCTCCCGCGTCTCACGGGATGGGTGGACTTCCGCACGCTCGAGGACGACCGGTTCGTCGACCAGGAGTCCGTCGAGACCCTGGTCGAGGTGTCGGAGGTACGCGGGCCGATCGAGTACATCTACTCGCTCGAGGACGAGCAGACGGACGATCTCCTCACGGACCAGGAGATCGACCGGCGCGAGCACCGGTTCCGCGCGGCGTATCGCGAGCAGTCCGCGGACGGCAGGCTCTCGACCACGCTGTCCGTGTTCGGCGAGGAGCGGTCGGTCATCACGCGCTCGCCCACGAGCACGCTCGCGCCGACGCCGGTCTTCCCCATCGCCGGTCTCTCCGTGGTCGACACGACGCCGCAGATCTCGGTGCTCGCGCCGAACGCCGCCCTCATCGACAACGACGACACGACCTCGGCGGGTATCGACATCGGGGGCTTCGCCTCGGGCGGTCAGCTGGACGTCAACATGGGGGTCGAGCTGCTTCCGGGGTCCATCGTCGACACGATCGATCTGGTCACCGTCACCCCCGTCGATCCGCTCCAGGCTCCGGACTTCAACTTCTCGGTCTGGGTCTCGAACGACAACAACTTCTGGACGCTGGTGACGCCCTCCGCGCTCTTCGTCTACGAGCAAGCCTTCCGCCGCTTCCGCCTCACGATTCCCCAGGTCACCGACCAGTTCGTGAAGATCGTCAACACGACGACGTCGCCCGCGGCGCCGTCCGTGTTCGTCTCGGAGCTGCGGGTCTTCCGGACGGTCCTCGGCCCGGCCTCGTCGAAGTTCGAGGTCGAGGACTCGATCCGAAACGCGGCCTGGAACGTCTCGTGGCGAATGCACGACGACTTCCTGCTCACCTACGACATCCTGCTCCAGGCCAGCGAGACGGAGAGCGGCGGGAACCGGACGCGGGACGAGACGCGCGTGGACAACAGCCTCTCCGCGCTCTGGACTCCGCGGGAAGACGTCGACGTGAGCGCCCTGGGCGAGCTGCGCAAGAGGAACGACTCGATCCAGCTGGACGAGGAGACCGTGCTCGTCAACGGGAGGACCATTTACCGTCCGCTGGATACGCTCGACATCACGCTCAACTACACGCGGACGGACCGCAAACGCGAGAGCCAGGGCGACCTCTCGACCTGGGCCACGCAGCTCGGCGCCAGCGCGCAGCTGCTCGAGACGCTCGAGGCGGAGGTGACCGCCGAGGTCAACTCGCAGGACGACGAGCAGAACCTGCGCGTGATCGATCGCCGGGTCGTCACGGCTTCGCTGCTGGCCGAGATGACGCCGGAGCTCGAGATGATCTTCGGCTTCCGCAAGGAGGAGTCCGACGTCTCCGGCGCAAACGCCGGGCTGATCCCCAATCCGTCGGAGGATCGCTACGAGATGACGGCCATCTACCAGCCGAACGATCGAGTCACGGCCGACGCGCAGCTCGAGTGGAAGGACACCTTCTCGGGGCAGGGCCTGGACCAGCGCTACCGGCTCGACTGGCTGCCCTTCCAGGACGGGGCGCTGAACATGCAGCTCAACTACGACCGCATCGAGACGCGATCGAGCGTCGACGAGCGCATCGACAGCTATCAAGTCCTGACACGCTGGAGCTTCGATCCCAACGTGCTCCTCGAGATCAACTACGCCGTCCAGGTCCCCGATCGAGATGACCGAACGGACATCGTGACGGTCGCATTCCGTGCGACTCTGTAGCGGTAGGATGTCAGTTCACCACCCCCCCAGACCGATAAGGAGACACCCATGAGACTCCCCATCCGCGTGCCGGTCACCCTCGTGATCGCGTCCTTCCTCGGGTCGGCGCCGCGGGCCCAGGACTGCGTCGAGTGTCACACGGAAGTGACGCCCGGGATCGTGAGGGACTGGGAGGTCTCGGCCCACGCCGCGGAGGACGTCGGGTGCGAGATGTGCCACGGCGAGGACCACCAGTCGGCCGACGACACCGAGCTCGTCACGACGGTCACGGCGCGGAGCTGCAAGCTCTGCCACCGCGAGCGCTACAACGAGTTCGAGACCAGCAAGCACGCGCTCGCCTGGGACGCGATGAAGGCGATGCCGACCACGCACTGGAAGCCGATGGAGCTCATCGACGGCATGAAGGGGTGCGGCGGGTGCCACAAGATCGGGCTCAAGTCGAACGAGGAGATCGCTCGCCTGAAGGAGGCCGGCTCCGGCTACGGGTTCGCGTCGTGCGACTCCTGCCACACGCGGCACACCTTCTCCGTCGCGGAGGCGCGCGAGCCCGAGGCCTGCGCCACGTGCCACATGGGCTTCGACCACCCGCAGTGGGAGATGTACTCCACGTCGAAGCACGGCGTGCGCCACACCCTGAAGCGCGCCGGCGTTCTGCCCGAGAGCGCGCTGGCGCCCACCTGCCAGACGTGCCACATGCCGGGCGGGAACCACGACGTTCACACGGCCTGGGGCTTCCTGGCCGTGCGAACCGACGGGCTCGCCCCCTACCCCGGTGAGGACGAGACCTGGTGGGCGGACCGCGTCACGATCCTGCAGGCGCTGGGAGTCCTGGACCCGGACGGGCGCCCGACCGCTCGGCTGAAGGTCGTCGCGGAAGCGCAGGTCGCGCGGCTAACCGCCGAGGAGTTCGACGTCCAGCGTGAGCGGATGGTCGCCGTCTGCAGCGAGTGCCACTCGAGCAAGTTCGCCCTCGGCGAGCTCGCGAAGGGCGACGGGATGATCCGCGAGGCCGACCGGTTGCTGGCCGAGGCGATCCGGATCGTGTCCGGCCTGTACGCGGACGGCTTGCTCGAGAAGCCCGCGAGCTACGCCTACGCCTTTCCCGACCTGCTCGCGTTCCACGACTCCCCCACGCCGATCGAGAACCGCCTGTTCCTGATGCACTTGAAGCACCGCATGCGCGCCTTTCAGGGGGTGTTCCACAACAACCCGGACTACGCGCTGTGGTACGGGTGGAACGAGATGCAGCTCGACCTGACCGAGATCCGCGCGATGGCGAAGGAGCTGCGCCGCGATAAGGCCGAGACCCGCTGAGCCTGGACTCCCCCACCGAGACTCCATGAAGACGCCCATCGTGATCGCGCTCGCCTGCGTGCTCACGATGCGTGCGTCGTGGGCCGGCGACTATCACACGGGCGTGACGCTCCGCTGCAACGAGTGCCACGTCATGCACTTCAGCCAGCAGCACGGCTACGAACCCTTCCTCGGCACGGGGTTCTTCCTCTCGGGTCCCGGACCCAACGAGTCATTGCTTCGCAACCGACGGAACGACCTGTGCCTGTCTTGTCACGACGGCCTGGGAGGGGCGGCCGACGTGCTCGGCGCCGCAAACACTGGCAGCCAGCCGGGCATCGTCCGCGGCGCGGGCTACCTGAACCGCCTGGGTCTCACGGGGCAGCCGCCGAACGGGCACACGCTGGACGCGCTCGCGGCGGCGCCGGGCTCGCAGCCGTCCTGGAAGCCCGAGGACCGGAACGGCCCCGGCGTCGGGCTGAGCTGCACGAACTGCCACGACCCGCACGGCATGGTCGGTCTCGGACACCCGACCGGGAGCCAGTTTCGCAACCTGAGGAGCGACCCGGGAAACGAGCTCGGACGCTGGGTGACTCACAACGCGACGCCCGGCGTCAACGACGTGACGCGCGACGTCTTCGTGCGGAGCTCGCTCTCCTACGACGAGACGGACTACGACTGGAACGAGCCCGACGACCGGGACTCGGCCATCGCGCGCTGGTGCGGCGGGTGCCACAGCTTCGTGCACGACGAGGAGCTGAGCTCGGGCGGCAGCTCCGGCTCCGGCTCCGGCAGCAGCTGGTTCGAGGAGCACCCCGCCTGGGAGGAGGATCTGGGCGACGACCCCGACATCCTCCTGCGCTACAACTCGCAGACGAACAAGGTCAAGGTGATGAGCGAGGTCGGCTTCTGGAACCCGGCCGGGTTCGACGTCACGCCGACCTGCGTCACCTGCCACCGTTCCCACGGCAACGGGAACCCGGACGGGCTCATCTATCGCTCGGGCACCGGTCTCTCGACCGAGGACGGAGACTCGAACGGAACGTCGGTGAACGACCTGTGTCTCCAATGCCACGACGAGGGCTCGGCCATCGCGTCCTCTCCGTCCGCGACGCCTCTGTCGGGCGGACGCTAGCCCGGACTATTCATGAGCCGCGAGGCAGGACGCCTCGATTCGGTTCCTGCCGGTACTTTGCGCGTGCCGGCCCCGCAGGCGACCTTGACGGGTCGTCGAGGACGCCGGTGCGTGCAAAGTGCCGGCAGGGGCCGAAAGGCCGGCGCAGCCGGCCGTTCGTGGTGTTCGGTCCGCGTGGTCATGAATAGTCCGGGCTAGGGTCGCGGCGCGCAACTACGTACTCGTGCGCAGGCCGATCGGGGGAGATACGCCCCCATTGTCCCTACGAACTACGCAGTGTCGCGGACGAGCAGCTTCGTACGCCCTGCTAGAATCCCCCTTCGGTCGCATGAGAACGGCCCCTTCTGCGGACCCGCAGATGGAAGAAAGGAAGGTCCCGATGAAGCTCACCTCTGTTCGCATCGTCGGCGCGTTGGCGTTCGGAGCCCTGGCGATGACACTCGCCGCCAGCGCGGCGCCCGAACCGGAGAGCGCCGAGCTCGCCGCACGCCCCGCCGAGAACCAGTACATCGGCGCGAAGAAGTGCAAGAGCTGCCACAGCTCCGAGGAGGTCGGCAACCAGTTCGGCGCCTGGGAGGCGGCCAAGCACTCCAAGGCCTTCGCCACGCTCGCATCCGATCGCGCCAAGGCCATCGCGAAGGAGCGCGGGATCGAGGACGCCCAGAAGTCCGCCGATTGCATGCGCTGCCACGCGACCGCCTGGGGCGTGGACGACAAGCTCATCAAGCGCGGGTTCAAGCACGAGGCCGGCGTGCAGTGCGAGACCTGCCACGGTCCCGGTGGGGACCACATGAAGGCGCGCTTCGCCGCCGCGATGGAGGAAGGCGCCGAGAACGTGCCCGAGCCGGGCGAGATCATCCGCCAGCCCAAGCGTGCGGACTGCCTCGGCTGCCACAACGACGAGAGTCCGACCTTCGAGAGCTTCTGCTTCCACCGGTCCATGACGAAGATCCGTCACCTCCGGCCTGGAGCGGAGGTCGAGCCGATCTCCTGCGACTGCAACGACGACTGTCAGTGCAAGAGCGAGGAGTGCGCCGAGGGGTAGGTAGCCTCGAGGTGATGCGGGTCGTGATCCGACAGGCGCGGGCCGCTCGAACCAGGCGGGCCGCGCGGGCTCCATCTGCCGCCGAGAGGCAGCGGGGGGATCGCTCGTGATCGTCGTTCTCTCCGCGGAGGTGAAGGACGACGCCCTCGTGCGCGTGCGCGATGGCCTCGGAGCTCTGGGCTGGAAGTGCGAGGAGTCGCGCGGCGAGGAGCAGGTGGTGCTCGTCCTCTCCGGCGACGGGGAGCGTGCGGGGCTGGAGCGCGCGCTCTCGCACGGCGGCACCGCGGACGTCTTCCCCGTGCTCTCCGGTCGCGGGTATCGCCGACTGCGCGTGCAACGCAGGTTCATGGCCGCCCTCGCGTTCGGCCTGGCGCTCTTGATAGCGGCCGGCATCCTGCTGCCGATCCTCGGCTTCCTCCTTCCGCAGGCGGAGTCGCTCTCCGATCCCGACGTGGTACGCGTCTTCGCGGCGGAGAAGCTCCGCGAGGACACGGCGCGGCTGGCGTCGTTCCACGGACGGCCGGTCATGATCGTGCGGCTCCCCGGTCAGCGCTTCTTCGCACTCTCGGCCCTCTGCACGCACGTCGAAGCCTGCCAGCTCGAGTGGTCGCCGGAGCTGCACCGACTCGAGTGCCCCTGCCATGGAGACTCCTACGACCTCTACGGAAACGTGCTCCACGGCCCCGCTGCCCTGCCGCTCGTCCGATACGAGGTCGCGCGGCGGGGAGACAATCTCTACCTGAGGCGGAAG
Source organism: Planctomycetota bacterium (assembly GCA_029259655.1). Lineage (GTDB taxonomy): Bacteria > Planctomycetota > UBA1135 > UBA1135 > OFTM220. The sequence continues at coordinate 12,523 of JAJDET010000201.1, forward strand.
GGCTGACGCGATGCAGGGCGAAGCCGGAATCCTGCAGGCTCTTGGGCGCGCGGTGCGCTCGCCGGTCCCGCCCGCCACGCGCGGCTACCTGGCCTTCGGGTGGATCCTCGTGATCCTGCTCGTGACCCAGGCCGTCACCGGCGTCCTGCTCTCGTTCTACTACCAGGCCTCGCCGCAGATGGCGCCGCGGAGCGTCCAGTTCCTGATGCGAGACGTGGACTGGGGTTGGCTGATCCGCGGGATCCACCACTGGGCTTCGTACCTGATGGTCGCGGTCTGCCTGATCCAGCTCTTGCGCGTCTTTGCGAGCGGCAGCTATCGCGGCGCGCGCAGGGGAGTGTGGTGCATCGGGCTCGTCCTGATGTTCCTCGTGCTCCTGTTGCACGTGACCGGCGACCTGCTCACGTGGGACCGGGAGGCTCACGCCACGGCGACGCGACTCCTCGCCGCGGTCCAGCGCATCCCCGTCGCGGGGGACTCGCTCGCGCTCCTCCTGCGGGGCGGATCGGAGGTCACGGCCGCGACGCTGGGCCGGGCGCACGCCGCGCACGTCGCGCTGATCCCCTTCGTCGGGTTCTGGCTACTCGCCCTGAACCTGTGGTTCCTGGCGCGGCTGCGTCGGACAGATGCGGAGGGAGCCCCGTGATCCTCGTACTCGACAAGGCGGCCGAAAAGCAGGGGATCGCGAAGGTCCTCGAGGAGCTGCACGCGCTCGGTCTCGAGGGCCGGTTGCTCGAGAGCGGAGACAAACCCCTGATCCACGTGACGCGCGGCCAGACGAAGCGCGCCCGCAAGCTGCTCGGAATGGAAGCGGTTCAGGCGATCGTCCCCACCTCGGGTCCGCGCATCCGGCGCCACGGCCGACGCTTCTACCCCTATCACTTCATCGGCTGGAGCGCCGCCGCCCTCGTGCTCTCGGGGGTCCTGGTCTTCCTCTCCGGTCAGTGGCCTCCCGGACTGGGCGAGACGGTGGACTCGCTGGCCGCACCCCAGGCGGCGGAGGCGGCGTTGCCGTGGTTCCTCCGGGCGCCGGTCGAGATCGTCGAACGAATGGGCGCCCTCGGGTGGTCGATCGTCGGACTCGGCCTCGTCGTCCTGTTCGCACTGCCCTGGATCGATCGCAGCCGGGGCACCGGGCTCGCGCGGCGCTGGCCCTTCCTGATCCTCGGCCTCGCACTCGCCGCGGCCTACGTCTTCGTCGGCTTCGGAGGAGGACACTGATGCGCTCCGCCGTCGCCGCCCTGTCGTCGCTCCTCGCCTTCGCCACCGTCCTGGCTGCACAGGTCCCGGCCGAGCAGTGCACGGTCTGTCACGGGGATGCCGCCCAGGCGTTCGGGCGCGGCGTACACGCCGACGAGGGAATCGGCTGCACGACGTGTCATGGAGGAGCGCCGGACACGCTCGACCAGGACGAGGCCCACGGCGACGATCTCGTGAGCCTCACGGACGCGCGCGCGGCAGTGGAATCCTGCGGCACGTGCCACTCCGACGCTCGTCGGATGCAGAGCTCGAAGCTGCGCACGGACGTGTGGACGCTCTACCAGACCAGTCGTCACGGCCTGCGGTTGGCGGAGGAGGAGGGCGCCGACGTGGCCACGTGCGTGTCGTGCCACGGAGCTCACGAGGTACTCCCCTCACTGGACCCGCGCGCCCCGATCCACCGCTCGAACCAGGCCGAGTCGTGCGGCGTGTGCCACACGGACTCCGCGAAGATGGAGCCCTACGGGCTCGATGCCACCGTCGTCGACGACTACCGCGCGTCCGTGCACGGTGAAGCCGTCCTGAGCGAGGGGCGACTCTCCAGCCCGGCCTGCGCCGACTGCCACGGGGCGCACGGCGCCAAGCCTCCAACCGTCGCCGAAGTCGGCCACGTCTGCGGGGAATGCCACACGCTCGCGCGCGACAACTTCGAGCGAGGACCTCACATGGAGGCAGTGCGCGCGGAGAAGCTGGACGAGTGCATCTCGTGCCACGGCCATCACCGCGTGGACCGACCGTCCACGGCGATGCTGCTCGGCGATGCGAATGGGAACTGCGGCTCGTGCCATGACGCGGGCAGCGAGGCGATGACCATCGCCACCGTGATGCACGCGGGGCTCTCGCGGCTCGACGAGCGCATCGATGAGACCGAGCGCACGCTCGCACTGGCTGCCGCCGAGGGGCTCTTCCTCGAGGGCGAACGCGGCTACCTCGACGACGCCCGCTCTCTGCGACTGCGGGCCGGGCCTCTCACGCACTCGCTCTCGCCCGAGTTGCTCGCGGACCTCGTGAACCGCGGTGACGCGATGATCGAGCAGACCCTCGAGAGCCTCGACGTGAAGAACCGGGCCCTGCGCGACCGCAGGATCTTCACCGCCGTCTACCTCGCGGCGATCCTCGCCCTCGTGGCCGTGCTCCTGCTCTACCGGCGCGAGATCTACGGCGGAGCCTGGGGCGCCCGCGACCGCGGAGAGGACGCGCTGCGCGGAGGCACGGGATGAACCTCGTGCACCGAATGCGGAGGACGAGCTCGCGCGCCATGGGCGTTCTCCGTGTGCTGCTCGTCGTGGGCCTCTTCGGCACGGGCGCGATGACGTTCGCGACCTGGGGCGCGGTCGAGTACACGGCGCAGTCGGAGTTCTGCGTCAGCTGCCACATCATGGAGCCCTACTACGCGTCGTGGGAGGGCTCTTCCCACGCCGACGTCTCGTGCATCGAGTGCCACTACGAGCCCGGCGCGGTGGAGACCGGGCTCGGGAAGTTCAAGGCGTTGTCGCAGCTCGCCAAGTACGCCACGCGGACGGAGGGCACCAAGCCCTGGGCCGAGGTGAGCGACGCGTCCTGCATGCGCTCGGGTTGTCACTCGGTCCGCATGCTCGACGGCCCCGTCACCTTCGGCGAGGTCGCTTTCGACCACCGTCACCACCTCCTGGAGAGCCGACGGGGGCGGCGGCTGCGCTGCGTGACCTGCCACTCGCAGAACGAGCCGGGGGAGCACGTCAGCGTGACGCCTTCGGTCTGCTTCATGTGCCACTTCATGCCCGACGAGAGGGGCAATCTCGCTGAAGAGACGAGCGACTGCCTGATGTGCCACGGCCCGCCGCAGGGGACGATCGACGTCGCCGATCGGCCGTTCGAGCACGCGTCGTACGTCGCGCGCGGGGTCACCTGCCAGGAGTGCCACACGGCGGTCGTCGACGGCAAGGGAGACGTGCGCAAGGAGCGCTGCCACTCGTGCCACTCCGAGATCGGGCACATCGAGCGCTACGGCGAGACGGCGTTCATGCACGAGATGCACGTCACCGACCACAAGGTCGAGTGCTTCGACTGCCACGACGCCATCCGTCACGGACTCCTGCCGCGAGAGGAGCACGCCTCGGTCGAGGGTCAGGGCTGCGCGAGCTGCCACACGAGCGCGCATGACGCGCCGCACCTGCTCTACGCCGGTACGGGCGCGCGGGGCGTGGAGGATGCTCCGAGCCGGATGTTCCAGACCCGCGTCGACTGCGAGGCCTGTCACACCGGGCGTTCCAGCTATCGCCTCGCGGGCGCCCGCGGCGAGCCGGCCGAGACCGGCGCCCTTCTCGGGCGGCACACAGGCGGGCCGCGAGCCGCCGCGGCCGGCGACGTGGACTGCATTCACTGCCACGGCATCGAGTACGGCGGGATGGTCGAGCGCTGGCAGGACGCCGTGGGCGGTGCGCTCGAGGCGCTCGCGGAGGCGAGCGACCGCGTCGGCGATCGGCTGGCGTCCGCTCCCGAAGACCAGGAGGCCCGGGAGCTCTGGGGCGACGCGCGCCACAACATCTCGCTCGTCTCGAGGGACGGCTCGCGGGGCGCGCACAACCTGACCTATGCGCTCGACGCCCTCGCCTTCGCCGCCGGGCGGCTGGACGAGGCGGCCTCGAAGCTCGAGCTCTCCGACGTCGCTGCCGCCGCGAGTCTCCCGTTCCGTTCGGAGAGCGGCTGCACCGAGTGCCACGCGGGCGTCGAGCTGGATCCGGACGGAGCGTTCGAACACCGTGCCCACCTCGAGCGCGCCGCTCTCGACTGCACCGACTGTCACGGGGCCGGGACCTTCGGCGCGCCGGGCGGAGTGGAGGAGCACGGCACGCTGACCGTCTCTCGCGCCGATTGCACGAGCTGCCATCACGAGGAGAACGACGAGCGCGACGTGTGGGAGTGCGCAGACTGTCACTCCGCGCAGGAGAACATGCTGTTCGGCGTCGTGGAGGGCTTCGAGGAGACGCCCGGTCCCATGGCCGACATGGACTGCTTCGACTGCCACGGCGATCCACCGCTGATCATGCGTCCGAAGCCCACTGCCTGCGTGCTGTGCCACGAGGCCGGCTACGACGACATGATGCTCGAGTGGCGGGCGAGAACGGACGAGCTCACCACGCGCGTACGCGCAGCGCTCGTCGACGCGCGCCGGCGCGGCGCGGACGCGGCGGAGATCACGGCAGCCGAAGCGGCCCTCGCGGCCGTCGAGCGCGACGGGAGCGCGGGCAGCCACAACTTCGACTTCGGCGCGACGCTCCTCGAGCACGCGCTCACACGTCTGGAGGAACCCTGATCTCACCCACCGGGCACCCGAGAGAAGCACCATGAAGACGAGAGCTGCAGGCCTGATCGGGATCCTCCTGATCCTGGTCGTGCCGACGCTCGGTCAAGATCGGGCGCCGGACCGGATGTGCGCGGTGTGTCACGACGTCGAGACGGCTCACTCCGCGCCTGTCGAGAGAACGGCGGCGATACACCGCGACGTCGCATGCGTGGACTGCCACGTCGTCCTCAAGGACTTCGACCCGATCGAGATGGAGCACGAGCTCGAGCTCGAGCCCGTGAGCTGCATGCCGTGCCACTACGAGGAGCGCGACCGGATGGACGCGTCCTCGCACGCCGACCTGGGCATGCAGTGCGCGACGTGCCACGGCACACACGACGTCCGCGCCGTCCTGGACGCCGATTCGCCCGTGTCGGTGGGCCGGTCGAACGCACTCTGCGCCCGGTGCCACAGCGACATCGCCGACGTCCGCACGAACGGCGGGGTTCATGCCATCGCGCTGGCGGGCCGTACCTGCACGGCGTGCCACGACCCGCACGAGGCGGCGTCTCCCGCGTCGATCGCGGAGGACCTTGCCTGCCTCGAGTGCCATACCGAGCTCGAGCCCCACGACGGGGGGCCGTCGGTCTTCCCGACCTCGGTGCACGGAGAGTCGCAGATCCGCTGCGTCCTCTGCCACACCGACATGCAGGACCTCGAAACGGCACCCCACTGGCCCGGAGACTCGCCGCGGCGCGTTCGCTGTGAATCCTGCCACGTCGAGGAGGGTGCGGCGCACGCACGCGGCGTCCACGACGGGTTCTCGGAGGAGGGCCGGCCGGCCGCCGACTGTCACGACTGCCACGGCAGCCACGACGTGCATCCGGTGGACGATCCGCGCTCGCGGCTCTACCCGCTGTCGATCCCGGACACGTGCGAGCGCTGCCACAGCCCCGAGCGTTCACCCGACCACCCCGAGTACATCGACGAGTACGAGACCAGCGTGCACGGTCGCGCGTTGCGCAAGAGCGGCCTGATCGTCACCGCCACCTGCAGCTCCTGCCACGGCAGCCACGAGATCCACCCGGTCGTCGACCCGAGCTCGTCGACGTCGCGCAGGAACGTGCCGTACACGTGCGGCGCCTGTCACGCCGGTGTGCTCTCGACCTATCTCGAGGGCGTCCACGGCGAGGACTTCCTGCGGGGCGAGAAGGACGTCCCGGTCTGCACCGACTGCCACGGCGAGCACGCGATCGAGGATCCGGCGCTCGGAGCCTCCAGCGTGTCACACAAGCTCGTCGCGCAGACCTGTGCCCGCTGCCACGCGGACGACGAGCTCGCGATGCGTCACGGGATGTCGGGCTCGTCGCTCGTGTCGTGGGGGCGCTCGTACCACGGCATCGCCAGCGAGTACGGGGAGGAGAAGGCGGCGAACTGCGCCTCGTGTCACGGGCATCACGACATCTTCGCTTCCACCGATCCCCGCTCGGCGATCCACGCCGACAACATCGGTGCGACCTGCGGGAGCTGCCACACGGGCTCGGACCTGGCCTTCTCGCGCGTGCCGGTCCACTCGGTCGTCGACGCCGACAGCAACTTCATCGTGTGGTTCGTCAAGACCGCCTACCTGTGGCTCATCGCGGCGGTCATCGGCGGCTTCCTGCTCTTCATCGCCATCGACCTCTTCGGCCGTGTCCGACTCCGGCTCGGCTGGGGGCCGGAGGCCCCGCCGCCGGTGGATCCGGAGCTCTACCCGGACGAAGAGCGGCTCGTCGCGCCGACCGAGACGTTCACGCGCTTCGGCCTCTCGGCGCGGATCCAGCACGGGATCCTCGTGCTCTCGTTCCTGCTGCTCGTCGTCACGGGAGTTCCGCTGCTCCTGCACGAGATCCCCGGACTGCGGGCGATGCTCGACTTCCAGGGCGGCTTCCGGCTGCGGAGCTGGCTCCACCGCGCCGGTGCGATCGGACTGATCGGTCTCTCGGCCTGGCACGTGCTCGCGGTGCTCCTGCTACCGAGCGGGCGCCGCTGGTTCAGGACCATGATCTTCCGTCCGCGCGACGTCCTCGACTTCCTCCAGGAGTCGATGTTTCACCTCGGTCTGCTCGACTGGTTGTCGCGACGCCGGTGGCTGGCCGGGTTCTTCGACCGCCACCCCGCCCTCGCCTGCCGCACGCGGCCGCACCACGACACCTACAGCCTGGTCGAGAAGCTCGAATACGGCGCGGTCCTGTGGGGCAACCTGGTCATGATCGCGACGGGCACGCTGCTCTGGAGGCCCGGCTGGTTCCTGGGCTGGATGCCGGCGTGGGCCTTCGACCTCGGTCGCGTCGTGCACGGCTACGAGGCGACGCTCGCCTTCCTGGCGATCATCGTCTGGCACATGTACCACGTGCACCTGCGTCCGGAGGTCTTCCCGATGAGCCGCATCTGGCTGACCGGCGAGATCACGCGCAACGAGCTCCGCCACCACCACACGCGCAAGTACCTCCGGATCCTGGAGCGGCGGCGGGAGGCCGCGCGCGAGGACGGCGCCGACGTCGTCCTGACACCCGAAGGGCCGCCTGCACCGAGAGCAACGGCTTCATCGGAACCGAGGCGCGCGAGAGCCGAAGACGCGAGCTAGGAGCCCGTTGAAGCGTGATGGACGGGCCCACCGGCCTGGCAGAGAGTCGAGGTCGCGACTCGACGGGACGGCGAGCTCCGCCCACCAACGCTGAAGGACTCGGGGCAAGTTGCATGCCACCGCTCGGTGCGAGCCGTCGTGGGTCTCGAGCCCATCGCGCGTCCTGACTTCGGACGTTGACATCCAGAATTTGGAGGCGAGTCCGATGCGCCGACTACCCGGCCGACCTTCGCACTTCGAGGAAGTGCGGCCTTCGCTGGTCGAGGGGTAAGTTGCGAGCGGCAGAGAGTGGAGGTCTCCGTTCAGCAACCCCATCGAGGCCAGCCATGTTCCGTTCGCTCCTTCGCATCGCTCCCGCACTGGTGCTCCTTCCATTCGCCTCCGCTCAAGGGGCCGCACCGCCCCAGACACACGTTGGAGACGACCTCATCGGCTCAGCCGTTGGCGAGCAGCAGTCTGCCGCCCTCTCGGTCGGATCCGCTTCCACGCTGGCGGTCTGGTCCGACGGCCGCTCCGACCTCGCCGCCTACGGAGAACAGACGAGCCGGGACATCTTCGCGGCGCGACTGGACTCCGCGGGCGTCCTGCTCGACGCCACGCCCATTCCGATCGCCGTCGCGCACGGGGAACAGACCAGTCCGCGAGCAGTGTGGGACGGCCAGCAGTGGCTGGTGACCTGGGTCAGCCAGACCGAGACCCAGTTCTACTACGACTTCCGGGTGTTCGGGATGCGCGTCGGCGCCGACGGCAGCCTCCTGGACCCGGCGCCGATCGAGCTCCTCGATGCCGGCGGGAACAGCCTCGTGGGCTACGACGTCGCCTCGAACGGCACGGGCTGGCTCGTCATCGGCCAGGCCGACACGGGCGGGGGCATCCATGCGCGTCGCGTCTCGAGCGCGGGCGTCCTGCTCGACCCCGTTCCGGTGACGCTCGTGTCCGGCACGTTCTTCCTCTACTTCGACATCCAGCTCGAGTCGGCCGGCGGCGAGTACCTCTTGACCTATGACGGCACGCAGTCGAGCCTCGACGACTGGCAGGCCCAGCGCTTCGACAGCAGCCTGAATCCCATCGGCGCCCTCTTCACCGTTCCGATCGGCACGGTGGTGACGGCATCGCCCGTCTCGTACTTGCTCGCCAGCAGCACCGCGAACCGAATCGTCGCACAGCGCATGCTGCCCGACGGCACGCTCCTGGATGCCACGCCGTTCCCGGTCACCGCCGTGGGCGTGGGACCGACCTACGGGCTGAGCACGACCTACGACGGAACGAACTGGTGGATCGCGTACGACGTCGGCGGAGTCAGCTTTCCGGAGTTGCGCGGCTCCAGGGTCACGCTCGCCGGCCAGCCCCTGGACCCGAACGGCGTCGTGATCGCGCCGAGCACGGCGTCGATCTACACGACGATCGGCCCGGCGTCCGGCGGCGGCGTGTTCGCCGTCTGGGAGCAAGGACCGAGCTTTCGCTCCCTGCACGCAGCGCACACGGGGCCCGATCTCGTGCTCTCGCCGGACTTCCCGCTGGGGCGCTCGGCGCCCTCGCAGGAGTTCGTGGACGCCACCGGTTACTCGGGCGGGCACGCGCTGGCCTGGACCAGCTACGCCGGAGACGTGAACCGAATCGTCGTACAGCTCACCGACAGCTGGGGACGCGCGACGAGCGCGCCGATCGACGTCGCCACCGGCGCAGTCGGCGTGGCCAGGATCGCCTGGAACGGGGCCCTGTTCTTCGTGACCTGGTCCGAGGGAGGGCAGGCGCTGGGTCGCAGGATGCTCCCCGACGGGACCTTCCTGGACGCGTTGCCCATCACGGTGATGGTCGGCTCCTCGCCGGACGTCGAGGCACTCGGGGACGACTTCCTGGTGGTGGCGACCGACGTCTTCCCGGGCCTCGGGTCGCACTTCGTTCACCCCTACGCGATGCGCGTGGACGGACCGACGGGCGCACTCCTGGATCCGGCGCCGCAGATCCTCGGTCAGTACTTCGCGCGCTATCCGCGCATCACGACGGCCGGTGGCCGGTGGCTAGTCACCTGGCAGCGCAACTACAGCCACGACGACCCGGGCGCTGAGATCCGCGCCACCTTCGTCGACGCGAACGGCGTCGCGACGCCGGACTTCAACGTGGGCTTCGGCGGAACACCGAGGGCAGCGAGCTCGTCCTCGACGGTCATGCTCGCGTGGCGCTCGGGCACCGACAGCTCCTCGGACCACGAGATCCTCGGCCGGCGCATGGCGCTCGACGGCACCCTCCTCGGTGCCGCCTTCACCGCCGCGACGGCCGCCGACAAGCAGCAGCGTCCGACCATCACGTGGACCGGACGTGACTTCCTCCTCGCGTGGGAGGACATGCGCGAGTCCGTGGTCTTCTTCGACGAGCGGACCGACGTCTACGGCGCTCGCTACAGCGAGGCCGGCGTTCCCCTCGACGGGGACGGGATCTCGCTCTTCCGGGGCGACCTTCCCGTCAAGCGGCCGGTCCTGTCGACGTCCAACGGTATGGCGCTCCTGACCGCGAGCGCGTTCGATCTCTCACCGGGCTTCGTGTCCTACCGATTGCGGTCGGCGGTCACCGGTTGCTTCGTCGCGAGTCCCCGCGAGGTCTCTCTCTCGGCGGGCGGAACGCAGAGCTGGGAGCTCGACGCGGGATCGGGCTACGGAGGTCACGTCTACTTCGTTCTGGGAACCAAGTCGGCCGAGGGGATCACATCGGTGTCGGGTATCGACCTCGCGCTCGTCGCCGACGACTACTTCTCCGCAACCGTCAGGTTCAGGAACAGCTCCATCTACCAGCAGTCTCTCGGGTTCCTGGACTCGAACGGCGCCGCGAGCGCAGCCCTGGTCGTTCCACCCGCGACGAACCCCGCGCTGGTGGGATTGGAGCTCCATCACTCGTTCGTCGTCTACCACCCGGCGACGCTCACCGTGGAGACCGGCAGCAACCGCGCGCCGATTTCGCTGCTTCCATGATGAACAGGTTCTTGTTGCTGACGAAGAGGCGGTTCTTCGTGATCGCCGGGGCGTGGATCCTGGCCGTCGGGATCCACAACGCGCTCTACGCGTACGTCGGCGAAGAGCCCCTCTTCTTCCTCCTGGCCGTCGTGGTGATCCCCGCCTGGTTCGTGCTGTCGGTCGTGTACACGCTCCTGTGGCGGATCGGTCACCGCGGCGACTCCCCCGGAACGAAGGAGGCGTAGCGCACGTGCCTCAGGCGGTCACCGGAACCTCGCGCAGACCCGCTCCCCCGGGGCATGTTGCATCGTTCTCCTCCTCCCGAGGCTGGACGGTCAAGTGGAGGTGCGCGTCCCCTTCGAGGTGGTCGAGGCTCACGAAGCCGCCCGGCTCGAGGGCGTTGCTCAGGAGCAGGTCCGCGACGGGGAACTCGACCTCGCGCCGATGGGCGCGGATCAATTCGTGCGCTCCGAGCTGCGGACGACCGGCGGCCAGGCTCAGGAGATACTCCTTGGCGGAGGGCTCGAGCTCGCTCCGGATCCCGCGGCGCTCGAGCCAGCGACTCATGCGCGCGAAGTGGCGCTCGAGAACGCTCTCGCGGTGGTTCTCCTCCAGTTGGCGGAAGACGATGAGGTTGTCGAACTGCACCAAGAGGTCGAGCCCGAACACGTTCTCGGCCTCCTCGCGGCAGATCTTGTACAGCTGGCCCATCTCTTCTTCGTCGTCCTCCCTCGTCGCGCCCGAGAATCCGATGCGCGACGACTGATCGAGGATCTGGTCCGCGCACAGACCGCTCGTGAAGAAGAACATGCAGTCGTTCAGCGTGAGCCGCTTCCCGTCGGGCATGCTCACCTGACCGGTCTCGAGAGCGCGTGCGAGCTGCGGAAACAGCTCCTTGCGGGCGCGCTCGAGGTGCTGCACGAGGATGATGCGCATGGACCTGGACAGTCGAGGGGGAGGCATCCCGGAGAGGGACATTCCCGATGGAGCCTGGGGCGGCGCGGGTGGCCCGTCGGCGAGCAGCGGCGCGAGCTGGTGGACGAACTCCATCCACGGGTCGGGATGCCCTCCGGCGTTGCAGTTCAACGTGAGGACCACCTCGTCGCCGTAGAGAATGCGAGCGAGGCTCCGTACCAGGTGGGACCGGCCGGTGCCGGGAGACCCGACGAAGAGGTAGGCGCACCACGAGCGTTCGAGCGGCGTCATCTTGCTCGCAAGGCGCGTCACGCCCCGCACGACGCTGTTGATCGCGTGGGTCTGACCGATCACCTCTCGCCCGAGGGCTTCTCTGATCATCTCCGAGAACATCGTCGTGCCTCCCGGCTCCAACCGAACCGTAGACCGACGCGCCGCTCCTCTAGCGAGGCATCGACGCGTCGGCGGAAACCAGGACTAGTACATGTAGGGCAACTGCCACTTGTTGAACTGCGGCGTGTTGTAGAGGCCCTGCATGGGGGGGAAATAGGACGGTGCGGGCTTGTGGCCGTAGAACGGCTCCTTCATGAAGTAGTTCTGCGGAATGAGCTCCGGCGTCGGATACATCGGCGGTGTGAACCGCTGATAGTTCTGCCAGGGGACATGCTGCTGCTGCTGCTGCTGCTGCTGCCACTGCGCGAAGAAGGGGTGGGTGAACGGCACTTCACGCTGCGGCATCGTCGGGTACTGCCACTGCGCGAAGTAGGGGTGGGTGAGCGGCACTTCACGCTGCGGGATCGTCGGGTGCTGCCACTGCGCAAAGAAGGGGTGGGTGAACGGCACCTCACGCTGCGGCATCGTTGCTCCGTAGGGGAGGAAGTCACGCTGCGGGAGAGTCGCGCCATAGAGAGTGGGATCGAACATGGTTCTGCCTTTCTCTTCTGTTCCAGGACACCACGGCTCGTTGCCATGGAGGTATGTGGAGGTGGTCGGGGGAATCACCAGACAAGGGGCACGTGCACGTTCCACGCGGGCATGGACTCACCGGTCGGCGTCGGCGGCCATGCCGCCGGAGGCGAGAATGCGGTCGAGGTCGGGAACGGTGTCATCCACGGATGCGTGGTGCACAGGTGCCCGTAGATCATGTGGGCGAGCGTGTGGATCTCGTAGGCGGTCTGCACATCGCTCGGCGTCTGCGCCGTCGTCTTCTCGGTCTTGGCTGTTGTCGCGGCGTCGGGCTTCGTTGTCGTCATGTCGACTCCTTTGGGCGGATCAGACCACCTCGATCTTCTGCTCCTTCGGGAGCTCGACGGGGTTCTTCGGAATCTCGAGCTCGAGCAATCCGTCCACGCAGCGCGCACTCATCTCGTCCACGCGGCTACCCGCGGGGAGAATGAACCTGCGCTCGAAGCTGCCCCATGGACGCTCCAGCGCCATTGGGCGCATCTCGCCGATGCACTGCGGGGCCTTGCGCTCACCGCGCACGACACACTCGCTGCCGACGATGTGGACCTTCACGTCCTCGCGCGAGACGCCGGCGATCTCGAGCCGCACGACGAACGCTTTCTCGGTGACGAAGCTGTCGGCGAGGGGCGACCACGCGTCGGGCTTCGGTGCGAACTTCACACGCTCGCCGAGCTCCTTGACGTGGAGAGCCTCGGCCCTGGCGTGCTCGACGGGATCGACGCCCGGCGGGAATGGGATGAACGAGTGCGGTCCGAGCTCGGGTGCCGGGCACCCGAGGACCCTCTCGTGGAGACCCTTGACCTCGTCGAGGGTCTGTTTCAGTTCCTGCATGGAGACCTCCTTCGCGGCCTCCTTTGTCGGTTCGGTGTGGGGGAGACCGGTATCGGGAGCTTGTCTCACGAATTGACTTTTCTAGCAATACGGTTTAGCACGTACAGATTACCTATGTGGTAATCCACGGAGGTGGTCATGACACCCAGGACAAGACAGCCGGAGATCGGGCAGCGTCTGGCCGCGGCGCGCTTGCAGCGCGGGCTCGCGCAGAAGGAAGTGGCGCGCAGTGCGGGCGTCGCCGCCTCCTATCTCTCTCGCATCGAGAACGGAAAGGTCCAGCCGACCTTCAAGCTCGTGATGCAAGTCGTGGGCGCGCTCGGTGCGGACCTCGCCGAGATCGCTCAAGCACCGCCGAAGTCTTCAGCGGCGTCGCGCGGCCCGTGCCCGGTCACGAACAAGGGACACTGTCTCCTCGACCTGATCGGTCCGACGAGCGAGGGCGGGCGCTACACGCCGCGGACGGTGCGTCTCTTGCGCAAGTTCGCGGGCTACGTCGAGAGCGCGGAGCCGACGCGGTTGCGCGCCATGGAGATCCTTCTGGAGGATCTCGCGCAGGCGTCGAAACCGACGAAGTAGTCGCCTCCTGCGACCGCCCTCCTGCGGCCTTTTCCAGGGCTCCGACCTAGTGCGGAGGACCCGCCGGAAACAGGGCGCACCGGCCTCCTTTCCCCTTCGCGGCGACTTGCGCGCACTTGCCGTCGAGCAGTTAGATGGGTGTAGAGGCAAATTCCACGAGATGCGTCCCGACCGGGAGGTCACCATGAACACGATCAAGCGTGGTGAAGCGATTCGCCTGTTGAAGGAGAAGTGCCTGAGCCTCGTGGACGACGAGCACTCGCTGTGCGAGGTCGCCGCCAGGCGCAAGGTCTTCTGCGGCGGATTCTCGCAGTGGACGTTCGGCGAGCTGAAGGAGCGCTACGACTGGATCGTCGCGCGCAACCCGCGGATCACACGTGCGGAGCTCGAGGAGCTCGCCAACCGCTGGCAGCTCGCACGGCAGTTCGTGAGCGACTGCAACCTCTCCTGCGACAACCAACTCGGCGAAACCCACCATCAGACCTGCAAGGGCTGGGACGAGTTCAAGAACGAAGAGCTCGCGCTGTACTGCAAGGAGCTGTGTGACCGGGAGCTCCAGGTCGTGCCCGACGAACCGGTCGAGGAGAGCGTCCAGGACTCCGCCCGATGAAGAAGCGCTACAAGACGACGACCCGCCTGGTCCACGGACCGGACCATTCGGCCAAGTGGGACTTCTCTCACCACGTCACGCCACCCCTGTCCTCGTCGACGACCTACCGCCTGGACTGCGCGCAACGCGGGGCGCGCGGCTTCCAGGAGTTCGGCAACTTCGTCAGCGATGCGGGCGAGACACCGGTCTACGTCTACGACCGCCTGGACGAGCCCACGCGCTCCATCCTGGAGAGCGAGCTGGCGGAGGTCGAGGGCGGCGACGCGTGCGTCACGTTCGCCTCCGGCATGGCCGGCATCTCCGCCACGCTGGGTTCGGTGCTCGAGCTCGGTGACGAGATCATCGCGCATCCCGTGCTCTACGGCTGCACGCACTCACTGCTCACGAACTGGATGCCGAGGCAGGGCGTGTGCGTCGAGCGCATCGACATGAACGACCTCGACGCCCTGTGCGGGCGCATCGGGGACGCCACGCGGATCCTCTACTTCGAGACGCCCACGAATCCGACGCTCGAGCTCGTGGACATCCAGGCCCTGCGCCGGCTCGCGGACGAGTACAACAAGAAGCGCGCTCCTGAACGCCGCCTGTTGATCGTCGTGGACAACACCTTCGCGACGCCGTTCGCGCAGCGCCCGATCGAGCACGGCGCGGACATCGTCGTCCACAGCCTGACCAAGAACCTGGGCGGCTTCGGGACCGAGGTCGGCGGCGCGGTCATCTGCCCGAAGAGGATGCTGTCGCAGCTCCTCCTCTACCGGAAGGACTTCGGCGGCATCCTCTCGTCGAAGTCGGCCTGGGCGATCATGGTCTACGGGCTACCGACGCTGCCGCTGCGGCTGAAGCGCCAGCAGTACACGGCCGACCTCGTCGCGCGCTGGCTGGAGGGCAACTCCGTCGTCCGCCGCGTGGTGTACCCGGGACTCGACAGCTTCCCGCAGCGTGAGCTCGCCGAGACCCAGATGCGTGACTTCGACGGCGACTTCGCGCCGGGCAACATGATCTATTTCGAGGTGGACGAGACGAAGATCGATGCGCTGGAGCTCGTGGACCGGATCGCGCGCGAGGCCTACTCGCTGACGCTGGCCGTCAGCCTCGGACACACGAAGACGTTGATCGAGATTCCGGGCAGCATGACGCACTCGGTCTACGCAGACGCTCCGCCGAAGGCGATCCGCATCTCCATCGGCCTCGAGAGCCCGTCCGACATCATTCGCGACCTCGACGAGGCGATCGAGGACGTGCGCCGCGACGACGCGAACAACCGCGAGCCGTGGAAGCGCGAGGCCCTCCCGCCGCGCAACGGCGAGGCGTCGCGCGAGCCCCGCCCGAGGGTGGTCACCTAGCACCTTCGGACTTCTCTGTTCGGCCACAGGCGCCGGGGGCGGGTCCTCGTGATCCGCCCTCGGTCGTGTTCCGCTGCGCCCATCGACCTCTACCGGGCTGCTCGGATTCGTGCGACAACAACGCAGCTCCGCGTGTCCACTCGACGAACAGGAGGCACGACATGAAGGGCACCTCTCTGCCCACTGGAGCGGCGCTCGCCCTGGCCACGATCGCCGTCGCGTTCGGATTCCGCCTCGCCCCGTCCTTCTCGGGCGGGGGGGCGCCGTGCGGCGGGCCGTACACCATCAGTGACTTTCAGACCACGGTCGACCTACCGGGGCTGTGGTGCGTGACGAATGACATCGATTGGGAGTCGCCGGACCCGCCCGACGGGATCAAGGTCACGGCGAGCGGCGTTGTGATCGACCTCAACGGCTTCAGGCTCGATGGAAAAGGAGGAGGAACTTCAGCCATCAGCAGCGGCAACCAGGTGCATGACATCACGGTCCGGAACGGCGCGATCAGCGCATGGACCGGAGATGCGATCGACCTGGGGGGTGAACGAAACTGCGCCCAGAACCTGGAGGTCGGAACCAGTGGTGCGGTGCGGCTCGGGCAGTGGAGCCGTGTCGAGCGGGTCCAGGTCCTGGCCGGTACCGGGGACGACGGTTTCGCGCTCGGTGCTCACGCGCTGGTTCGATTCAGCCAGGCCTTCTCGGGCGCCGGCGCCGGGTTCACCGTGGGACTGGAGAGCCTGGTCGAGGACTGCATGGCTTCGGACAACGAATCGTTCCAGTTCAACCCGAGCAGCAAGTGCCGGCTCGTCGACTGCGTCGCGAGGGGAGGAGCGGGCGGGTTCTGGGCGCGCAACGACAGCCATCTGACGCGCTGCATCGTGAGTGACACGACCTTTGTCGGCATCTCCGCGGAGTCGCGTGTCACGTTCGTCGACTGCCACGTGCTGGATGCGAGCTCGGAAGGCGATGACCCCATCGGCATCCGCGCCGGCCCAAACAATCGCGTGATCCGATGCCTGGTCGAGGAATACGGGACGGGTTTCGCCATGGGAACAGGCTCCATCGCGAGCGACTGCACGGCGGAGGACTGCACCGTGGACGGGTTCGCCCCGGCCATCAGCTTCCCCGGGCCCTTCCGTGTCCAGGACTGCCTCGCGCTCGGCAACGGGGCGAACGGGATCCTGGCGACGGGCGAGTCGGAGATCCTCTGCACCACGAGCTCGGGAAACATCCTGGCGGGGATCCGCATCGACGGCGACCGGGCCCGCATCGAGTCGAACCGCGTGCTGGAGAACGGCACGGGCATCCGGATCGTCGGCGTGGACAACCTCGTCATCCAGAACTCGCTCGGGGCGAACGGAACGCCCCTCGCGATCCCCTACGGCAACACGATGGGACAGCTCATCACGACGAACAGCTGGGTGCAGTCCGGCAGCCCCTGGGCGAACTTCAACCTCACATTCCCGAACTGACGCTCAGAGGGGGTCGCCGGTGAGCACCCACGCCGCCCAGTCGCGCACGGCGGCCCCTTCGCGGCGCAAGTCGGTCTTCGCGCGCCAGAGCGCCTCCGCTCTCGGCATCTCCTCGACCCAGAGGTAGGTGTAGAAGAGCTCCATCAGTCGGCGCGTCCACCTGTCGTCGACCTTCCAGAGCGAGGTCACGACGCTGCGCGCACCGGCGGCGTGGAGCGCGGACTGCAGCGAGTGCACGGACTGTCCGGCGCGGCGCACGCCGACACTCGTCTCGCAGGCGGAAAGGACGGCGAGCTCACAACGACCGAGGTCGAGCCCCGCGATCTCCTCGGCGGTCAGGATCCCGCTCCCGTCGCCGCGGTTCGCGCCGGCGAGCGCGAGACCGCACAGGCTCATGGGCGCCAGCTCGGTCGCGGTCTCGCTCGACGCCGCTGAGAATTCGGACGAACGCGCGCCGTCGCGCGGGAGCGTGTCCTCGGGCGCGAAGTAGCCGTGCGTCGCGAGGTGCAGGAAGCTCGTTCGCGGAGCGAGCTCGCGGAGCGCCTCGACGTCGGCCCCAGCGCCCAGCAGGAGTCGCGGCTCGCGGCCGGCAGTGTTCCGGAAGAGCTCGGCGATCTCGCGCGCCTCGGTGCCGGTCTCGACGAGCTCCGGAAAGGACTCCCCCTCGCCGTAGTCGACGTCGCCCAGTGCGAGGAGCTCGGGCTCCGCCGTCGGATCGGGCGCCTCGCCGAGGAGTCGCTGAAAGGTGATGTCGAGGAGGATGCGGCGCGTGGCACCGACCGGCTCGTCCGCATTCGCGGCCGGGAGCGCGTCCAGCGGCACGAGACTCAGCGGCCCGTCCGTGCAGACGAAGAGCGTCTCCGCATCCCCCGTGAGCGCGAACACGGGATCGAGCACCCACCGGCGGAGCTCCGCGCCGAGCGCGTCCGCGTCTCCGTCCTCGTCCCGACCGACCGCGAATCCGCGCCCGTCCACGGGTGTGCCCAGCGCGTTGCGCCAGCGCTCGACGAGCGCCTCGAGCTCCGGCACGTACCCGAGCTTCACGTGGTGGAGCTCGCCATCGGGGAAGACGACGTAGGCCATGAGGGACTCTCGCGCCCTGACCTGTGTCCAGTGCAGCCGATACCCGACCGCCGCCGACCCCGGCGGGAGCGCTTCCGCGAGCGCGGCGAGCTCGACGCGCGGGGGCAGCTCGCCGGACGCGACGAGCTTGCGCCGGAGCTCGCCCTCGACGCGATCGCGCTCGAGTACAGCCGCGCGCACGGCGTCCGGCGGCGAGTGGGTTCCTGCCAGGTCCTGGACACGTCGCCGGGTCTCGAGCGCTCGCTCTCGAAGGTCTGCGACCTTGGGATCGTCCGTGCGGCTCCAGGCGCTCGCGGCGCCGGCGGCGAGCGCGCGCGACTCCTCCGCGAGCGCGAAGAGCTCCCCCTCGCCCTCGCCGAGGAGCTCGACGGCGTCGAGCAGGACCGAGACCTGCCATGCGGCCGGGAACGCGGTCTCCTGTGCGGCCCGCGGCGAGAGGGTCTGGCACTCCGCGAACCATGCGCGCAAGTCCGCGGCGAAGAGCTGCGTCTCCGCGCGCAGCTCGTCCTCATCACCGACGCCGAGAGTCAGGGCCTGGACCAGGTTTCCGCGCGCGTGGCGCACCTGCTCGTCGCCCGGTACCCGCGACGGCGTGATCGCGGCGAGCACCTCCCGATAGAGGACCGCCGCTCTCTCGATGTCTTCCACGAGCGTACCGAGGTTCAATCGAGTCAGCGCGAGGTCGGGGTTGTCGGGAGGCACGGTTCGCTCGAGCACTTCGAGCGCGTCCTCGAGGAGGAGGCGGGCCGACGCAAAGTCCCCCTGCTCCATCAGCAAGCGGCTCAGCTTGGAGCGGGCGGAGAGGAGCGCCGGGTGCGTGTCCGGCAAGCTCTGCTCGCGTCGCTCGAGCACGCCCTCGAGCAGCTCCCGAGCCTCGTCGAGCTCGCGCAGATCGATGAGCGCACCCGCGAGGTTGGAGCGCACGACGTCGATCCGCTCGTGGTCCGGCGGCAGGGCCACCAGCGCGGAACGCAGGAGGGCCTCGGCTCCCCGGTGGTCGCCGAGTCTCGCCCGCGTGGTGGCGAGGTCGACCTTGAACCCGATGAACTGGGCGTCGTCCGGGGAGAGGAGCTCCTCGTAGGCGGCGAAGACCTCCTCCTGGATCGCGCGCGCGCGCGGGAGATCGCCGGCGTCGCGCGTCATCAGTGCCAGCATCGAGCGATCGTGGAGACGATTCAGCTCCGTCGGGAAGTCCTCGTCCGGATAGGACAGGAGCTCTTCCCACAGGTCGCGCGCCCGCGCCGCGCGGCCGAGTCGGTGGTAAGAGAGCCCGAGGTTGCGACGGACGATCTGGAGCGCCTGGTCCTCGGGCGGAAACCTGCGCTGCAGGAGGGCGAGGACGCGCTCGTACTCCTCCGCCGCTTCCGCGTACCGGTCGGCGGACCAGTGGATGTCGGCCAGATCGAAGCGCACGTGGAGGAGCTGGATGTCGTCCTCCGGGTCGCGCGCCGCGCGAACGGCGACGACCTGCTCGAGCAAGAACGCAGCGCGCGGGTCTCCCGGCGGAAGCACCAGTGCGAGGTTGTGGCGCGGGAACAGGAGCGAGTCGTGGTCGTCGGGGAGGTCGCGTTCGCCGATGCGCAGCACCTCCTCGAAGATCCGGCGCGCGCGATTCGGATCACCGCTCACACGCAGCGCGAAGCCCAGGTCGTTCGATGCCCGCAGCCACTCCTCGTGCCCTTCGGGCAAGACGCGCACCGCGTCCCGGACGAGCTCCTCGAGCAGCGGGATGGCGCGCGGCACGTCACCGGTGCTGTAGATCGCCCACGCGTTCCAGCGCCGCGCGAAGAACGTGCGCACGTCGTCGCGGAGTCCCATGGTGTCGGCGTGCGCGATCCACCACGTGCTCGCTGCCGCGATCGGACTCGCGGAGCGCATCTCGGAGGCGAGCTCGAGCGCCGCGAAGACCTCGTCGGCGACCTCGCGCTCCACCGGTGGACGCCCGGCGCCCATCACGGCGGCGACGAGCACGCGCGCAGCACCGGCGGTGTCTCCGGAGCTCCACGCCGTGCGCGCAGCTCCGACGACCTCGTGGATCGCGGCCGCGTCCGGTTCCTGGAGCGGGCCGAACGCGGCGGCTGCCGCGAGCAGGGGGATTGCGATGGGGATCAGGGTTCGTCCTCGCGACGCTTCAGTCCAGCGTCGCCTCGAGGCGTAGCTCCCCGACCCAGGCCCGGCGGATCAGGGCCTCGGCACGGGCGAGCTGTTGCCGGATCGAGGCGGTGCCGGAGAGGACGGCGACGTCCCCGCTGATCGCGACCCGGAGCTCGCATCCGGCGAGCTCGGGATCGTTGGCGAGGGTGTGCTCGAGCTCGCTCCCGACGACCAGGGATTCACTCCGCGCAGCCGGGTCGATGACGAGCTGGTTGATCACCTGCCGGGCGCCGGGCGCCTGGAGCGCGACGTCCTCGGCCAGCGCCCTCCCCTCATCGGTCGCGACCGAGCCCGACAGGACGACGCGCCCTGCCCGGACCTCGACCACGATCGCGTGCTGCAACAGACGGCCGTCCTGCTCGAAGAGCGCGCGCACGTCCTCGGCGACGTCCTCGTCGGCGGGATTGTTCGGCGGAGAGACCTCGATCCGGTTCTCGACGGGCGCCGAGCACGCAGCCGCGGCCGCTTGCTGGGCCGCGAGCTTCCTGCGGAAGGACTGGACGACCCCCGAGAGGGTCACGCGCCCGTCGGAGACTTCCACCTCGACCGCCTGGCTCGAGAAGCGCTCGTCGGCGTGCAAGGCCGCGTGAACGGTCCGGCGCAGAGCATCGTCGTCGGTCGTCTCGGGTCGATCTGCCATCGTTTCGTCCTTCCTGGAGTCGTGGAGCGGGCCCCGGATGGGCGCGCTCCTCCCCCACGGGCATTCTGGGATCGTCCAGGCCCCGGTGCGAGGGCCGGATTCGAGGCTCTTCCCCGGCTCGGCGTCTCCGCGCCCGAGTTGTTTCGGCTCGACGGCCGCGTTTTCTGCCTCGGAGCACTCGTCGTCCCCATAATATCGACGCCGTGCCGACCGATCAGGACCTCCTCGAGCGCTGGAAGGACGAGCCCGCGCCGCTCCTTCCCCTGCTGCACGCGTTCCACGAGCGTGACAGCTATCTCTCGGACGACGCCCTGCGCGTCGTCTCGAAGGGGTTGCGCATTCCGCTCGCGGATCTCTACGGCACGGTCACGTTCTACCACCACTTCTCGCGCGTCGAGGGCGGGCGCGGCCGGCCGCGCGTCTGCGACGGGCCGATCTGCAAGCTGAAGGGCGCGGACACGTTGCTCGCCGAGCTCGACGGCGCAACCGCCATGCCCTGCGCGGGGCGCTGCGACGATCCGATCCCGGTGCTGGTCGAGGATCGCTACATGGTCGGCACGCCCGGCAGCGAGCTCGCCGAGACGCCGGCGCCGATGCCGACGCCGAACCCCGGCGAGCGCGAGGAGTGCTGCTTCGCGCACATCCGCGCGGAAGGTCGCGCGACGCTCGCGGGCTATCGCGACACCGGCGGGTACCGCGCACTCGCGCGCGCCGTGCAGGAACAGACGCCGGGCGACGTCCTCGACGTCGTCGACGCGAGCGGGCTCGCCGGCCGCGGCGGCGCGGGCTTCCCCACCGGTCGCAAGTGGCGCGCGGTCGCCGACGCGCCCGGCGAGCCGAAGACCATCGTCTGCAACGCGGACGAGGGCGAGCCGGGGTGCTTCAAGGATCGTGTCCTGATGGACTACGACCCGCACGCGGTGCTCGAGGGCATGGCGCTCGCCGCCTACGCGACCGGCGCGACGCGTGGGTTCATCTACCTGCGCTACGAGTACCCCCACACGCAGGCCATCCTCGAGCGGGCGATCGCGGAGGCCACCGAGGCCGGGCTCCTGGGCCAGGGGATCCTCGGGACCGGCTTCTCTTTCCTTATATATGTCCGGAGGGGCGCCGGGGCCTACATCTGCGGCGAGGAGACCTCGCTCCTGAACAGCCTCGAGGGCAAGCACCCCTTCCCGCGCAACCGACCGCCCTACCCGGTTACGCACGGCTACGAGGACCTGCCGACGGCGGTCAACAACGTCGAGACGCTGGCGTCCGTTCCGCAGATCCTCGATCGCGGCGCCGACTGGTACCGCTCGCTCGGCGAGGGCGAGCACGCGGGGACGAAGATCATCAGCCTGTCGGGCGACGTCCTCCGGCCGGGCAACTACGAGGTGCCGATCGGGCTACCGCTCGAGACGCTGCTCTTCGAGTGGGCCGGCGGACCGCCGCCGGGGCGTTCGATCCAGGCCGTGACGATGGCGGGGCTGTCCGGGGGCTTCGTGCGTGACCTCGACGTGACGCTCGACGAGCCCTGCCTGCGGGGTCGCGGCTCGTTCCTCGGAGCGGGGGGTATCATGGTCTTCGACGACTCGCGCGACATGATCGAGGTCGCGCGGCAAGCCATGTCCTTCTTCGCACACGAGTCCTGCGGCAAGTGCTTCCCGTGTCGCATCGGGACGCAGCGGTTGACCGAGCGGCTCGCCGGCGAGGCCGGACCGAGGAACGCGGACGTGTGGAGAGCCGAGGTTCACGACATCGGCCACACCATGGCGGCGGTGAGCGCGTGCGGGCTCGGCATCGCCGCGCCGCTGATCACGGAGAGCCTCTTGCGCGACTTCCCGGACGCGGTGAACGCGCACCTGGAGAACGGCCGATGAGCGCCAAGCTCACGCTCGACGGCCGCGAGGTCCTCTTCGAGGAGGGCGAGACGATCTACGAGATCGCGCGCCGCTCGAAAAAGGACGTCCCGACGCTCTGCTACGACGACCGTCTCGATCCGCTCGGCGCGTGCCGACTGTGCGTCGTCGAGCTCGAGGGCGCCCGGAACCCGGTCGCGTCGTGCACGACGATGGCGACGGACGGGATGGTCGTGCGGACGAGCACGGAGGCGATCGAGAAGCACCGCAAGACGCTGACGGAGCTCGTCGTCTCCGAGAACCCGCGCGGGGTGGAGATCGACCCGCTGCGCGGGATGGCGTCGCAGGAGCTGGCGCTCCTTGCAGTGCGGTACGAGGCCGATGGCTCGCGCTTCGAGGGCGCGACCTCCGGACGCTCCCGCAAGGACGATCCGAATCCGATGATCCTGCGGGACTACGATCAGTGCATCTCCTGCTATCGGTGCGTGCGTGTGTGCGCCGAGCAGGAAGGCGACTACGCGATCAGCGTCGAGAACCGCGGGTTCCAGACGCGCATCACGACCGAGTTCGCGGGGTTCCTGGAGGACTCCGCGTGCACCTTCTGCGGACAGTGCGTGCAGACCTGCCCGACCGGGGCGCTCGGCGACCTGCGCGCGCTCCAGAACGCCGACGTTCCCGGCGAGATCGAGAAGACGCGCTCGATCTGCCCCTACTGCGGCGTCGGGTGCAGCGTGGACATCCTCTCGAAGGACGACAAGCTCGTCGGCGTGCAGCCGGCGATGGACGGCCCGGCGAACGAGGGCGCCTTGTGCGTGAAGGGCCAGTTCGCCTGGGAGTGGGTGCAGCACGACGACCGGCTGAAGACGCCGCTCGTGCGCAAGGACGGCGAGCTCGTCCCCGCGAGCTGGGACGAGGCCTTCGAGCGCGCCGCCGAGGGTTTCCGCGGCGTCGAGGCGAAGCACGGTCGCCACGCGATCTACGCCGTCGCGTCGGGCCGCGCTCCGCACGAGTCGGCGTACTCGGTGCAGAAGTTCGTCCGCGCGGGGTTCGGGACCAACTACATCGACAACTGTAGCCGTGCCTGACACTCCCCCACGGTGGCCGGTCTGGCCGCCACGCTGGGACGGGGAGCGATGAGCAACCCGCTCGCGGACATGGAGAAGCCCGATGTGATCTTCTGCATCGGGACGAACATGACCGAGACGCACCCCGTCGCGGCGACACGCCTGAAGAAGGCCATGCGGCACGGCGCGAAGCTGATCGTCGCCGACCCGCGTCGCATTCCGCTGGCGGAGAAGGCCGACATCTATCTGCCGCTGCGCGTCGGGTCCGACGTCGCGTTGCTCGGCGCGATGGCGCACGTGATCGAGCGCGAGGGTCTCGTCGACCCCTCGTTCCTCGAGGAGCGCACCGAGGGTTTCGACAAGCTCCGCGAGCACCTCGCGACGTTCACGCCGGAGTGGGCCGAGAGCATCACGGGCGTCCCCGCCGCGGACATCGAGCAGGCCGCGATCTGGTACGGGAAGGCCGAGCGCGGCGCGATCTACTACACGCTCGGCATCACCGAGCACATCTGCGGCGTCGACAACGTGCAGAGCCTGTGCAACCTGGTCCTGATGACCGGCAACATCGGTCGCGAGGGCACGGGCATCAACCCGATGCGCGGCCAGAACAACATCCAGGGTGCCGGCGACGCTGGCGCGCTCCCGAACAACTATCCCGGCTTCCAGCCGGTGACCGATCCCGCGATCCAGAAGAAGTTTGCGAAGGCCTGGGGCCGCGAGGTCGACCTCGAGAAGGGCATCACGAAGGTGCGTGCGCTCGAGGAGTGCGGCGAGTCGATCCACGCCATGCTGATCTGCGGCGAGAACACGCTCGTCTCCGATCCGAACCGCGCGCACTGCCAGCACGCGCTCGAGAGCCTCGAGCACCTGGTCGTGATCGACATGTTCGTGACGGAGACGGCCGCGCTGGCCGACGTCGTGTTCCCCGCCGCCGCCTGGGGCGAGGTCGACGGCGTGTTCACGAACACCGAGCGTCGCCCGCAGCGCGTGCGCGCCGCGGTGAAGCCGCAGGGCGAGGCGAAGCCCGACTGGTGGATCGTCTCCGGCATCGCGAAGCGGCTCGGCTTCTCCGGTTTCGACTGGGAGTCCCCGAAGGAGGTCTTCAACGAGCTGTGCGAGCTCTCGGAGACCTACCACGGTCTCGACTGGGACCTCGTGTCGGAGGGCCGCCACCACTGGCCGGTCCCCGAGAAGGGTCACCCCGGCACGCCGATCCTGCACATCGGCGAGTTCCCGCGCGGCCGCGGCCTCTTCATGACGCCGAGCTATCGCGACCCGGCGGAGACGATCGACGACGAGTACCCGACCTGGTTGACGACGGGTCGCCGTCTCGCGCACTACCACACGCGCACGATGACCGGCCGTTCGGTCGGCAGCGAGTACCTCGTCCCCGAGGAGCTGGTCGAGGTGCATCCCGACGACGTCGTGCGCCTCGGTCTCGAGGACGGCGGTCTGGCCGTCATGTCGAGCCGCCGCGGCGAGGTCGTCGTGAAGGTCGAGGCGACGGAGCAGTCCCCGCGCGGCACCGTCTTCTGCAGCTTCAGCTTCAGTGACGTCCCGATCAACGCGCTGACGGGTTCGGGCTACGACCCGATCACGGACACGGCCGAGCTGAAGGTGTGCCCGGTGCGGCTCGAGGCGGCGACTACGCAGTTGGCCTGATCCGGGCCGGGCTCCCTGCGCAGAGGGCGATGCAGTGGGATGGAGCTCCGGTCGAGGGGCTACCGGGATTGCATCGATCGTGCATGATTCCCCTCTGCCGCGACCATGTGCTCGATGCGACCCTCGTCCGTCTCGGCGGCGCCTCTCTTCCTCCTCTCGAGCGTCGTCTTCCCGCCGGCCTGCGCCGTCGTCGGCGTCCCTGCCGAACGCTCCGCTTCGCGAGCCGGGCCCGCGTCCTCACAGTCCGGAGAAGGACCGACCCTGGGCTACGAGGACGGCTTCTTCGTCCGCTCGGCGGACGGGCGCAACGAGCTCGTGGTCGAGGGGCTGTTCCAGACGGTGGCCGGTGTCTTCGACGGAGACCGGGCCGTCAGTTCCGACTTCGACCTGAAGAGGATGCGGCCCGAGCTTGCCGGTCGCGTCGCGGAGACCCTGCGGTTCAAGCTCGAGCCGAACTTCGCCGAGGACGGCGTGGAGCTGGAGGAGGCCTGGGTCGGCCTGGAGCTCTCCGGAGGCGACGCCCTCTTGATGTTCGGCCGGATGAAGTCGCCCTTCAACCTCGAGGAGGTGCGAAGCCGGCGCCACATCGACTTCCCGCGCTTCTCGATCCTGAACCAGCTCGCCCCCGCCGAGGATCACGGCGTCTTCGTCAACGGTCGCAGCCCCTCGGGTTTCTGGGAGTACGGCTTCGCCGCCTACAACGGCACCGGCACCTCGGACACGAACAGCAGCAAGGACGTCGCCGCCCGGCTGATGGGCCACCCGTTCGTCGGCCGCAAGGACTCCTGCCTGCGGAACCTCCAGATCGGGATCGCCGGAACCTGGGGCCGCCAGGACGAAGACGTCGGCGGCGACGCGATCGACAACTCGCTCGGCCTGCCGGTGATCCGCTTCGGGCCGGGCCTCCGGCTGGACGGCACGCGCTGGAGGGGCGGACTGGAGCTCGCGTGGTTCCGGGGACCCTGGTTCCTGCAGAGCGAGCTGATCGCGATGGAGCAGGAGATGTCATCGACCACGGCGGAGGACGACATCTTCCTGCGCGGGGCCTACGTGAACCTCTCCCGCGTCCTCACCGGGGAAGCGAAGACCTTCAAGGGTGTCGTGCCCGAGCGTCCCTTCGACTTCAACGCCTGGAGCGGAAGGGGAGCCTGGGTGCTGGCCGCGCGCGTCTCGGAACTGCGAGCCGACGACGACCTGATGAAGGCCGGGTTCGCCGTCCCGGGGGCTTTCACGGACCGCATCCACAGCGCATCCCTGGGGCTGAACTGGATCCCCAACGAGCACGCGATCGTCCGCAACTCGATCGTGTACAGCATCTACGACGACGACGTGCTGCTGGACGAGGGAAACGACGACCGCGAGCTCGGCGCCCTGATCGAGCTCCAGTTCCACTTCTGAGGCGGACGTCTGAAGGTGTCACGACGCAGCTCGCGTGAGCGCTTCGGCTCGCTAGTCCGGTTCGCCGCTGAGCACCCAGCCGGCCCAGTCGCGCAGCGCGGCGCCCTCGCGACGAAGCTCGGTCTTGGCCTTCCACAGGGCGTCCGCCTTCGAGAGGCCGTCGCGCCAGAGAGCCGTGTAGAAGAGCTCCATCAGGCGGCGCGTCTGGACGTCGTCGACGCGCCAGAGGCTCGTGATCGCCGTGCGCGCACCGGCGGCGTGGAGCGCGCTCTGCAGGGACTGCACGCCCACGCCGGCGCGGCGCAAGCCGACGTTCGTCTCGCAGGCGCTGAGGACGGCGAGCTCGCACGACGACAGGTCGAGACCGGCGAGCTCCTCCGCCGTCATGATGCCCGGTACGCGACCGAGGTCGTCGTGACCGAGATTGGCACCGGTGAGCGCGAGGCCGCAGAGCGTCATGGGCGCGAACCCAACCGCCGCCTCGCTCACGTCCATGAACTGCGTTCTCTCCGAGCGCGGCGATGGATCGCTCGACCGCACCTCGTCGGGCGCGAACCAGCCATGCGTCGCGACGTGCAGAAAGCCCTTGCCGGGAGCCAACCTCCGGAAAGCCGACTTCGACGCCTCGGCGCCTCGCAACAGCACGCCTTCATTGTCGAACTCCTCGGAGAACAGCGCGACGACGCGCTCCGCCTCGACCCTCGTCTCGGGCAGCGGAAGGAACATCGCCGCCGAGCTGCTGCGCAACGTCCCGATGGCCGCAGCGCGCTCCTCGGCCGCGAGCCCGGTCGCGACGGCCTCCGCGTCGAATCGAGGGCCTCCGAGAGCCAGGAGCTCGGGCTCCCCTCCAGGCCGCGCACGCTCGGACAGCAAGTCTGCGAACGAGCTCTGCACCACGACGCGATAGCGATCTCCGACGAACCCTTCCCCGAGCGGTAGCGCGTCGAGCGGCATCACGTGCAGGAAGCCTTCGAGGCAGATGTAGAGCGTCGTCGTGCCCTCGGGCAGGACCGCGAGGATCGGATCGAGCACGATTTTCCGCAGCACGTCCGCGACCTGCTCGATGTCGATCGAGTCCGCGTTCGGTTGCGCGGACCCAAGACCGCGCGCAGCGATCGGAGCCCCCAGCCCGGCGCGCCATGCGAGCGCGCCCCGCTCCAGATCGTCGGCCTTCCCCAGCTCGAGCTCCGTGAGCGACCCGTCGGGCAGCACGACGTGCGCATCGAGCACATCTCCGAGCCAGTCCAGGCCCGTCGTCGCTTCGTTCTCGACCCAGTTGCGATCGCGAACGAAACCGACGGCGGCCGATCGCGGCGGCAGCGCGCGCCCGACGTCGGCGACGCGGATCACGCTCCCTTCACGCGGGCCCTCCCGGACCTTCCGCTCGAGTCCGTCGCGCTCTCGCACGAGGGTCGCGATGCTCTCGGAGAAGGCCTGTCGGGATTCGCCGTCTCGGGGACCGGCGCTCAGTCGATCCCCCAATCTCTCCCGGATGGCCTGGACTTCGGTGCGCGTGACGTCACTCGACGAGCTCATCACGAGAGAGGCGTTGGACACGGCCCGGATCGTCTCGGTCAACTCGAACCGCAAGGGCGCCTCGGACGGCGGCCTTGGCTCCATGATGAGGAGGATCTCGGGTAGATCGTAGCTCGCGTACCCGGCGAGCATCCTCGCTTCGCGCGGTGAGAGGCTCGCGGCCTCCTCGAGGCGCTCGAGCAGATCGTGAGCGGTCTCGCGAGCGTGCGCACTGGCTGCGTCGAGATCACCCATTGCATGCGCCGAGATCATCGCGCCCCGGCGTGCGCGCCCAACCGAGGGATGCCGGGCAGGCCAATCACGCACCCGAACTTCGAGGGCCTCCTCGAACAGCACTCGGGCGCGCTCGACGTCACCCTTCCTCCAGAGGCATCCCGCCAGGACCTCTTTGGTTCCGAGGAGGAGATCGTGGTTCGCCGGCAATGTTCGCTCGCGGATCTCGAGGCAAGATTCCCACAAGGCTTGCGCCGCGTCGTACTCACCCTGCTCGCTCAGCGTGCCCGCCAGGTTGTGCCGCTGTACGACGACGCGGGGGTGATCGCCTTCGAACCGACTCTCCAGGACCTCGAGCACGTACTCCCTGAGACGTCGCGCTTCCTCGAGCTCGCCGAGGTTCTGGAGGACCGAAGCGTAGCTCGAGTAGGTGAGCAAGAGGTGTTCGTGCCCCGGTTCGAGGGTTCGTTCCTGCTCCTCGACTATGGACTCCATGAGCGCGCGCTGACCCGGGCGGTCTCCGAGCTGGCCCAGAACGCGAGAGAGGAACAACTTGATCGTTTGCTTCTGCTCTCGATCGAACGGCCTCACACGCGCGTTCCACTCGAGCATTTCCTCGAACATCGCGCGGGCTCCGGAGAGATCGCCCGAGAACATCAGCGTGCTGGCGAGGTGGATGCGGGTCCCGGACACCAGCGCGTGGTCCTCCGGCAGGGCCTCGGCGCTCTCCTCGACCAGCGTCTCGGCGATCGCGCGAGCCTGAGCGAGCAAGCCCAGCGCCCGCAGGTTGGCCACGACGCGCAGCCAGGCCTCGATCGTGTCCGGATGGTTCCGGGTCAAAGTACGCTCGCGGCTGGTCGCGACCTCCTCCCACAACCGCCGTGCCGTGGAATACTCCCCCAATGTCTGGGCGATGCCCGCGACGTCGGCGCGCGCACGAACGACGTCCGGGTGATCGTCGCCGTAGAGGCTCTCGTAGCCGGCGAGCGCTTCCTCGAAGAGCGCTCGTGACTCGGTGTAGTCGTGTTCCTCCGCCGTGGCCGCCGCCAGGTTGCCCGCGCCCCACAGGTAGGTCGGGTGATCGACACCCAGCGAGCGCGCGCACCTCTGCACGGCGTCCGCGAGCACCTCCTGCGCTTCGGCGCTGTCGCCCTTCGCGCGCAGGACGAGGCCGACCTTGATCCGGGCCGAGAGCGTGTCCACGTGGACCTCCGAGAGGGTTCGCGTGCGACTCGCGGCCACCTCTTCCCACATACGTCTTGCCGCCGCCCAGTCTTCGAGCCTCTCGGCCACGTCCGCAACATCGGTACGGGCCTTGATGACATCCGGGTGATCGCGCGGGTGGATGCGTTCGTGACCGGCGAGCACCTCCTCGAAGAGGACGCGAGCCGCCGATTCCTCTCCCGCTTCCACCATGGCCGCCGCCAGGTTGCCCGCGGCCCACAGGTACGTCGGGTGGTCCGCGGGGAGGGAGCGCACACACGCATCCACGGCGCGCTCGAGCACGTCCCGTGCAGCGGCGGTGTCTCCTTGCCTGCGGAGCGCGAGGCCGAGCCGGATCCAGGCCCACGACGTGTCCGCGTGATCCTTCGGCAGCGTGCGCTCGCGACTCTCGGCGACTTGTTCCCACGCCCGTCGCGCCGTGTCCCAGTCCTCGAGGCGCTCGCTGATCAGCGCCACGTCCTGGCGCGCGCGGATGATGTCGGGATCGTCCCGCGGGTAGAGCACCTCGTAACGCACGAGCACGTCCTCGAACAGGACGCGAGCGGCCGCGTTCTCACCCGCATCCGCCATGGCGGATGCGAGGTTCCCCGCCGCCCAGGCGTACAGGGAGTCCTCGTCGGGGAGGTAGAGCTCGCACGCGTCCACGACGCCCTGGAACAGGACTCGCGCGCCGGCGCTGTCCCCTTCCAGTCGCAGGTTGCAGCCGAGCTCCATCCGTGCGTTCAGGAGAGCGGGATCGTCCTCGTCGAGCTCCTCTTCGTAGCGCGCGAGCACCTGCTCGACCAGCTCGCGCGCTCCGTCGAGGCCGGCCTGTCGCATGCAGGACGCCAGGTAGAGCTTGGCCTCCAGGATCTCGAGGTGTCCTTCGGGCAGGGTGCTCTCGCGGTGCGCGATGATCCGATTGCACGCCCCGACCGCGCGCTCCATGATTCCCCACAGCGCGGCGGTCCGCATCGCCCGTTCGAGGAGAGCCGCAGTCTCCTCGTGCCCGTTGCCGAGCGGGAGCGGATCCAGGTATTCGAAGGCCCGTGCGAGCTCGCGATGCGACTCGTCTCCTTCGCCCGCTTCACGCGCGGCCTCCGCGCGATCCAGCGTGCGTTCGGCTTCCTCGAGCGCGCGTGCCGGGTCGTCGGGGCTCCCGGAGGGCCACTGCGGAAGTCGGCCTCCGCCCGGGAGCGCGGCTACGACGAAGAAGGCGAGCGCGGCGAGCATTCCTCTGATTGTATGCGAGGTCGCCGGCGTGAAGGTCGGGGCCACCAACGCCCGCGACACCGCCGCGGCGAGGGTCCCTCCTCTACTCGAGCGTCTCGCTCACCCAGCGCCCGATCGTCGATACGAATTCGGGCATCAGGCTCATGGTCCCGGGCTCGATGAAGCCGTGACCGGCGCCGGGGATGACCACGATCGTCGCGTTCTGCTTGCCCGTCGCGGAGAAGGCGTGCTCGAGGCGCCGCACGCTCTCGGCCACGGGGACGTTGTCGTGCTCGTCCTCCTCGCCGAAGACCACCAGCGTGGGCTGCTCGACGCATGCCCAGTACGGCATCGGATCGAACATGAGTATCTTCCGGAGGAGAGTCCATGTCGGGTCTTCGGGCGTACCGGGAAACCCGACGACGACCGACCGCGCGGTGCCGGCGAGGCCGCGTTCGCGGATCGCCGCGTAGTCTGCCCAGTCTCCGTGGAGCACGTAGCGCGCCGTCGCTCGATTCACCGCGAGGACCTGGGCCACGCCCTCTTCGGAGAGACCCGCTTGCCGCGCCGTGTTCGCCATTTCGCGGAAGGAGCTCTCCACGACTCCGAGCGCTCCACCGGAGATGTCGATGACGAACGCGACCTCGCGCGAACGTGCGGCCGCGACAGGCGCGACCTTGCCCCCCTGGCTCAGGCCCACGACGCCCACGCGCGTCGGGTCGACCTCGGGTAACGAACGAAGGAACGAGACACCTGCGAGCACGTCGGAGGCGAGGTCGTCGAAGCTCGCCGCTTGCCAATCGCCCTCCGATTCCCCGCATCCGCGCTTGTCCGTATGGAGCACGATCAGTCCCTGATCGGCGAGTACATGCGCGATGGCCGTCGCCCAGGCATTCGTGCGATCGCTGTTCCCCGACCCCTGTGCGATCACCACAGCCGGGCTGCGGGCCTTCATGCCCGGCAGCTTGACGAGGTCACCGACGAGGGTCAGCTCGCCGCTCCGGTAGCGCACTTCGCGCTCGACGAGCAGGGCGTCGGAGGACTGGGAGGCAGGTGTCGAGGCGGTAGTGAGAACGAAGAGCAGAGCAGTCACGGTGAGCATGTCATCCTCCTCGGGAACGGACACATTCGGGCAGTTGGGAGCGAGCTCGATCGCGTTGCGCACAGCACACGCCTTTGTTGCCGGTAGCCCCGAAGATGGCCGGCAAACTTGCCCACCGTGATGAGGATTGGGTCCAATCAATGCCCACGCCGATCCGGTTCGCCCCCGAGGGGAATCGTCGTCGCGAGCTCGGCTCGTGGCAGCCGCACCCGGCTAGTATCTGGGCATGAGCGACTCCAGCCGAACCGTCGAGGACTTCCGCGCGCTCCACGAGTCCGGCTGCTTCGTGCTCCCGAACCCGTGGGACGTCGGGACGGCGATCTACCTCGCGCGGTGCGGTTTCCCGGCGCTCGCGACGACGTCCTCGGGCTTCGCGTTCACGCGGGGCTTGCCCGACGAGGTGTCGGCCCTCTCTCGCGACGACGTGCTCGCGCACATCGCGGAGATCGTCGGCGCGACCTCTCTACCGGTGAACGCCGACTTCCAGAACGGCTACGCGGACGAGCCCGATGAGCTCGCCCGGAACGTGACGCTCTGCGTCGAGACGGGCGTCGCCGGGCTCTCGATCGAGGACGCGACCGGGCGCGACAAGGACCTCCTCTACGAACGCGAGCTCGCGATCGATCGCATCCGCGCCGCACGCGCGGCGATCGAAGCGACGGGGACCTGCGTGGTCCTCACCGCGCGTTGCGAGGCCTGGCTCTTCAGCGGCGCCGAGGCGCGGGGCACGGCGCTCGATCGGCTGGTCGCCTTCGCGGAAGCCGGCGCGGACTGCCTCTACGCACCGGGCGTGCGCGACCCGGACGCCATCGAGGAGATCGTGAAGACCGTCGCGCCGAAGCCGGTGAACGTGTTGATGTCGGCGCCGGTCGAAGGCCTCACGGTCGCGCGGCTCGCGGGCCTCGGTGTACGGCGCATCTCGATCGGCTCGGCACTGGCGCGGACGGCGTGGGGTGCGTTCATGCGCGCCGCGAGCGACATCGCCGAGCGCGGCGTCTTCGACGAGCTCGCCGGCGCGGCCCCGTTCGGGGAGCTCAACGATCTCTTTCGCGAACGCGGCTGAGTCCGACGGCAGCGACGCCCTGCGCACTCTCGCGCCCGATCCCTGGATCCCGGCCGCCGGAAGCGCGATGCTGGCCGACGTGGGGGTTCCATGAACGGCGGTATCTGGAGAGGAGCGCGCTTCTTCCTCGAGCGCTGGATCCAGAAGGGGCTGCTGCAACAGCTCCTCCTGATGGCGGCCCTCGTCGCGCTCGTGGCCGCGGGCGGCGGGCTCGTCGCCTGGATCGCCACGCCGAACTTCGCGAGCGCCGGCGAGGCGATCTGGTGGGCGTTCCTGCGGCTCACCGATCCGGGCTACCTCGGCGACGACGAAGGCGTGGTCCTGCGCGTCGTGTCCACCGTCGTGACGGTGCTCGGCTACGTGCTCTTCATGGGCTCGCTGATCGCGATCATGACCTCGTGGCTGGCGCAGACCCTGCGCAAGCTCGAGAGCGGCTTGACGCCGATCCGCATGAAGGACCACGTGCTCGTCCTCGGCTGGACGAACCGTACGCCGGAGATCGTCCTCAAGCTGCTCGCCGCGCGCGGTCGCCTGACGCGTTTCCTCGAGCGGCAGGGCGCGAGCAAGCTGCGCGTCGTCGTCCTCTCCGAGGAGGTCGGCGCCGAGCGCCGGCTCGAGCTGCGCGAGTACCTGGGCGAGTTCTGGGACGAGAGCCAGGTCTTCCTGCGCTCGGGCTCCTCGTTGCAGCCCGAGCACCTGCGGCGTCTCGACCTCCCGCGCGCATCGACCGTGATCGTGCCCGGCGCGGACTTCGAGCTCGGCGGCGCGGAGGCCTCCGACACGCGCGTGGTCAAGACGCTCCTGACCGTCAACGGCCTCTTGCGCGACGATGACGGCGATTCGCGGCCGCAGGTCGTCGGCGAGGTCTTCGACCCGCTCAAGGTCCCGCTCGCGAGGAACGCGGTCGACGAGAACATCGAGGTCTTCGCGAGTGACGGCGTGATCGGGCGACTGATCTCGCAGAGCATCCGCCACCGCGGGCTGGCGCAGGTCCTGTTCGGGATCCTGTCGCACCGCCAGGGCAACTCGATCTATCTGCGCAGATTCCCCGAGCTCGCGGGCCGCTCCGCGCACGACCTGTTCGAGGCTTTCCCGACGGCGGTGGTCCTCGGCTACGTGCGCAGCGAGGACGGCGAGCGTTCGACGAACCTGAGCGCGGTCACGGACGAGGTGCTGCGTGAGGACGACCTCCTGGTCCTTCTGTCCGAGAACTACGACCGCTGCGTTCACGTGCGAGAGCTCCCCGCGGAGCACGTGCGGCCGAAGACCGCGTTCGTTCGGGACGTCACGACGGCAACGAACCGCATCCTCGTCCTGGGCTGGAGCCACAAGATCGGCGCGCTCGCGATCGAGCTCGACAAGTCCCGCTCGGGCCGCTTCGAGCTGACGATCATGTCCAGGGTGGACGTGGAGGAGCGCGAGCGCTGGCTCCAGCGCAGCGACTTCTCCGAGGACCGCGTCCGGATCCGCCACGTGGACGGCGACTACGCCCTGGAGAAGGACCTCGTCGAGGTGCACGCGGAGGGCTTCGACAACGTCCTGTTCCTGGCGAGCGACTGGATGGCGTCGTCGCGCGAGGCGGATGCGCGGACGATCCTCGGCTACGTTCTCTTGCGCTCGCTCCTGAAGCGCGTCGAGGATCCGCCCGAGCTCCTCGTCGAGCTCCTCGACCCCGACAACTCGCACCTGTTCCACGACCTGGAGGACATCTACCTCGTGACGCCGCGCGTCCTGAGCTATCTCCTCGCGCACGTCGCGCTGCGGCCGGAGCTGAACGCGGTCATCGAGGCCTTGTTCGGCGCGGGCGGTTCCGAGATCGACCTCCTGTCGGTGGGCGAGCTCGACCTGGCGGAGAGCGCGGTCACCTTCCTCGAGATCCAGGGCACGGCGCTCGAGCGCGGCGTGATCGCGCTCGGCGTCTTCACGGCGGCGGGCGGGATCGAGCTCAACCCGGACCGGGGGAAGCGCTGGACGCTCGCGGAGCCGGACTTCCTGGTCGTGCTCGCGGCCGAGGACTAGAGGTCCGGCCGAAACGCAGGACCTCGCCGAGGCCGAAGGCCGAGCCCGGCGCGGAGTCGC
>JAJDET010000202.1 GCA_029259655.1 Planctomycetota bacterium
GCGTGCCGGCCCCGCAGTCGACCTTGAACAGGTCGTCGAGGACGCCGGTGCGCGCAAAGTGCCGGCAGGAGCCGAGAGGCCGGCGCAGCCGGCCGTTCGTGGTGTTCTGGCCGCGAACCCGTGAGGGATGCGGGCTAGCGCTCCTGGCGGACCGCGCGCCAACCCGCGCTGCCGGGGTTCCCCGAGAACGGAAACGAGGGTGGGTCCCCCGGGCCGCTCCACTGGCCCTCGCCGTTCGGATGTCCAACCAGCTCGCCCGAGGCCGTGCACGCGTAGACGGCGAAGCCAGTCCGCCCGTGAGCCCAGGGCCAGGCGCGAGCGACGGCGCCGTGCGTCCGGTGGCGGGTGAGATCGAACAGATATCCGTGGGCACGGAGCGCCTCTCCCGAGCCGACCACCTCGAGGTCTCCGAAGCGATGACGCAGGTTCGGAAAGCGCTCGAGCAGGTCCCCCGCACGGGTGTCGTCGGAAAGGTCCGCGGAAGCCGCCGAGAGGGCGCGCAGGATGCGCAGGGCATCGCTCTCGTTTTGACGCAGCGCGAAACCCCGCAGGCTGGGGAGCGAGACGAGCGCGAGGACGACTCCGATGGCTCCGAGGCAGACGAGGTGGAGCGGATCGCGGCGAGCGCGGCGCACCGCGGGTGCGACCTCGGCCGAGAGGGCGGTGGGGTCTGCGGGGACGGCGTGGCTCATGGGGCGCTGGGCGTGCGTCGCGAGTTCGCGATGGAGTCGGCTCGCGTGGTACGTTCCGCTTCTCCGCCTGGTCGCCAATCTCGAACAGCTGGCGACGCGAATCAAGGCCGTGCGACGACCTTCCCTACAGGACCTTCCGAGCGAGCTTGCCGCTGCCGCGACTTTCGTGGCCCGTCGTCTGGTCGATCACGGCGAGCGCGGGTGGATCGTCGGGGGTGCCGTGCGCGATCTGGCCCTGGGGCGCGAGCCCAAGGACCTCGACATGGCGTCGGCCGCCCGCCCGGACCAGATCGAGGCGTGGTTCGACCGCACGCATGCGGTGGGGAAGGCGTTCGGCACCGTCGTCATCGTCACGCCGGACGTTGACATCCAGCTGACAACGTTCCGCAGCGACAGTGGATACAGCGACGGACGGCGTCCGGACGAGGTCCGCTTCGGCCGAACACTGGAGGAGGACGCCGCGCGGCGCGATTTCACCTGCAACGCCATGTACCTCGATCCCCTGGAGGACGAGCTCTCGGACCCGGTAGGAGGCCTGCCCGACCTCGAGGCGGGGCTCCTGCGAGCCGTGGGAGAGCCGCGGAAGCGGTTTGCCGAGGACGGCCTGAGGCTCCTGCGCCTCGCTCGAATGGCCGGGACCCACGGGCTCACGGTCGAGGAGGGAACCTGGGAGGGCGCCCGGGCAGAGCGTGGGCGGATCGGGAGCGTGAGCCCGGAGAGGATCCTGGCCGAGCTGACGGTCCTCTTCGCGAACGAGCGCGCGGTCGAAGGGATCTCGAGGGTTCTCGAGCTAGGGCTGCTCGAGACGGCTCTGGAGGATTTCCGTCCGGAAGAGGGCGAGCGCGACCGGATCCGCGAGACGCTCTCGAGGCTGCCGGCGGCGCCCGGCCCCGCGCTCGGCCTTGCAGTCCTCTTCGGCGGCGGCCGGCTCTCCGTGCTGGGGGGGCTGCGTCCCTCGCGCGAGCTCTCGGCACAGGTCCGGGGAACGCTCGAGGTCGCCGAGGCCCTGTTCGACCTGCCGCAGCCCGGGGCCGAGGGCTCGCGTGCGAAGCGCGTGCGGCTGGCGCGGCACGCGTGCTTCGAGAACGGCATGTCGCTGGCGCGCGCTGTCGGTCGCGAGCGCGGTCCGGGAGTCCTCGACGAGCTCGACGAGCTCGAAGCCCTGTCCCGCTCGCTCGGGCCGTTCGAGCCGATGATCACGAGCGTCGACCTCGCGGCGCTCGGGGTGCCGCGAGGACCTCGCTACGGTGAGCTGCTGCGTGCCGCGGAAGAGCTGCAGCTCGACGATCGATTCCCGTCGCGCGAGGACGCGCTGGCGTGGCTGCGAGCAGAGGTCGACGCCGATCAGGAAGGCGGCGCGACCCGTCGCAGGACGTAGCTCAGCGGATAGCCGGCCAGGATCGCGGCCGCGACCCAGATCCCATCGTCGACCGCGGAGAGCAGCGCACAGGAAGCGGTGAACACGAGCAGCCTTCGCAGCGCGGCGCCCATCGCGGCGACGACGTCGGCGCGTTCCCAGGTTCGGCGGCGCGAGAGACGGACCAGTCCGAACGCGCCCGAGCCGGCGAGAGCGAGTGGAGCGAGCTCGCGCAGGTTGGGGACGCGCCCCTCGGAGACGACCGCGGCGGCTGCCCCGAGGGATCCGGCGAGGAGGAGCGCAGCGGCCATCCTCGTCAGCAGCGCGGACGGGCTCCTGCTCTCCGGTTCGTCCTCCGCGTCTTCGAGCCGACCGAGCCGCGCCACCTCGAAGAGGTAGATGGCATTGGCGGCGGCCGCGGAGAGGCCCATCCACACGGGTGCTCCCGAAGGTGCGGCCGCACCCGAGCCCAGCAGGAATCCGGCGAGGAGGTTCGACGCCCGGCAGGAGGCAAGCAGCAGAGGCCCAAGGCGTGGGCCGCGGGGGCCGAGGTCGTAGGCGAGGGCGAGGACTGCCGCAGTCCCGAGCGCGAGCGGCGCGAGCGACGATGCGGGCGAGGGAGCGTTCAAGCCCCCCGCGAGGAACGCCAGACCGACGCCGAGGATCAACGCCGTGGCCGCCAGCGTGAGGGCGGCCCCGGCGCGAATCTCGCCGGCCGGCAACGGCCGCTCGGGTCGCGTCGTCGCGTCCCAGTCGCGATCCGCCCAGTCGTTGAGCGCGAGCGCCCCGTGGAAGACGCAGGCGGAGCCCAGAGCCAGGACGAAGGGAGCCGGTCCCGCGGGCCATGCTCCCGCGCCGAGGACCGCACCCGCTGCGACGTCCGCGAGCGGGGAGGGCAGGAGGGATATCCGCAGCAGCCGACCCCAGGACCGCGCGCGGTGGGCGAGGGGCGCCGGGCCGGAGGGCGGTCCTGTCACCTGTCGAACAGGCCCGGGAACGCCCGATCGAGGTCGTTGTACGTCACGTAGACGAGCAACGACAGGATGAGCACCAGACCGACCATCTGGCTGTAGCCGAGGAAGCGGTCGGAGGGTGGCGACCCCTTCACCTTCTCGATCAGGAGGAAGACGAGGTGTCCGCCGTCGAGCACGGGGATCGGGAGCACGTTCAGGATCGCGAGGTTGATGCTCAGCATGCAGAGGAAGAAGAAGAGCTTCGCGAGGCCCTGCTCGGACCAGCTGTAGGACATCCGGCTGATCGTGATGATGCCGCCGATGTTCTTGCTCGAGACCTGGCCCGAGACCATGCGCTTCAGCGTGAGCCAGGTGTCCTCGACCAGGCGCCAGGAACACAGGAGACCGACCTGGATCGCGTCCAGGGGGCCGTCGGTGCGGTACACGTACTGCGCCGTGCGCAGCGCGATGCCGTACTCGAGCACTGCCTGGGTTCGGGCCGCCGCCGAGAGAGAGAGCTCGGTCGGAGGGAGGCTCAGGTCTTCTCCGGCACGCGCGATGTCGAATTGGAGCGCGCGGTCCGCCTTGACGCCCGCCTGGATCGCCTCGAAGACGCCGTCCCAGTTCGCGACCGGCGCTCCGTCGATCGCGCGGATCTCGTCGCCGTCCTGAATGCCCGCCTCCGCTGCCGCCCATCCAGGCGTGACCAGGATCTGCGTGGCGTCGCGGCGGGGGAGGATCGCGACATCGCGTGCCAGCGTCCGGGCGCGTTCCTCGTCGAGCGCAGGTCCCTCGAGCTCGACGAGCTTCGCACCGCGCCGGACAGCGACGCGATTCGGGCCCGAGTGCTCCGCAAGAGCGCGCGCGAAGTCGAGGTGGCGCAGGATGCGGCGGTCGTTGACCTCGAGCAGGACGTCTCCCTCTTCCAGCCCCAGGATCTC
>JAJDET010000203.1 GCA_029259655.1 Planctomycetota bacterium
GCGCATCCTCGGCGGAGTGCCGTGGTGCCCGTAGTCGCGTATCGCACCAGGGCTGACGAGCCGCATGCGCTTCGGCCCCCAGTCTCGCGATGCTCGCCGGGCGAAGCCCGCGAGCGAGTGCGCATTGCGACGTCCCGCACCCGCGTCCCCCACGTGTCGACGCCTCCCGACGTCTCGCTTGCGCGGCGCAGCCCGCGCAAGCATCGCGAAGGCATTCCGACCGCACGACACCTGCAACCCGTGGAAAGCTACCCGTCCGCGAGCACCCCGACACCAACCGGTGAAGCCGCGGTACCCGCGGCGATGCCTCCGGCGGGCGGAAGAAACCACATGGAACACGCCGACATCGCCTAGGGCGGTCGGCTCACGAGGGACCGGCGCTGGGGCGCCTTCCTCGCGCGCGCGGGCATCCGCCCGTGCGCGGAGAGCACGGCATTGCGGGAAGAACCGCGCACGACTCACTGCGAGCGCGTCACCGCAAGCGCGCGAGGCTCGTCACTCCGCATACGAAACGCGACCGCGAGGCACCACGCCCCCCCTACCGGCGCACCCGGATCTCGTCGAGCGGCTTGCGCACGAGGTCCGGCACGACGCAGTCCTCCGTCGGGTACCCCACAGGGATCAAGAGGTACGCGCGCTCGTTCTCCGGCCGCTCCAGAATGCGCGCCAGGAACCCCATCGGGCTCGGGGTGTGCGTGAGCGTCGCGACACCCGCCACATGCAAGGCCGCCAGGAGAAAACCCGACGCAATCCCGACCGACTCCTGCGTGTAGTAATTCGTGCGCCGCTCGCCGTCCGGCCCGATCCCCCAGGCGTGGCGGAAGACGGCGATCAAGGCCGGCGCGATCTCGAGGAAGGGCTTCTCCCAGTTCGTTCCGAGCGGATGGAGCGCCTCGCGCCACTCGTCCGTCATCCGGTTCGAGTAGGTCTCGCACTCCTCGACCTCGGCAGCGAGACGGATCTCGCGCTTGATCGTCGGATCGGTGACGACGACGAAGGTCCAGGGCTGGCGGTGGGCGCCGGACGGCGCGCTCCCGGCCGCGCGGATGCAGTCGTCGAGCACGTCCAGCGGAATCGGCTCATCGCTGAAGAAACGCACGCTGCGCCGCGACTCGACCTCCTCGCGGAACTCCCGGGCGCGTTCGCGCATGGCCTCCTCCGCGAGCCGCTCTTGCGCGTACGGGAGGAAGCGCGGCTCGTCCTCGTGATCCGTCACACCCCCGCCTCTGCGAGGGCGGCGAGGCACGCAGCCGTCCGGTGCGGGTATCGCTCGTCGCCCGGCGCGAGCCCGGCGAGGTCGGCCCGCAGCCGCTCCAGGTCGCTCTCGACGTCGACGTCGTAACCGACCTCGATGGTCTCGACCCGGAGCCCGCGCTTCTTCGCGATCTCGAGCGTCTGCTCGTACATCTCGTGGGTCGACATCTGCACGTCGAAGACCTCGACGACCGGCTCTTGCATGCCCACCAGGCAGTAGCCGCCCCCGGCGTCCGGACCGAGCACGAGGTCGGCGCCCTCGCGCAGGAGCTGGTGCGCGCGGCTGACGTTCTCGATCGTGATCAGGGGCGCGTCGCTCCCCACGGCCACGGCCGTGGAGCCCACGGTCCCGAGCAGCTCCTCGACGAAGTAGTGCGCGAGCCGCCTGGCGAGGTCTTGTCCAACCTGCGGCCGCAGGTCCCGGAGCTCGGGGAAGGTCCGGCGGAACCAGTCCCGCGAGGCCTCGGGCGCGAAGTAGAGCGTCGTGTGGAAGGCGTCGGTCGGGGAGAGCCGCCCCACGACGTCCTGGAGCATGGCCGTGGCGAGCTCCGCGGCCTGGGTCCCGGAGAGGGGCGGGCAGAGCCGGGTCTTGACCATGCCCGGGACCGGCATCTTGGCGAAGACGGCCGTGGTCCGGCGGGGCTTCGGCGAGCTCAGGTTCGGCCCTTTCATCGGACGAAGAGCCTAGCGCGAGGGTCGCCGGGAGCGCCAGTCGACCGCACGTGAACCCCGGCCTAGGATCTTCGTTGGACCCTCACGTGAGCGTCCGGTCGACAGATCGAAAGGTTCCACGAGCATGATTGCCGCACTCCTCCTCGCGGGTCTCACCGCAGCTCCCGTCACCCCCGCGGCCGGGATGCAGGACCGCTCCCCGACCGCATCCGAGCTGAAGACCGAGCTCGACCTGTCCCTGCGCTGGCTCCGGAGCGTCCAGGACGCGGAGACCGGCGGCTACGGGGACGGGACGGCGCGCATGACGGCGCGGGCCCTGATCGCCTTCGCCCGCAGCCCGCGCGCGTACCGCCGGGCGGACGGCCCGTTCGTCGCCCGCGCGCTCGACCACCTCGCGACGCTCCAGCGCGCGGACGGTGCGTTCCCCGACGCGGACCTGCAGCGCAGGCCGATCGACCTCAACACGGCGCTGGTCCTGACGGCTCTGGTCGATCTCTCCGAGACCGGGAGCGGAACGCCGCACGCCCGTGCACTCGCCTACCTCGGCAGCCGGGCCGACGCCTCGCTGAGCTTCCACGGGCGCGGGCACTTCGAGTCGGCCGAGGCCGCGCGCGCGGCCGCGCAGCGGTTGCTCGGCGAGCGCAGCGCGGACGGCTCCTGGCCGGACGGTTTCCTGAAGCAAGGCCCGAGCGTCCTGAAGACGGCGCGCTCGATCGTCGAGCTCACCGACGCCTGGCGTGCGATCGCGGCCGAGGAGAAGGAGAGCGCACCGCCGGCCGAGCCGCAGGCTGCGCAGCCGCTCCCTCCGCTGACCGAAGCCGACCGCGCGCGCGTCGCGAAGGCGCAGGCGCGCGGTGCGGCGTTCCTGGTGGCCGGCGCGAGCGAGGGCCGCTGGGGTGCGATGGGTCGCGACGACGCCGGCATCACCGCCATGGTGCTGGGTGCGTTGCTCTCCACGGGTTCGCTCGATGAAGCCGGACGGGTTCAGCTCGACCGCGGTCTCTCCTGGCTGCGCGTCTTGCAGAAGGAGGATGGTGCGATCCACGACGGTGCGCTCGCGAACTACGTGACGTCGGCCTCGATCCTGGCGCTGGCGCGAGCCGGTCGGCCGGAGGACGTCGAGCGCATCTCCCGCGCTCGCGCCTTCCTCGAACGCTTGCAGGCGGACGAGGGCGAGGGCTACGACGCGAGCCACCACTACTACGGGGGTGTCGGCTACGGCGGCGACGAGCGGCCGGACCTATCGAACCTGCAGATGGCGCTCGAGGCCCTGGCTGCGGCCGGTCTCGAGGAGGGCGACCCGACGTTCCAGAAGGCGCTCCGTTTCCTGGAGCGCGCCCAGAACCGATCCGAATCGAACGACCTCGCACTCGAGGCCGAGGGCGGCCGGATCGTCTCGGGCAACGACGGCGGCGGTGTCTACGCGCCGGGCGACTCGAAGGCCGGTTTCGTGGAGCTCCGGGACGGCGAGCGCGTGCCGCGTTCCTACGGCTCGATGACCTACGCCCTGCTCAAGGGCTATCTCTTCGCGGGGCTCGACCGCGAGGACGCGCGCGTCGAGGCCGCGTGGAAGTGGTTGCGCGAGAACTACACGCTCGACGTCAACCCGGGTTTCGAGTCCTCCGCCGATCCGCGCGCCGCCTACCAGGGCCTCTACTACTACTTCTACACGATGGCGCGCGCGCTCGATCTCTACGGCGAGGACACGGTGGTCGACGTCGCGGGCACGGAGCACGCCTGGCGCGCCGAGCTCGCGGGTCGCATAATCGCGATGCAGCGCCCCGACGGATCGTGGGTCAACGAGAACAGCCCGCGCTGGTGGGAGGGCAACCCGGTGCTCGCGACGGCGTACGCGCTGTTGACGCTCGAGGCGACGGTGGGAGAGGGCGAAGCGCAGCACTAGGGAAAAGCGCTAGCGGCGAGACGGATTCCTCCTACGCTGAGAGGCCTACCGCTCCTCATGAAAGCGGAGAGAGAAGGTGGTCTCGCAAGCACGTAGGATCTTCCCGGTCCTCGCCGCGTCGACGCTCCTCGTCGCGAGCGCGGACGCGCAGCTCTCGCAGGTTCCGGACGGGCTGCACCGGTCCCGGCGCGCGCCGGTCCC
Source organism: Planctomycetota bacterium (assembly GCA_029259655.1). GTDB lineage: Bacteria > Planctomycetota > UBA1135 > UBA1135 > OFTM220. The sequence goes on from JAJDET010000203.1 coordinate 4,031, forward strand.
GGGTACGGTGATCGATCCGCCGAAGGCTCCGCCGAGCCCGTTCACGACCCTCGTCGGTTTGGTCGTGGCGGACGACCAGTCTCCCGTCGACGGCGCCACCGTCACGACGAACTCCGGCTTCGTCGCGATGACCGATGTCATGGGGGCGTTCGTCATCCTCGACCACCCCACCGACCTCAACTTCATCGACCTGGACGTCGAGGGAGTCGTCACGGACACGTTCGGCTTCCAGCTGAACGTCCCGGCCAAGCCGGGGTTCGTCACGGACGCGGGGACGATCGTGGTCGACGTCGACACGGACACGGACGGGCTGCCCGACTGGTACGAGACGAACATCTACTCGACGCTCGTGCTGGTGCCCGACACGGACGGGGACACCTACACGGACGGCGTCGAGGTGCTCGCGCTCGGGACGGACCCAACCTCGGGAGACGGGGACGGGGACGGGTTCCCGGACGTGCTCGAGCTCGCCATCGGAACGAACCCCAACTCGCCCGATCCGTCGACGACGATCAACGGCACGCTCGAGCTCCCGAACGGGGATCCCGCGACGGCCGGTACGCTTCACTTGCTCGGCGTGCCGGAGACGCTGTTCAGCGCGACGACCGACGTCAACGGCTTCTACCAGTTCCCGCCGTGGCCGGTGCTCCTCACTCCGGTCCAGGTCGTGGGCGAAGAGACTGACCCCTTCTACGGGCCGGCGAAAGGAACCTCGGCCTCCACCCCCACTCTCATCGGCGGCGTGACGGCCATCGACGACATCACCATGGTGGCGACGGTGCAGGAGCCGCTCTATCCGGACGCGCAGTTCGTCTGGGCGTCGTTCGGTCAGGGGATTCCGATCGGGACCGTGCCGATGGACAACGAGCCGGTCGCGGTCGCCATCGGCGACCTGCTCGGCAACGCCCTGCTCGACCTCGCGGTCGTCGATCGCGAGGACGACAGCGTCATCGTCCTGCCGGGAGTCGGCGGCGGGTATCTCGGTCGCGCCGTGACGGTCCCGATCGGCGGGATGGATCCGGACTCGGTCGTGCTCGGCGACTTCGACATGAACGGCTTCGCGGACCTCGCCACGGCGAACACGGGTTCGAACGACGTCTCGGTGGTGCTCGGCTCCGCCGGCGGCTTCGGAACGGCCATGACCTTCGCGGCCGGAACGGGGCCCGTGTCTATCGCGAGCGGACTGTTCGACAACGACACGGACCTCGATCTCGTGGTCGCCAACCCGAGCACGAACCAGGTCCACGTGCTGATCGGGGACGGCGCCGGGGGCTTCGGCACGGCGACGCCGGTCTCGGTCGGCACCCAGCCCGAGGCCGTGGCCACCGGGCTCCTCGACGGGGACGGCCTGGACGACCTGGCGGTGGCCAACACAGGCTCGAACGACGTGACCGTGCTGCTGGCGGACGGGCTGGGTGGTTTCGCGGCGGCCGCGAACTCGCCGTTCGCGGCGGGCACGGACCCGAGCGCGATAGCGATCGGGAGTCTCGACGCCGGCGGAACCGGGGACATCGTCGTCGCCAACGAGGGCTCGGACGACGTGACGGTGCTCCTGGGCGACGGTCTGGGAGACTTCACCGAGCCCGCGGGCTCCCCCCTCGCGGTGGGCGACGGCCCGGTCTCGCTGGGCATCGCCGACATGAACGTCGACGGGACGCAGGACATCGTCGTCGCGAACGTCAACTCGCAGGACGTCTCGGTCCTGGTCGGATTCGGCGACGGGACGTTCGCGACGTCCGTGGAGTTTCCGACGAACTCGGGCGCGACGTCCGTGGCGATCGGAGATCTCGATCAGGACGGGCTGCCCGACCTCGCTGTCGCCGAGCCGGCGATCGACGACGTCTCCCTCCTCTTCGGAGTCGGTGCGGGACTGTCATTCCAGCCATCCTTCGTCTCGATATCGAGTGCCGACTCTGCGGCGGTCGGTGACCTCGATCTGGATGGGATTCTTGATTTCGCAACGGGGAGCAACACGAGTACGGTCTTCGCTGTCCTGGGCTCAGGCGGTGGGAGCTTCGATCCTCCGGTGGGATACGTGGCAGGCGTCTCCTACTCGACTTCACTGAACATCGCGGACTTGAGCCAGGACGGCGTGCCCGACATCGCCTTCGGCGGCGATGACAGCCACGTCTTCGTTCTCCTTGGAACGGGTGGGGGCAGTCTCGGACCGCCGTCTTCGTTTCGTGTAGGCCCGGACGAGTTCACATCCACGGTACCCAACGTGGAGTTGGGCGACATGAACCTGGACGGGGTGCTCGACGTCGTGTCCACCTACTCTGGCCAAACCAGCAATGTCTCCATCCTGTTCGGAACTGGGAACGGCGGCTTCGCAACGGCCACGACCGTGAGCAACGGCGGCTACATCGACCTCGGGGTACAGGACCTCGACCTCGACGGCCTCCAGGATCTTGCTCTGATGCACATCTCCGGAATCGACATACTCCTGGGGACCGGAGGAGGCAGCCTGAACTCCACGGGCTCCGTTCCCCTCCCTCTGGGCCCACAGTCCCTCGCCATAGGAGACGTGGATCTGGACGGGCTTCCTGACCTGGCGGCCCTGAGCTTCTTCACCACTCAGGCAACCGTCGTATTGGGGACTGGGGACGGGAGCTTCGGAACAGCAGCTTCTTACGAGACAGGTGCTGGACACATCGGCCTCGTGATCCGCGACTTCACCGGGGACAAGGTCCCTGATCTCGCCTGCGTCAGAGGCGCTTCCGTCAGCGTACTCCCGGGCATCGGGGGCTCCACTTTCGGAACACCGCAGGTTTTTTCTCCTGGTGGGTCCGCAATCGCACTGGGCGACCTGAACGGAGACGGCCAGGTCGATCTCGTGATGCCCGGTTCGAGCAACGTCGCGGTCCTGCTGCACGAGTAGGGAACCGCGCCTTGCGCACTAGCCCTCGCGGAGCATGGCCCTGGTTGAATTCCAGTAGCGACACGGCGAAAGCAGATGGTGGACTTGCAAGCAAGTAGGATCCTCCCGGTTCAATGCGCGCTGGCGCTCTTCGCGGCGAGCCTCGACGCGCAGCTCTCGAAGGTGCCGGACGGGCTGCACTGACCCTAGTGATCGACCCGCCGTGCCGCGCGCAACCCGAAGCCCCCCTCGGTCAAGCTCTCGACCTGGGGATTCCGGAGCGCCGAGCGAGAGTAGTCGATGGGGTGGCGGAAGCTCCCGCCACGGCTGACCCGCTTTCCCTGGATCGCCATCGTGCCGACCGGATCGACTGCGGGAGTCTCTGAATAGAACTCGAATCCGTCCAGACACCACTCCGAGACGTTCCCGTGAACGTGATGGAGACCGAATCGATTGGGAATCGTGGTGTCCACGGGTGCATGGATGGTGTAGCCGTCGTCCCATCTCACGAACTGCGTGTTCTGGCCGCCATGCGTTCGAGCGTATTCGTCACTGAGATTGGCCCTGCCTTCCAGGCTCGCCGAATCCCGGCCGGTCCACCAAGGGGTCGAGGTGCCGCCGCGCGCGCCGTATTCCCACTGCGCTTCGGTTGGTAGCGTCAGGGCGAAGCGCTCGAGAAGCTCCTGGCAAGCGTCCCAGGGCTGACTCTCCACGGGGTGTTTCAGAGTGGCTCCGTTCCCTTCGCGATCCCAGAACCCCATGTATCTCGACGGAACGTGGAGCGCCGGGTTTCGTCCCGCCATCCGTAACCACTGACCCTGGGTCAGCTCGTGCTTGGCAAGGAAGTAGGGGGAGAGCTGAACCTGTTGAACAGGAGACGCACTGCCGATGCTCGCGGAGACCGTGTCGTAGTTCGGACCGTCAGGATCGCCGTTCTGCGCACCGCGCAAGTACTCCGCATCCGGCAAGTACACGAACACGATGCCCGACTCCTCCGTGATGACGAGCTGCCCGTCGAGCCCGCGCTCCGGTTCCTTTCCCGACAGCACGTGCCAGAACTCCCGGAGCTCCGACTGGGGGTCCCTCCCGATCGGGACCAGGCCCATCTGAACCGGAAGGGAGGACAACTCCGAGCGGAGCTCCTCCCAGCGCTTCCCAAACTCCCCGCGCGGGCCGAAACCCCACTCCAGTCGCTGCGCCGCGGCGAGCCTGTGCCCCACCGACCAGCCGGCGCGCTTCCCCTCCTCGTCGAGGTAGAAACCCGACCCCGCCAGCCCCTCCTCCTCGTCCCCGAACTCGCGCAGACGCTCGACGAGCCGGGTCAGCGTCTCGTACCACCAGCGACTCTCCTCGTCGGCGAACGAGCGCTCCCCGCTCCCGGGGGACGGCGGCGCTAGCGCTTGCACCCGCTCCATCATCGCCACGTGACCCGGATAGCCCTCCGGCCCCCCGTCGAGGGAGGCCAGGAGCGTGCGCGCCCGCCCCATCCACGCCTCGAGCTCGGGGATCCGCTCGGGGTGCGGCGGCCACAGACCCCGCGCCTCCGTCCGCAGCCTCTCCAGCTCGCCCTCCGCCGCACCGGCCACGAGCTCCCAGTTCTTCTCGAGCAGCAGCGCCTCCCGGTTCTTGAGGCTCGCGTTGGCAGTCGAGAGACGCACCGAGAGCCCCGACACCACCATCAGTGCCACCACCGTGATCCCGAGCGCGATCGCCTTGTACGGATTCCGCTGCACCCACTTCTTCATCCGCACGACGCGCCCGGGCGGCCGCGCCACGATCGGCTCGTTCGCGAGGAAGCGGCGCAAGTCCGCAGCGAAATCGGCCATCGTGGGGTAGCGGTCCCCCGCCGCCTTCTCCATCGCCTTGGTGCAGATCACCGAGAGCTCGTAGGGACAGAGCGAGCGCACCGCCCGCGCCGCAGGCGGATCCACGAGCATGATCTTCTCGCAGATCTGGTGCGTGGTGTCGCCCTCGAACGGACGCCGCAGCGTCAGCATCTCGTACAGAACCACGCCCAGCGAGAAGACGTCCGTGCGGTGGTCGAGGCCCATGCGCTTCGCGGCTACCTGCTCGGGGCTCATGTAGAAGTACGTCCCCGCGAAGTCGCCCGTCTGCGAGAGCGCGGCCTCGTCTGTGATGCGCGCCAGGCCGAAGTCGGTCAGCTTGGGCTCGTTCCCCTCCGTGATGAGCACGTTCGCGGGCTTGAGGTCGCGGTGGATGACCCCGGCCTCGTGTGCGGCCTGCAGCCCGTCCGCGAGCTTCGCCACGAAGCCCGCGACCGACTCGTAGTAGTCCCCCGGCAGCTCGTCGAGGCCCCGAGCGTCGTCCAGGAATTCCTTCAAGGTCCAGGAGCCCGGCACGAGCTCCTGCGCGATCCACGCCAGCCCCTCGTCCTTTCCGAACGAATGCGTCGCCACGATGTGCGGGTGGTGCATCCGCCCGCCGGCACGGGCCTCGCGCGCGAAGAGCTCGAGGCTCTTCGCGTCGACGCGCTCCGGGAGGACGAGCTTCAACGCGACGTCGCGCTGCATGCTCTCCTCCCGCGCGAGCCAGACCGACCCCATCCCTCCCTGACCGATGCGCTTCTCGAGTGTGAAGCCGCCGATGCGCTTCCCGGCGCGGAGCTCGCCGGACCCCTCGTCCTTCTCCGCCCGTCCCGCGTCCGCGCGCCGGAAGAACG
>JAJDET010000204.1 GCA_029259655.1 Planctomycetota bacterium
GCTCTTCGAGAGTCTTCAGCGGGCGAATCCGCTGCTGGTTGTCGCGGCACCGTACCGCCGTACCGGCAGTCGGCTTGCGCGATTCGGGCGGGGCGTGGTCTCCTCTCGGGTCGTGGATCACCGGATGAAGGGAGAGCGAGCATGACGGAGGAGGAGCGCAAGCTCGGCCGCTTCAAGGTCCTCGGCGAGGTCGCGCGCGGCGGGATGGGCACGATCCTGCGCGCGTGGGACGACGACCTGCGGCGCAACCTGGCGCTCAAGGTGCTGTCGGACGAGCACGTCGATGCCGACGACCCCGACGCGTCCACGACCCCGCTCGCCGCGCGCTTCCGCGAGGAGGCGCAGGTCACGGGCCAGCTCGACCACCCGGGCGTCGTCCCGATCCACGAGCTCGGCGAGGACGAGAAGGGCCGCCCGTTCTTCGCGATGCGCCTCGTCCGCGGGCGGACGTTCGGCGACATCATCACGCTCGTCCACGGCGGGCACGAGGGCTGGACGCAGACGCGCGCGCTGGGCGTCCTGCTCAAGGTCTGCGAGGCGGTGGCCTTCGCGCACGAGAAGGGCGTCGTGCACCGCGACCTCAAGCCCGCGAACCTGATGATCGGCCGCTTCGGCGAGACCTACGTCATGGACTGGGGCCTCGCCCGGATCATGGACCAGGAGTCGAGCGGTGACAGCATCGAGGACTCCGCGCTCTCGTCGATCAGCATCGTCCACACCGACCGCAAGCAATCGAGCGACAGCGAGACGATGTACGGCGCCGTCGTCGGGACGCCGTCCTACATGCCGCCCGAGCAGGCGCTCGGAAAGCTCGACGAGCTCGACGAGCGCACCGACATCTTCGCGCTCGGCGCGATCCTCTATCACCTGCTCTCCGGCCACCCGCCCTACGTCGAGGAGGGCGCGCGCGTGCCGTCGCACCTGATCCTCAAGTGGGTCGTGGACGGGCCGCCGAAGCCGCTGTCGGAGGTCGCGCCCAGGGCGCACGGCGAGCTGGCGGCGATCTGCGAGAAGGCGATGGCTCGCAAGCCCGAGCAGCGCTACGCGAGCACGCTCGCATTGGCCGAGGATCTCCAGGCCTACGTCGAGGGACGCGTCGTCTCCGCCTACGAAGGCGGCGCGGCCGCGGAGTTCAAGAAGTGGGTCGTGCGCAACAAGGGCATGGCGGTCGCGACGGCGGCGGCGGTCCTCGCGATCCTGGGCGCGTTCGGCGGGGTCTACTGGATCCAGCACCAGTCGCGCGTGGAGGTTGCCGACAAGAACCGCGAGCTCGGGAACGCGAACCAGACCCTGCAGTCGACGATCGCCGAGCTCGGGCGCACGAACGAGGAGCTCGGCCTCGCGCGCGACGCGGCCCACGACAACGCGGCGCTCGCACAGCGGAACGAGCGCGCCGCCGTGCTCTCGAGCTACGCCGCCAACCTGCACGCCGCGGCGAACGCGCTCGACGTCGGCGCGACCGAGGACGCCTGGGCGAGCTTGCAGGCCTGTCCCGAGGAGCTGCGCGGCTGGGAGTGGAACCACCTCGACCTGCGGACCGATCCGAGCCTCGCGGTGCTCGGGCCGATGGAGGCGCGCCTCGGCACGGTCGACTGGTCACCGGACGGGCGCATCATCGCGACGGCCGGAGGGTCGATCGCGGATCAGGGCCACGACTACGCCGTCCGGTTGTGGGACGCCGAGTCGCACGAACCGCTCCGGGTGATCGATGCTCACCTCGCCCGCGTCGTCTCCATCGCCTTCTCGCCGGACGGGGCGCGCATCGCGTCGATCGGCGAGGACGGCTGGTTCCGGCTGTGGCAGGTCTCGACGGGCGACAAGCTGCTCGAGATCTTCACCCGCTTCGAGCCGACCGACCTCGCGTTCTTCCCCGACGGAGAGCGGGTCGCCGTGACGACGGAGGGGGCGCTGACGTGGATCCTCGATCTGGAGCGCGGAGGCGCGCTCGCCGAGCTCGAGTCCGACTCCCTCGCACAGTCCGTTGCCGTCTTCCCCGATGGTGAGCGAGTCGCGATCGGTCTCGGCAACTACCGCGTAGAGATCTGGGACGTGCGGCGACGGGTCGTCGAGCGCGAGCTCCTGATCGACCGCGTCGGTCCGGATCCGTGGCGTCCCACGTCCGTCATGGGCGTGAACGACATCGCGATCGACGCGACCGGAGCGCGAATCGCCGCCGGCGGCCTGGGGCGCGGCGCCCGGGTGTGGGACGTGCGCACGGGACGAGAGCTCGCCCGCATGACGGGTGCCCACGCCAACGTGCACGGCCTCGCCTTCCATCCCAACGGCGAGTGGCTCGCAAGCGCCGCTGACGATCACACCGTCGCCCTCTGGGATTCGCGAACCGGGCATCCCGTGGAGGTGCTCCTCGGGCACGACTGGATCGTGCAGGACGTCGCGTTCTCTCCGGACGGGGGGCGCCTCGTCTCGGCCTCCTTCGACGGCACGCTGCGGATCTGGGACGGACAGCCCGGGTCGGCGACGTTCACCTTCCACGGGAGCCGCTTCGATCAACGCTGGTGGGCCTTCTCGCTCGCGTGGAGTCCCGATGCGACGAAGCTCGCCTGGCGGCCGGACTACGAGATCGTCCAGGTGCTCGACGCTCACACGGGTGAGCTCCTCTACAAGGCCGACACTTTCGAGGCGATTGCGGACGTCGCTTTCACGCCCGACAGCGATGTGCTGCTCACGCTGAACTACGGCGGGAAGTTCCAGGCCTGGGACGGCGCGACGGGCGAGGCCCACGAGACGCGGCTGCTCTGGGAGGGGCAGGCGGAGAACGCCGAGTTTCACCCCAGCGGCCTCTTCGCCATCGCGTGCCGTGACCTCGGTGAGGACCGCAGCCTGGAGGTCTGGGACCTCGCGACCGGCGAGAAGGTGCACGAGCTCCGCGGACACGAGGACGAGGTCACCGGCATGGCGTTCGGTCGCCAGAGCGACCTGCTCTACGCCGGCGGCGGCTCGAAGGTCCACGTCTGGGACCTCGCGACCGGCCAGCTCGTCAACCTGATCCCGACCGAGAGCCATGTCTTCGATCTGGCCCTGCTGTTCGAGCCGGGGGCGGCCGAGACGGCCGTCGTCACCTGCAGCTCCGACCACAGGGAGAAGCGGCTCGCGGTCTACGACCTCGCGACCGGAGAGCGACTGCGCGAGCTCCGCTGCAGCGCGCCCCCGATCTTCCTCGACGTGACCCCCGACGGCCAGCGGATCGCCGCGAGCAACCTGGACGGCGGGATTAGCCTGCTGCATCCCGAGCGAGGCGAGCTGGTGCGACTTCGAGGGCACCGCGACTCGGCCTTCAAGGTCGCCTTCAGCCCGGACGGGCTCCGGCTCGCGAGCCAGGACTACATGAGCCTCCACCGGATCTGGGATACGGTCCATCCGCGCGAGCGCGCCGCGCTGCGCGAGCCTGCGCTGGAGCGTCGAGCGGTGATGGGGGCCGCACGCCCGGCCTTCGACCGGCTGCTGAGCGAGTTCCGGATCCCCGAGGTGGTCTCGGCCGAGCTCGCCGGCACCTCGACCATGGACCCCATCCTGCGCGAGGCGGCGGTCGGGCTGGCCGACCGTTCGGTCGTGCACTACTACGGAATCCAGCTCGAGGTCCTCGAGACCCTCGTCCGACCCGACCTCTCGCGCGAGGAGTACGAGCGCGTCTACGAGACCGTGGTCCGGATGCGCGGCTCGCTCAACGACGATACCTCCGAGCGCGCCTACCTCGGGATGGCCCTGTGCCGCATGGGCCGCTACGAAGAGGCGCTCGAGGCCATGGGAGACGCCGTGACGCGGAACATCTTCGGCTCGAGCGCCGGGGCGATGTGCTACTGGCACCTCGGGGACCACGAGCGCGCGCACGAGCTCCTGACCGTCGTGACCGCGGCGCCCGTGCTGCGCGACGGCGGGAGGATCGTCCAGCTCTTTGCGCGCAACGTGCGCGAGCTCGAACGGTTGATGGGGAAACGACAATGACCGACGTCGGCCGCAAGCTCGGGCGCTTCCGCGTCCTCGGCGAGGTCGCGCGCGGCGGGATGGGGACGATCCTGCGCGCGTGGGACGACGAGCTGCGCCGCAACCTCGCGATCAAGGTGCTCTCGGACGACACCGTTCCCCAGCCCGACGTGTCGACGACGCCGCTCCTCGCGCGCTTTCGCGAGGAGGCGCAGGTCACGGGCCAGCTCGACCACCCGGGCGTCGTCCCGATCCACGAGCTCGGCGAGGACGAGAACGGCAACCCGTTCTTCGCCATGCGCCTCGTGCGCGGACAGACCTTCGGCGAGATCATCGACTACGTCCATGTCGGGCAGGGCGGCTGGACGCAGACGCGCGCGCTGGGCGTCCTGCTCAAGGTCTGCGAGGCCGTGGCCTTCGCGCACGAGAAAGGCGTCGTGCACCGCGACCTCAAGCCCGCCAACGTGATGGTCGGGCGTTTCGGCGAGACCTACGTCATGGACTGGGGGCTCGCGAAGGTGATGGACCGCGAGCCGGAGGAGACGCAGCGCGTCGAGGACGTCGCGCTCTCCTCGGTCAGCCTCGTCCACACCGATCGCAAGGAGCAGTCGGACTCGGCGTCGATGTACGGCGACGTGGTCGGCACGCCGTCGTTCATGCCGCCCGAGCAGGCGCTCGGGAAGGTGGACGAGGTGGACGCGCGCTCCGACGTGTACGCCCTCGGCGCGCAGCTCTACCACCTGCTCGTCGGCCGCGCGCCCTACGTCGAGCCCGACTCGCGCGTGCCCGGGCATCTGATCCTGCGCTGGGTCGCCGAGGGTCCGCCGAAGCCGTTGTCCGAGGTCGCGCCGAACTCGCACGGCGAGCTCGTCGCGATCTGCGAGAAGGCGATGTCGCGCGACCCGAAGGAACGCTATCCGAGCGCACTCGCTCTCGCCGAGGACCTGCAGGCCTACCTCGAGGGTCGCGTCGTCTCCGCCTACGAGGGCGGCGCCGCTGCCGAGTTCAAGAAGTGGGTCGTGCGCAACAAGGGCATGGCCGCGGCGATCGCGGCCGCGATCGTGATCGCGATCGGCGGGCTGGCCGGCGTCTCGGTCGTGCAGACGAAGGCAAGGGAGCTGCTCGCGGAGCAGCACGGCCAGGTCGTGGAGGCGAAGACCGCGCTCGAGCAGACCAACGTCGATCTGGAGCGCGCGCGCGACGCCGCCGACGCCAACGCGTCGCTCGCGCAGCGCAACGAGCGCGAGGCCGTGCTCCAGAGCTACGCCGCGAACCTGCACGCCGCCGCGAACGCGCTCGAGGTCGGTGCGACGGAGGACGCCTGGGCGAGTCTTCAAGCCTGTCCGGAGGAGCTGCGCGGCTGGGAGTGGCAGCACCTGGACCTGAAGACCGACGCGAGCCTGATGGTACTCGGTCCCGTCGAGGCGCGGCTCCAGCGCGTGGACTGGTCCCCCGACGGCGGGACCGTCGCCGCCTCGGGAGGGGACGTGGCCGGCCAGGGCTACGACTACGACGTGCGGCTGTGGGACGCGGAGACGGGCGAGTTGCAGAACGAGCTCGTCCGGCACACGAACGACGTCCACGCGATCGCCTTCTCGCCCGACGGCTCACGCCTCGTCACCGTCGGCGCGGACGGTTTCTGGCGCGTCTGGGACACGGAGACGGGGAACGACCTCGGGATCGGCGGAGTCACGCTCTTTCGCGCGTACGACGTTGCGTTCCTCCCCGACGGGGAGCGCATCGTCCTCGGGACGAACGGCGGTCTCGCCTCCGTCTGGGACACGCGCAGCGGAGAGAAGCTGCAGGAGATCGAATGCGGCCGGGGCATCAGCCGCGTCGCGGTTCACCCGGACGGGACGAGGGTCGCGCTCGGACTCAGCGATCTGCGCGTGCTGGTCTGGGACCTGGCGCTCGACGAGATCGTGCTCGGGCTCGGGGTGCCCTACATCGCCGCACGCGACGACATCGGCAACAACGGGATCGGCGACCTCGAGTTCGACGCGCCGGGCAAGCGCCTGGCCGTCGTCAGTCGGGTGGGCGCGAGCCGCATCTTCGACTTCGACACGGGCGAGGTCCTGACGCGGCTCAGCGGCGCCGACGCCCGCGGTGACGGGGTCGCCTTCCATCCCAACGGGTCGTGGGTGGTCGTGAGCGGGAAGAGCGCGATCTCCTTCTTCGACTCCAGGACGGGGGAGCTCCTCGAACGGCTCGTCGGTCACGACTGGTTCGTATCCGACGTGGACTTCTCCGCCGACGGTGCGCGACTCGCGTCCTGCTCCTTCGACGGGACCGTTCGGATCTGGGACGGGCAGCCGGGTTCGGTGGTGACGGCCTTCTCGGGCGAAGGCTCCGGCTTCTTCGCGAGCTTCTCGCTCATCTGGAGCCCGGACGGGAACCTCCTGGCGTGGCGCCCGAGCTCGGACGTCCTGAGCGTGATGAACACGCACACCGGCGAGCAACTCTACACGCTTCGGTTCACCGCCAACCTGGCCTCCGCCGCCTTCTCACCCGACGGGCGCAGTCTCCTGACGGTCGCCTTCGACTCGCGCGGAGTCAGCGTCTGGGACGCGCGCACCGGGATCCTGGTCGGAGAGCCCGGCGGCCCGAATCGAGGGTACCGAGCGGACATCCATCCCGACTCGACTCGGCTCGTGGTTCTCCATGACGAGTCGGTCGGGCCGGAGACGATCGTAGAGGTCTGGGACACGGCGACCGGGGAGCTCCTGCGCGACTTCACGGGACCGCCCGAGCGCGCGCACAGCGTCGCTTTCAGCCAGGACGGCGAACGCCTCTATCTCGGCTCGACCGACGGATCGGTCTACGTCTGGGATCTCGAGAGCGGCGAGCTCGTGAACCAGATCCTCACGGTGGGGAACGTCCACTCGTTGCTCCTGCTCGTGCCCTCCGACGGCGGAGACGAGCGAGAGCTCATCGCACGCACGAACGACCACCGCGACAAGTTCCTGCGCGTGTACGACATCGAGACCGGATCGGTCGTCCGCGAGCTGCGCTGCAGCTCCCCTCCGTTGCTGGTGAGTCTCTCTCCCGACGGTCAGCGCATCGCCGCCGGCAATCTCGACGGGGGCATCAGCCTGCTCGACCCCGTGCGCGGCGAGGTCGTGCGCCTGCGCGGACACGAGCGCGGGGTCTTCCGCACGGCCTTCAGCCCCGACGGCCTGCGCCTCGCGAGCCAGGACTGGGGCGGCGGGCACCGGATCTGGGACACCGTGCATCCGCGCGAGCGCTCCTGGATTCGAGAGCCGGCCCTGGCACGTCGCGAGCGCAAGTACGAGGCGCATGCGCTCATCGACGCGTTGTTCGACGAGTGGGCCGATCTACGCCTCGCGGCGGACGAGATCCGGCGCATGGACGGCATCGACTCCGAGCTGCGCGCGATCGCGCTGGATCTGTGTGCAACGCGCTGGGACGACGAGAACGAGGGAGAGAACGAGCTGATCGAGATCGTGCTCGATCCCCACCGGTCCAGGACGGACTACGAGCGCGTTCTGCGGGTCGCCTCCCGCGTGGTGGAGCTCCCGGACGTCGACTCCGATTCGTGGAACGGGCTGATCGCGGTCGCCCAGATGCGGCTCGGGCGGCACCAGGAGCTCGTCGATACGTTCAAGACGCTCGAGAACCGCAACATCCTCGGGAACACGGCCAGCGCCCTGGCCCACTGGGAGCTCGGGTTCCCCGATCGCACGCGCGAGATCCTGGTCGCGATCCGCAGAAACTCGAACCACCTCGCGGGGGATGAGAACGTCCGGCGCTGGTCGCAGTTCCTGCGTGAGGTAGAGGAGGTCGTGGGCGGTCGCTAGCGCTCGACGCCGAACGGCTTGCGGTCGTGCTGGCGGGCGTAGCTCGTCGGTGTGACGCCCGGCGGGCCGAAGGCGACGGACGTGATCGCGTCCTTCTCGTTGCGCTCGAACGTCAAGCGTTCGAGTCTGCCCACGCAGGCGAAGGTGAGCTCGCGGCCGTCGCCGACGGGAACCAGCGGGACCGTCCCCCCGAGCGGAGGCCGCAGCACGAGGCGGCTGCCGTCGAGCTCGACGCGCAGGAGTCCCGCGTCGCGCGAGCGGTAGCGACCGGCGAGCGACGCGAGCAGGCGCTCCGACTGGCGCGGCACCGGATGCGGCACGAAGGCCACGCGCGAGCGCGCGCAGTCGAGCACGACGGTGAAGGGCTCCAGGAACGCACAGCCGACGATCCCGTGTGGATAGCGCTCGGCGTGGAAGCCGTCGTCGGACGTCGCGAAGAGGACCGGGGCGTCCGCGAAGCTGCGCCCGGCGAGCTCGAAGCTCGCGAGCTCGCCGCGGCGGTAGCCGAGTGTCCCGTCCACGTTGTTCATCTGCGCCGGACGCGTCGGCCGGTCGTCCAGGAGCCCGAGCCGGCGCGTCGTGTACGTGCTGAGGATTGCCGTCTGGTCGGAACCCGTGTCGAGCAGCATGAGCACGGACTCTCCCTCGACACGGGCCAGGACGCAGGGATCGCGGTCGCGAACGACGAGCTCGGTCCAGGGCAGCTCGACGTCGACCGGCTCCGGGTCGCGCAGCGCGATCCGTCCGTTCCGATAGTCGATCTCCACCACGAACCGCGCGAGCAGGTCGTAGCCGAGGATTCCTGCGAGCTCGGTCCCCATGCCCGGCTCGAGGGCACCGAGGTCGTACTCGACGAAGCTCGGCTCCTCGATCGCGATCCCGCCCAGCACGAGCGTCCGCGCCTCCACGACCCGCCGACGCGAGACGCCCTGCGGCGAGCGCGACGCGACGATCCCGGCCCCGTCGAGCTGGAGCGCGGCGGCGAAGCCCGCGTCGATCACGTGCCGCGTCGCCCCCGTGTCGAAGACGAACCAACCCTCGACGCCGTCGACCTCGGCCCGGACGAGCGGCTGGCCCGACCGCGCGTGACGGACTTCCAGCTCGGCTCCTCCGAGCGTGGCCAGGACGAGGGCGACGGCGATCATCGTCTCCTTCTAGTCGTCGCGCTCGCGCCGGAGTCCCGCCCGATCGGGCTTTTCAGCGCTTCTTCCGCTTCTTGCCCTCGTCCGTGGGGCCGCGCAGCTCCTCGAGCCGTTCGCAGACGGTTCGGAGGACCTCGACCCGGGCGTGGCGCTTGTCGTTCGCCGCGACCAGCGTCCAGGGAGCCGCCCGCGTGCTCGTGCGCTCGAACATCTCGCAGGCGGCGGCCTCGTAGGCGGCCCACTTCTCGCGGTTCCGCCAGTCGTCGGCCGTGATCTTGTGGCGCTTGTAGCCCGTCCTCTCGCGCGCCTCGAAGCGCCGGAGCTGTTCGGCCTCGTCGATCGCGAGCCAGAACTTCACGATCACGACGCCGTCGTCGGCGAGCGCTTCCTCGAACGCATTGATCTCGCCGTAGGCGCGCCGGTGCTCCTCGGGGGTGGCAAAGCCCTCGATGCGCTCCACCAGCACGCGGCCGTACCAGGAACGGTCGAAGACACGGACCTCGCCGTACCGCGGCAAGTGCCGCCAGAAGCGCCAGAGGTAGGGGTGCGCGCGCTCTTCCTCCGTCGGCGCGCCGATCGGGACGACGCGGTAGAAGCGCGCGTCGAGCGCGCGTGTCACACGCCGGATCGCTCCGCCTTTCCCTGCGGCGTCCGGGCCCTCGAAGACGAGCACCAGCGAGCGTTTCGTCTCCGCGAGCTCGCGCACGAGGAGCCCCAGCCGTCCCTGGTAGCGGTCGAGACCCTGCTCGTACTCGTCCTCGTCCAGACGCTTCTCGAGGTCGAGCGACGAGAGCAGGTTCACCGCAGGCGGCACGGGGAGCTCCGGTGCGGCGGGCGGCTCGGGTGCGGGGCGCGCGAGCCGCTCCTCGAGCGCGGCGAGCAATCGCTCGGCGACCGTCACGTCCCGGAACCGGGCGTTCGAGGCCTCGACGATCTCCCACGGGGCGGTACCGGTGTCCGTGCGGCGCAGGACGTGGGTGGCGCGCTCGATCAGCTCGTCGTAGCGCTCGTGCAGGTCCCAGTCGCGCTTCGTCACGCGCCAGGCGTCGTGCGGATCCTCGGCCCTTTTCTCGAAGCGCTTGCGCTGATTCTTCTTCGTCACGTGCAGCCAGAACTTCAGCACCAGCGTCCCGTCGTCGGCGAGCAGATCCTCGAACTCGACGATCCTCCGCAGAGGGGACTCGAGCTTCGACTCGGAGCCCTCCGAGAGGAACAGGTCGGCGTACCAGGAGCCGAGGAAGACGCCGATCCGTCCGCGCCGGGGCAACCGCCGCCAGAAGCGCCACAAGGCGGGGCGCTCGCGCTCCTCGTCCGAGGGCGCGCGCATGGCGTGCGCGGCGACGCCCCGCGCGTCCAGCCACTCGAGCAGCCGGTGCAGGAGCTCGCCCTTGCCCGAGCCCTCCATGCCCGCGATCACGACCACCACGGAGAAGCCCGCGTCGCGGAGGTCGAACTGGGCCTCGAGCAGCGCCTCGCGCAGCTCTGGCTCGCGCGCCTTGAAAGACGCCTTGTCCAGGGACTGGCCCAGCTCCGCGGAATCGAACATGCTCGGGGCCAGGTTAGCGTGTACCTCTTCGCGATCCCCGCAGCACTCGTACTCCTCGTCACGGCCGCCCTCGTCATCGCCTCACGGCGTCCGGTCGAGGTCGGGCCGATCGACGGCCGACTGCGCCCGTGCTCTCCGAAGCCGAACTGCGTCTGCAGCCAGGGCTCGGACGAAACGCACTCGATCGAGCCGCTCCGGTTCGAGGGCGACCCCGACCGCGCCCTCGGCGTGCTCCGGTCCCTGCTGGAGGCCGAGCCGCTGGCCGGGATCGAGGACTCTCAGGGCGACTGGATGCACGCCGTCTGGCGCACCATGTTCCTGGGCTTTCGAGACGACGTGGAGTTCTTGCTCGACCGCGAGGCCGGCGTGATCCACCTCCGCTCCGCGTCGCGCGTCGGGCGCTCCGACTTCGGCGCCAACCGAGCGCGCGTCGAGCGGCTTCGCCAGCGCTTCACGGCCGCGCTCGCGGACTGATCGGACGCGGGCACGGAGTTCCCGCTAGTCTGGTCCGACGGAGATGGAGAGCAAAGTGGAGGGCAGAGGCGGCGCGCGACTCATCGTCAACTGCAAGGCTCTCGCGCTGCTCGGTGTGCTCTTGCTGTGCGGCACGCTCTACTTCTCTTTCTACGGGGATCTGACGACTGCGCGGCGTCTCGTGCGCGAGGGGAGGTTCGAGGAGGCTCTCGAAGCCTACGACCGTTCCGTCTCGCGCCTTTCCTCGAGCCCGGGCGCCCACTCCGGGCGCGCTTGGGTCCTCGGAAAGCTAGGGCGCTTCGAAGCGTCGCTCGCGGACTACGACCGCGTTCTCGAGCTGAACGGGGAGTCGGCCTCGATCCATAGTGGTCGCGGCTTCGCCCTTTCCTCGCTCGAGCGCTGGGAAGAGGCGGACCGCGCTTTCCGCAGCGCCCTCGAGCTGGAGCCCGACGACATCTACTCGCTGGAAGCGGGTGGCCTGGTCCTGGTCGAGCTCGAGCGACACGAGGACGCGATCGAGCTGCTCGATCGCTGGTTCCAGCTCCACCCTCATGGCGTTTCGACGATCGTCCTGCGGGAAGACTGCCTGATCGAGGTCGGTCGAGGAGGGGAGGTCGTCGCGAGTTATCCCGACTACAGGGTGCTGTTTCGCAACCTGGAGGCCGTTACCGGGATCCGCGTCATCTACGACGTGTCGTCGATAGCGAGCGGGGCTCCGCCGAGAGATATCCGGTGCTGGCCTGCGGAACTCGGACACGTTGCGCGCCTTGCCCGCCCTCTCGCGGATGAGCTGGAACGCTACTCGCGCGAAGTCCTTCGAAAGATCGAGCTCGCGGAGATCGTGCTTTGCGATCAGGCGGAGACCGATCGAGAGGTCGGCGGCCTGTACCATCCCGGCGACGGTCGAGTCTATCTGACGGCTCGCTACGCACCGGCAGCTACCCGCGGAGCGATTCATCACGAAGTCCACCACGTGATCGACGCGTATCGCGGGGACCAGAACACCGATCCGGCTTGGAGGGCGCTCAACCCCTCGGACTTCGAGTACTCGGGCCACGGCGACGAGTTCGCCTCGACCCAGCCCGTCGTGCTGGAAGGGTTCGTGAGCCGGTACGCGATGACGGACCCCCAGGAGGACAAGTCCGAGACGTTCGAGAGCCTCATGATGAATCGCGCCTGGCTCGATGGGCGGGTCGCCGCCGACCCCGTGATCGCCGCCAAGGTTGCGCTGCTCCGGGAGCGTATCGAGCGCATCGCCCCCGGCTGGCTCGATACGCAGGACTGAGCCCGCTACCGTGTCCGCGTGCGCGGGCTCTTCCTCGACATGGACGGCACGGTGGCCGACAGCCTGGCCGTCCTGCGGATCGTGTACCGCCGCTTCCTCGACGAGCACGGGATCGAGGGGACCGACGCCGGGTTCGAGCGCGTGAACGGCGTTCCGCTGCGCGTCGTCATCGAGGAGCTGCGCCGAGAGCACGGCCTCGAGTCCGAGCCGCGCGTCCTCTTCCGGCGCTTCGTCGTCCTCATCGGCGAGGCCTACCAGGACGTCCCGGCGATGCCCGGTGCGCACGAAATCGTGCACGCGGCGCGTGACCTGGGGATGGCCGTCGCGCTCGTGACCTCCGCCGCCGAGGACTTCGCGCGCGGCTGGCTCGAGCGCTCCGGGCTCGCGCCTTCTTTCGACGCGGTCGTGGGCGGCGATACGGTCGAGCGCGGGAAACCGCACCCGGAGCCGTACCTCCTCGCCGTCGAGCTCACCGGCGCCGACGCGTCGCGCTCGATCGCCGTCGAGGACTCGCCGGCGGGAGCCCGCGCGGCCGTCGATGCGGGGCTCGCCACCTTCGTGCTCGAGAGCGGGACGACGGACGGCCTCGACTGGCCGCCTGTGTCCGGCCGCGTCACCTCGCTCACCGACGTCCCGCTCGAGGTGGATCGTGTTCGCGGTTGAGCGCCTCGACGGGCCGGTCGAGATCGTCGAGACCGAGCCTCCCCCTCCCGGATCGGACGCCGTGCTCGCGCGGATCGACGCGATCTGGGCCGCGGAGACCGCGCGGCGCGGGGAGCACGTGTTCAACGGGAGCCTCTTCACGCTCACACGGCGCGAGTCCGGCCGCCTCACGGGCTGGTTCACCGAGTACCGCCACTGGATCGCGCAACTCCGCGAGCCGGCGCTCGTGTCGACGCTCGGGATCCACCCGGTCGGCGTGTGCGGGTTGCTTCGCTTCGGTGACGACGTGTTGCTCGGGAAGCGTGCAAGCGTGCTGACGCAGTTCCCCGGACTGTGGGAGCTCGCGCCCTGCGGGAGCCTCGAGGATCGCGCGCGCGACGGGCGCGGACGTCCGTCCCCCGAGGTGCAGCTCCTGACCGAGCTGGAGGAAGAGCTCGGAGTCCCCCCCGCATTCGTGCGTAGCACGCGCCCAGCCGCGATCGTCGAGGACGCGGAAGCGGGCGTCACCGACCTCGTCTACGAGCTCGACCTCGACTGCTCCTACGCCGAGCTCCGCGCGCACTTCGAGCGGCGCGAGGACGAGGAACTGACGGAGATCCGGCTGACGCCTAACGCGAAGCTAATGGGGCCTCTTGGTGCTTCAGACGTCTCTCCGTTCGCGATCGCCGCCCTCGGATCGCTGGGCGGGGGAGCTCCCGGTCGGGTCCGGACCCTCTATTAAGAAAGGGGGCGGTACACTGCCGGCGCTCGCAACCAGGAACTCGAGGACCGGCCAAGGCGCTAGCGATGATGAACAACGGACGAATACTCACCGCGGGGTTCTTGTTGCTCTCTCTCGCTGCAGCGGGCAACGCACAGTCCCACGGCGCCCAGACCAGCGGACTGGGGAACGTGAAGGTCATCACCTCGTGCCCCGGCGACGTCGGCTCCTTCCCGTGGGGCTGCCGTCGGCTCCTGGTCGAGACGCCGCACAACCAACCGGTCGGTGTCGACCTGAGGGTCCTGAAGCCGAACCCCAACGTGCGGTTGCGCGGGACCGTGGTCCTGGGCACGGGCGCCGGTGGGGCGACCTTCATGAGCAAGACCCCTGCAGCGGCAGCGCTGGCGCACGAGCTCGCCGCGCAAGGGTTCCTGGTCGTGGACCGCAAGTGGCTGACGGGGTGGTTCTCCACCGGCATGAGCGTGAAGCAGCAGTCGTCGCGCTACGCCACCCTGATCACCTGGATCCGCAAGAACCTGCACCGCGAGGGCGCGTTCTGCGCCTACGGAAGCTCCGGCGGATCGGCCGAGATCGCCTACGCTCTCTCGACCTGGCGTCGAGGAGCCATCCTCGACGTGGCGGTGCTCGGCGGAGGTCCGCCGATGTCGCGGCTCGACTTCCTGTGTCTCGATCCCGCCGAGTGGACCAAGCTCGGTCCGCCGGCAGCGCTGGAGGGAATCCTCGAGTGCACCCTGCTGACGACGAACCCGAAGATCGACGCAGGGCTCTGCCAAATCATCGCCCCCGGCCTGAACCCGAGAGAGCTGCAGCTGGACAGCATCCTGCATCCCGGTGCGGAGCTGGACTACCCCGGCACGATCGTTCGCGGTCTCTTCGGGACGGGCGACTGCACGACCGCCGTTCCGCTGGGACTGATGTACGTGCAATCCGTGACCAGCCGGAAGTCGTTCAGTTTCGTGCCCGAGACGCAACACCGAGTGCAGATGTCGGAGCTCGGTCGCGAAGCGATCGTCGCGACGCTGCTCGCTGCGACGGATCTCCCCGGCCACGGCGGACGTCGCAAGGGGAACGGCGGGGGCAAGGCGCCGAAGGTCACGAAGGCTCCCGGTTCGCGCTAGCCCGCATCCCTCACGGGTTCGCGGCCAGAACACCACGAACGGCCGGCTGCGCCGGCCTCTCGGCTCCTGCCGGCACTTTGCGCGCACCGGCGTCCTCGACGACCTGTTCAAGGTCGACTGCGGGGCCGGCACGC
>JAJDET010000205.1 GCA_029259655.1 Planctomycetota bacterium
GGAGCGGGTGCTGCCGACGGCGGCGGCAAAGGAGCCCGTGGGGCCGGGGATCGCCTCGATCCTGGAGGAGTACCGCATCGGTTGGTTCTGCCCGTCCAGTTCGATGCACAAGTACCAGCGCACCGACAGTGCCTGGGCCAACGAATACATCACCGGCCCCGAGGAACACGCGATCGACTTCGAGTCGGCCTCGGCGGTGATGCATCCGGCGTTCCTTCGCTGCAATCTCGCTCTGGACGAGATGACGTGCATCGGTCCCGAGCCGAACAGGAAGGACCTCGCTCCACCGGAGAAGTTCGGGGACGATTGGTCGGAGGGGCTGCGGTCGGGAGATCTCGAGCAGATCGAGGCGTACTTCAGGCGCGTGGAGCACCTGCGCGAGTTCCTGGGGTTCCTCCGATTCCGCGTCGGTGGCGTCGAGCACACGATCGACGTCGCGCCCGACCGCTTCGATCGCGGTATCACCTTCGAGGCCCCGCGCGGTTCCCTGATGACGTGTATCGAGTACCGCATCTTCGACGACCTCCTGATCGGGAACTACATGAAGACGACGCTCCACGGCGCCTGGGAGGAGCGTGGAGCGGACGCCCTGTATCCCGACTTCACGCCCTTCGTCTCGAAGTACGGGGACAACGGGGGAGCGTTCACGGAGCCCGAGCTCGAGGCCTACTTCGCGCACTACCAGGGCACCGGACTCCTCGGTCCTGGGCCGAGCCTCAGCAGCATGAAGGCCTACGAGTCGATTCGGCGCTACTTGTGAGGGACGCATGCGCGTCCACACGATCGGCCACTCGAACCACGAGCTCGAGGAGTTCCTGGCGCTCCTCCGGGAGCGCGGCATCGACCTCTTGATCGACGTCCGTCGCTATCCCGGATCACGCAGGCATCCGCATTTCCGGCGTGAGTCACTAGAGGGGGCGCTCGCCCGTGCCGGTGTCGACTATCGACACGAGCCGGTGCTCGGTGGCCATCGCGTCCCCGACCCCGCGTCCCGCAACACGGGCCTGGAGGACGAGGCGCTGCGGGGCTACGCCGACTGGATGTACCACCACTTGTTCCGCGATGCGGTCGACCGGGTCGTGGATCTGGCGCGCTCGAGCCACGCCGCGCTGATGTGCGCAGAGGCAGACCCGGACCGATGCCACCGCAGGATCCTGGCCGACGCGCTCCAGAGCCTCGGCGTCGAGGTCCTCCATGTGCTCGGGCCGGGACGGGATCGCGCACACGAGCCCCACCCGGCAGCCCTGGTCCGTGGGCCGTGCGCTGTCGAGTATCCCCCCGGGGCCGGAAATCAGCTCGAGCTGTTCTCCTAGTCCGGGCTAGTACCCCGGGTCGGCGAACCCGCTGGTCGTCCCGACGATCGACATGCGGCCGGTGTCCTTCTCGATGACGATGATGCGCTCGTCGCCTTCGTAGGTCAGCGTGATGCGCGCGCCCTGCGGGGTCGTACCGCGTCGCTCGAAGACGAGGCCTTCCCCCGCTCCCGCGATCTCCTCGACCCTCACGCCGCGGAACACGGCGTCGACGCTGTAGTCGCGCTCGAGGAAGTCCTCCTCGCCCGGGAGGCCGTCGTCGATCCAGTACTTGGTGCCGTCCTCGGCGAAGCGGACCCGGATGTCGCGATCGAGGTAGGCGGCACGGTTCTGCGCAGCCCGCAGGTCCTTGACGAGCAGCACGGCCGCGTTCTCGAGCGTGACCTCGCTCCGGTTGAAGAACGCGGGCACGGCGAAGGCTGCCACGATCGCGATCGTCGCCAGGGCGATGATCAGGTCGGTCAGCGTGAAGCCGCTTCGCGGGGACGGATGGAGGGTGCGCAAGATCCTAGTGTCCTGGGTCAGAAGTTCGTTCACACATCTCGCGCCCCTGGCGGCGCCTGGCTGCGTTGCTTCTCCTCCGAGTATCCACGAATACGCCTCGTCGTCGCGCCTTGCCAGGCACCCCCAGTGGAGCGACCTGTGCAAACGAACTCCTGACCCAGGACACTAGAGATCGTAGAACCGCGTGCTCGTCCCGGGAAGTTCCCCGCGCGTGTTGGCCCGCACCCGGCCGGTCCGCGAGTTGTAGATCCAACCCGTGGTTCCATCGGCTCGGGTCGGGGCTCTCTCTTCGCGGGCGATCACCCACACGCTCGAGAGCCCGCTGACCGGGTTCGCGGGCAACTCCAGGAGGTACGGCCCGTACCGGGCGCGTCGGTCCCAGGGAACCTCCGGAAGAGCGCCCGTCGCGGTCGTGTTGGTCGTGATCTGTGCCTCGAAGAGGTCCGGGGGAGCCTCACCGCGGCGCACCACGCCCGGGAAGCGGTGATGGTCGGCCCGGTAGGCCTCGACAGCCTCGCGCATGGATCCGAGCGCGTACTCGACGTCGGCACGGAGCTTCTGTCCGTGAGCCTCGATCGGTGCACTGGGAGAGCGTGGGAGGCCGACCAATCCGATCATCCCCATGACCAGCGCGACCAGGGCGTATTCGGACGGCGTGGGATTCGTCTCGGGGGTCCTCTTGCTCATAGGTGGGGGCCCCAGGGGTGTGGGGACCTCCCGACCTATTCGGACACCGCCAGAAGCGGTCTTGAGCTGCGGGAGACGTCCGCGCGCTTCTCGCGCAGGACGCCCCCCGGGACCGGCTACTCGGTGACGGAGACGGAATCGCTTTCCGAGGGCGCATCCTCGGAAGTCTCTTCCGCCTTCCCGTGCCCCTCGGGCTCCGCCCGCTCCTCTCCGACGAGCTTGCCGAAGTACTCGGGCATGTCGACTCCGCCGACGTCCTTCATGATCTGCATCATCGGCGGCAACGCGCTGCCGAGTCCTCGCAGGAAGCCGGCCGCACCGCCGTTGCCGCCCGTCCCGTTCCCGCTGTCCCACACGACGACCTTGTCGAACTTCACGTTCGAGATCGCGGTCGCGGCGGTCTCCGAGAGCTTGTCGAGGTGCTCGAGCATGAGCATCTGGAACGCGGCCTGCGGTCCGCCGCAGGAGTCGACGATCTTCTGAAGACCCAGACCCTTCTTGGCCAGGATCTCGAACTGGCCCTTCGCCTCGGCATCGAGCTTGGCGAAGATCGCCGCGGCCTCACCCTCGGCCTCGATGCGTCTCTTCTGCGCGGTGGCCTCGGCGTCGACGATCGTCTGGGCCTTCTCGGCCTTCGCGACGGCCTCGAGCTCGGCGCGCTTCTCGGCCTCGAACTTCTTGGCCTGCGCCTCGGCGGCCTTGGCCTGCGCCAGGTACTGCGCCTCGAGCACTGCGGCCTCGGCGACGCGGTGCTGGGTCTCGCCGGTCTTGTAGGCCTCGGCTTCCCGGACCTTGAGCTCCGCGTTCGAGAGGGCGATGGAGGCCTTCGAGTTGTTCTCACCGGTGACGGCCTTCGCGTTCGCGTCCGCCACGGCAATCCGCATCTCGCGCTCGGCTTCTCGGACTTGCGCCTCGCGCTCGAAGTCCGCTTGCCGTTCACCGACCTGGCGCCCTCGCTCGAGGTCCGCGACCTGGATGGCACGGTCGCGCCCGGCCTCCGTCGTGCCGATGTCGCGTGTCTTTTCTGCGTTCGCGACTTCGATCGAGCGCACACGGTCGGCCTCCGCGACACCGATCGCACCGTGCTGCTCCTGCTGGGCCACGTCGATCAGAGCCTGCTGGATCGCCTCGGAGGCGGCCTTGCGCCCGATGGCCTCGATGTAACCGGACTCGTCCGTGATGTCCTTGATGTTCACGTTGATCAGCACGAGGCCGATCTTCTTGAGCTCGGGCTCGAGCGACGACTGGACGCTCGTCAGGAAGACGTCGCGGTCGCGGTTGATCTCCTCGATCCGCATCGACGCGATCACCTGGCGCAGCTGGCCGAAGATGATGTCCTCGGCCTGCTTCATGATCTCGGCCGTCGAGAGGCCGAGGAGACGTTGCGACGCGTTGTTGATCGCTGCGTCGTCGGTGCCGACCGCGACCGTGAACACGCTCGGTACGGCAACACGGATGTTCTCGATGGAGAGCGCGCCCTCGAGCGGAATCTCGATCTGCATCGGATCCAGCGAGAGGTACTCGTAGTCCTCTAGGATCGGCAGGACGAACGAGCCGCCGCCGTGCAAGGTGCGCGCAACGCGCCCCTCCTTCGCGCGGCCGTAGATCACGAGGATCCGGTTGCTGGGGCAGCGCTTGTAGCGCCGTGCGAACGCGATCACGAGGCTGAAGAAGATGAGCGCGAGTGCGACGAACACGAGCGGCCACGCCGCACTCTCGATCACGCCTTGTAGTAGTGCCAAATGAGCCGAAACCATCGTTACCTCCTCTTATGCCAACGCTTCTACTCGAAACGTGTCCTCAGTCGTCATCTCGACGAGCCGGCAGTCTCTGCCCGTCTGGAGCTCTTCGCCCGATGTGACGGCGCTGAACTCCTCGCTCCTCCCCTGGATGATGACCGTGATCTTCCCCTTGCCCTCGTTGTTGGCGGGCACGCGCAGGTAAACCTTCGCGGTCTTGCCTACAGCTTGACGTGGATTGATGTTGCCCTTCGACTGGAGCCCGTAGAAGAACCGCATCATGAAGGCCACGGCGAACATCACGGATGCGCCCGATCCGAAGGCCGCGATGGCGGTCGGTACCGTGCCCCAGTTCGACGACGTTCCGATCCAGCCGACGAGGCCGAAGAGCGTCAGGAAGCTCGCCAGCGTGCGGACCGAAAGAACGCTGACGGATCCATCGCCGAGGTCGAGATCGTCCGCGTCGACATCGGCGTCCACGTCCATGTCGCCGCCGAGTCCGAACATGTTCAGACCCGCCTGTCCGAGGAGGATCGTCCCCCCGGCGATGGCGCACCCGAAGTACACCTTGAGGAGAGACCAATCCCCCAGGTTGTCCTTCATCCAGTCGAAGATGCCTTGGAACGTACTCTCCATCGAGATCCTCCTGCCGTGTCCCGGCGTACCGGGAACGTCGCTCCTACTGTCCACGAGCCCGCGGATTCACACGGACACCGGTTTCGTGGGGGAATTCTAGCTCGCGACGCCACTCGACCGTCGCATCGGATCCCTACGGCGCTCCGTAGCGGACCAGCACAGTACTCACCTCTCCGTTTCGTCTCCGCACGATGATGTAGAGGCGGTCGTACTCGCTCTCCGCGATCCCGCTCGCCTCGCCACCCAGTAGCTCGACCGCTTCGGGCGTGGTGTTGCTGTGCCCGACGACCAGGTGCCGGCCGCCGGCGCTCCGGACTCGTTCGATCAGGGCGGGGAGGTCTCGGGGGTCGTAGAGCTCCACCGAGAGGCCGAGCTTCGCCGCCACGGGCGCCGCCGTTTCCCGGGTCCGGACATAGTCGCTCGTGTGGACGAACTGGAGCCCGGAATCGCCGAGGTAACGCGCGAGTGCGGCTGCGCGATCCCGCCCGGCGGGAGTCAGCTCGGGGTCGGAGCCACCGCGAGTCTTCTCGGCGTGACGCACGAGGAACACGACGAGCGGGTCCTCCTCCGCGACGGTCTGGGTCGTGCACGCACTCAGCGCGAAGAGACAGAGCGCGAGGATCGCTCGTGCGACGGCACCGTTGCGACCCATCCCTACAGCTCGAACCTCAGGGAGAACCCGACCATCCCGGTGGCGTCGATGTCGTCGTCCCCGGCCTCCTTGTCGTTCGCGTCGATCGTGATCTCGCGCTGGACGATCCCGGCGAAGATCTCGGCGTCGAGCTTGTCGCCCCGCCAGAGGAGTCCCGCGCGCAGCCCGCGCTCCTCGTCCACCGTTGCAACGTCGGAGAGGAGCGGCTGATCGTCCAGACGGAACTGGCGATGGTCGAAGGCAAGGCTCGCGTAGCCGTCGACGCGCTCCGAGATGCGGTAGGTGAGGCCGAAGCCCGGATCGCTCGAGCGCACGACGCCGATTCGCAGGTCGTCCGTGGCGCGCCACTCGACGAGCGGGAACGGAAACACCCGGATCCCGTCCTCGAGCTGCGTGCGCACGAAGAGCCCGATCCCGAGGTCGAGGTCGTCCTGCACCTTCCACAGCATTCCGCCTCCGACCTTCCCGTAGAGGCTGTCGGAAAAGCTGACTCCCTGTTCCCGGCCGGAGATCACGGCCAGCGACACGAACCACTTCCGCTCCTCCTCGAACGACCCGAAGGTCGCAGTCACCGCGTCTTCCTTCGTGTCGTCGAAGGGGTCGGGCACGCCGATCGTCGCTCCGCCGCCGAAGTCGTAGTTCGACTCCTCGTGCCGGAACCCGTAGCGGACGACCTTGCCGCCCTCGCGTCGTACTTTCCGTTCGATCCCCGTGGACCAACGCGAGAGGCCGAGGTCGCCGGGGGAGTCGAGGTCGGCCTTTCCGTACGCGCTCGCTCCACCGACGAGGGACCACGTCGGCTCGGCTTTCCTGAACTCGGAGTCCTGGGCCGCGGCGACGGAAGCGAACAGGAACGCGACGGGAGCGACGAGGGAGAAGGGTCTCATGGAATGCTCGAGCACGGCTTCGGGGCGGGGAAGCATATCGCGCCGGCCTGCCGAGCGGGGTCAGTCGCCTGTGAGGAGGGCGCGCAGCCTCTCCACGTCGTCGCTCAGGCCGCGGACGAGGTCGCCTTCGCCGTTGCCTCGGGGATCGAGAACAGCCACCGCGACGCCTAGCTCCCCGAGACGCGCGGCCGTGCCGGGCAGCGGCTCACCCTCCCAGAGCATCACGCTCGAGGCTTGCACCGAGAGCAGGGCTTCGAGCTCGCGCCAGTCGTCATCGGTGGGCGCGACGTCCGGCTCCCAGTGGAGCGAGCGCAGGTCCAGATCGTAGGCGCGTGCGAGGTACTGGTAGACGGGATGCGAAGCGAGGAGTGCGGCGTCCCCGGCGAAGGCTTCGGAGAGGTTCTCGTCGAGCTGAAGGAGGTCACGGCGTAGGGCCTCGAACCCGGCCGCGAAGGCGGCTCTCTCGTCGGGGCGCTCGCGTTCGAAGGCCTGCAGCACTGCACGAGCGTGCTCGATCGCGAGCTCGGGATCGAGCCAGGTCGTGAAGGCGGTCTCGCCGTGATCGTGCTCTCCCTCCGGACCGTGGCGATGCGCGACGGCGTCCGCTCGTGCTAGCAGGCGATCCGAGAACGCGCTCGACGTGTCGACCGTCACCGCGTGAGGCAGGGATGCGTGTCCCACCCACTTCGCGTAGTCGGCACCGTTCAGGAGGATCAGGTCCGCGTTCTGGTACTCCGCGATCACTTCTCGCGGGGGAGCCCAGAACGCCGGGTCGACGTCACGCGGGGCGGGGAAGCGGACCCGAACGAGATCCCCGCCGATGCGTTCAGCGAAGTACGCGAGCGGTCGGTTCACCGTGTAGACGACGAGCAGGCCCTGTGCCTCGCCCGCTCGCAGGTCGCTGCTGGCCGGGAGGTTCTCCGAGCATGACGCCGTGAGCAAGAGGACCAGTGCGAGCGGTCGCATGACCCGCGTAGTCTACCGCGCGAAAACGAGCTCCGTCGCCGCCGAGACGTGGCACTGACGGCAGTTCTCGCGGTCGGGATGCGATGTCCGGATCTCCTCTCGTGCTGCCGGCCCCGCGTGGCACGCCGCGCAGTTCTCGCGCATGAAGATCGGGTGCGGGACGACCGGCGGAGCCACGTCGTGCTGCCGCTCTCCCCGTCGCAGGTCCTGTCGGAGCCCTGCGAAGCTGCTCGCGACGTAGAGGGACTCTTCGCGCCGGAAGACGTGGCACTGTGTACAGCGGCTGGCGTCGGAGAGCCCGCTCGTCTCGCCGTGCGGGAGGGGCGGCGCGAACCCCAGCTCGGGCACTGCCATGCCGCGCACCGTATGGCACGAGGTGCACGCTGCTCCGAGCTCGCCGTGCGGTATGACCGGCGGCGCGCCGTCGAACGCGCGACGATCCGCGCGCAGGGTCGCCGTCGTCTTGAGGGCGCCCTCGTGTCCCGGAACGGACACTTTCCTCGCGCGGTGTGGATCCTCACAAGCGGCGAGAGTCAGCAGCGCGAGCGGGATGGCGAGCGAGGGTTTCACGACGACACGAGCTCCAGTCGCACCGCGCTCTTCTTGTAGTCGGGTTCCTTGCTGATGTTGTCCATCGCATCGAGCGTGAGCTCGTTGACCAGCACCGACTCGTCGAAGAACGGGATGAAGAGCGATCCACGCGGAGTGGCGCCGCGTCCGTCGATCCTCGCAGGCAGGTCGATCGATCCACGGCGTCCGACGACGCGGACGACCTGGCCGTCCTGCACGCCGAGCTCGACTGCGTCGGCCCGGTTCACCTCGACGTAGGCCTCCGGCATCGCCTGGTGAAGCTCCTTCACGCGGCGCGTCATCGAGCCCGTGTGCCAGTGTTCGAGGACACGTCCCGTGCAGAGCCAGAACGGATACTCAGCGTCCGGCACTTCGGCGGGCGGGTGATAGGGACGGAGCCAGAAGGCCGCCTTCTCGCCGTTCTTCTTCGCCTTGTAGAAGTGCACGCCTTCCTTCTTCTTCACGTATGGGTCGTGTCCAGCTGCGTAGCGATAGCGCGTCTCCTTCCCTTCGACGACCGGCCAGCGCAGGCCGCGCGCTTTGCGGAGCTGTTCGTAGGACGCGAGGTCCTTACCCACGCCCAGCGTGAAGCGGCGGTACTCCTCGAACATCGGCTCGTGCCAGTCTCCGTCCTCCTCGGTCGCCCAGGGGAACAGGTGCTCCATTCCCATGCGGCGCGCGACCTCGACGATCTGCCAGGCGTCCTCCTTGGCCTCGCCGGGCGGCTCGACGAGCTTGTCCCAGTGCTGCGTTCGCCGCTCGGTGTTGCCGAACATGCCCTCGCGCTCGACCCATGCCGCGGACGGGAGGATCAGGTCGGCGACGTCCGTCGTCGGCGTCGGATAGATGTCGCTCACGACGACGAAGCGCCCGTCGCCGGGCTTGCGTTCGAAGCGATGGAGGTTCGGGAGCGAGACCCACGGGTTCGTCGTCTGGATCCACATCGCCTTGATGTCCCCACGCGACAGCGCGCGGAACATGTCGACGGCGTGGTAGCCCGGCTTGGCGGGGATCGTCCCCGGCTCGAGGCCCCAGATGTCCTCCGTCTTGGCGCGGTGCTCGTCGACGGTGACGAGCATGTCCGCCGGCAGGCGGTTGCTGAGCGTCCCGACCTCGCGCGCCGTCCCGCAGGCCGAGGGCTGACCGGTCAGGCTGAGCGGGTTGGAGCCGGGGCGGCTGATCTTGCCCGTGATCAGGTGCAGGTCGTTGATCAGGTTGTTCATCCACGTGCCGCGCACGTGCTGGTTGACACCCATGCACCAGAGCGACACGGTCCCGCGGCCGAGATCTCCGTAGATGCGCGCCAGCGCGTCGATGTGGGCCTTCGGGACGCCCGAGATCTCGCTCACGCGTTCGGGCGTGTAATCCGCGAGGAACTCCTCGAGCTCTTCGAGGGACGACGCCTGGGCTTGGTCCTTGAACGTGTATTGCTCGGCCTGGTCGCCCTCGCAGCCGTATCCGATCGTGTCGAGGTCCTCGATCCCGCGCTTGAACACCACGTTCTCGCGGACGAACTTGCGGTCGATCGTCCCCTTCTTCAGGAGCAGGTGCAGGATGCCGTTCGCGATCGCGAGGTCGGTTCCCGGCCGGAACTCGACATACAGGTCGGCGTAGTTGCTGGTCGGCGTGCGTCGCGTCGCGAGGTCGACGATCCGGACGTTCGGGTTCTCCCGCTTGTGTTCGAGGATGCGGCTGAAGAGCACGGGGTGCATCTCCGCCATGTTGTTTCCCCAGAGGACGAAGTCGTCGGCCAGCTCGAAGTCGTCGTAGCAGCCCATCGGCTCGTCGCTCTCGAACTGCGTCATGAAGCCCATGACGGCGCTCGCCATGCACAGCCGCGCGTTGGGGTCGAGGTTGTTCGAGCGCATCCCGCCCTTGACCCACTTCAGCGCCGCGTAGCCGTCGAAGATCGTCCACTGGCCCGAGCCGTAGACGGCCACGGACTCGGGACCGTGCTCCTCGAGTGCTCCTCCGAACTCCTTTGCGATGAGATCGAACGCTTCGTCCCAGGAGATGCGCTCGAGCTTCCCGTTGCGGCGGAGCTGGGGGTGCCGCAGCCGGTCCTCGCCGTAGAGCATTCCCGGCAGGTGATAGCCCTTCACGCACAGAAGGCCTTTGTTCACCGGCGCCTTCTCGTCGCCGCGCACGGAGACGACCTGGCCCTCGCGCACGCCGACCTCCACGCCGCAACCGGTTCCGCAATAGCGACAGGGGGCCTTGTGCCACGCGAGGGCTGCGTCCGCGCTCTCGAACGCTCCCGCGGCGAGGAGCCGCGCGGCCTCGGCGCGGTCGGCCGGCGAGAGCGCCACGCAGGCCGCGCCGGCACCGAGGGTCTTCAGGAATCGGCGTCGGTCCGGGTCGCTGTTCCACATGGCGTGACTCCTACTCGGTCTGCTGCCAGACGTGTTCGGGACGGGCGAGAATCTCCTCGATCACGTCCTCCACGGCCTGTGCCTCGGCCGCCTTCCCCTCTTCGCGCGCGTGCTCGACGATCTCGCGTGCTTGTGGCACGAGCTCCATGTAGAAGCGCTCGGCCACTTCGTACATGCCGTGCCAGTGCGTGTAGTCGGGCGCCATCATCGACGCACCGTGACGCGCGCGTCGGCCTTCGTGGTGCCACAGGTAGAACCACGTCCACTCGATCTCCTCGTCGAACTGCGTGGCCGTGAGCAGGCCGTTGTCCCTCAGCGCCCCGACGATCGCCTGGCCGGGCTTCGCGAACTTCTCGTTGTAGAGGATCACGAGGTCGTCGTACTGCCGGTAGAACCCCTCCAGATAGGAGGGCGTGTGGCAGTGTGAGCAGACGTCCTTCATGCGTTGCCGCTTGGCCTGCCAGGTGTCCGCGACGAGCTTCGCGCGCAGCGCGGGATCGGTCTCCTTCACGACGCTCCCGTTGATGTCGGTGTCCATCACGAGGCTGACCGGCGGGCGGTTCGTCCAGGAGATGCGTTCCCCCGGATCGTGGGTCACCTTCCCCCCGTTGCGCGTGTGGCCAGACATGTGACAGGTCGCGCAGGTCGGTGCCGCCGAGTAGTCGATGCCCAGCACCCAGTCCTCGCCGTCGAGGTTCATGTGGTCCTTCATGTCGCGGTAGGCGACGCCGTGCTTCGACTCCTCGTAGATCTCCTTCTGCGGGTGGTCGGGACCGAGGTGGCACTTGCCGCAGTTCTCGGGTTGACGCGCGCGTCGCGGAGAGAAGTCGTGGCGGCTGTGGCAGGCGGAGCAGGAGCCGCGCGAACCGTCGAGATTGAGCCGGCCGATGCCGGTGTTCGGCCAGGTCCCCGCGTGGAAGAGCGGACGTCCGTCCTCCTTGCGCACGATCCGTCCGAGCGCGTCGAGGTTCGTCGGCTTCCCGTCGGCATCCGGCTGCAGCTCCTCGAAGGTGATCGGGCGTCCATCCGAACCCTGTAGCGCGACCTTGCTCCCGTGGCACTGCTGGCAGCCGACGAGCGAGCTCGCGAACCCGTTCACCTCGCTGACCGCGCGACCCGGCGTCGGGCTGTGCGGGCTGAAGGGCACGCGCGCTCCCTCGACCGTCTCGGCGAGGAAGTTGTCCAGCGATGCCAGGATGTTCCCGGCCGCGGCGTGGTGGCTACCCGAGAACTCGTCGTAGACCGTCTCGTGGCAGCGCCCGCAGTCGCGTGGGGTCACGATCGTCGCCACTTGCTGGCCGTAGTGGTCGTATGCGTCCGCGTCGCCGTTCTGAGCCTCGTGGCACTCGAAACAACCCACGCCCTTGTGCGCGTGTGCGCTTCCCTCCCAGTGCTCGATGATCGCGGGCGTCGACTGATCGTGGCAATCGACGCAGGCTTTCGAGCTCGCGGGGACGCTCACGTGCGCATCACCCTCGCCCGACTCGACGCGTCTCCGCGTCACTTCCTGGTACTGGACGAATACCAGGGAGGCCAGGAAGAGGAAGCCCAGGAGGCCGATGATCATCTGCTTCGCGCTCAAACTCATTTCGGGTCCTCGAGGGATCAGTGTTCGACGGCGCCTTCCCACACGGTCAGGCCGATCAGGCACAACGTCGCGACGATGCCGATCCAGACACTCGCTTCCTGGAAACGGGTGCGCTTGCGGATTTCACCGTCGATGAACGGCCACAGGAACATCGCCACGACGATGAAGCCCATGGACAGGATCGCTGCCGTTCCGGAGAAGAGCTTCAACCAGCGGAACGTCACGTAGAAGAACCACTCCGGCTTGATGACCTCCGGCGTGGTGAGCGGGTCGGCCCGCGGTCCCATGGTCGCGGGCAGGATCGTCGCGAGCCCCGCGAGCAGGATCATGATCACGAGTCCGCAGATGATCTCGGTGTAGAAGTGGTCGGGGAAGAAGTTGAACGTGCCCTCGTCACGCTCCGGTTCCTTCGCGTCCTTGAACTCCGTCACGCCCTGCAGCCGGATCAGCGTGATGTGCACGACCAGCAGGCCGACCATCGCGACCGGAAGGACCGCCGCGTGCAGCAGGAAGAAGCGCGAGAGCGTGCGGTCGTTGTAGACGTCTCCCGCGAGCATCATCCGCTTCATGAACCCGCCCACGAGCGGCACGCCGTCGGAGATGTTCGCTCCCACGGTCGCGCCCCAGAAGCTCAGCTGCTCGTAGACCAGGCTGTAGCCCGTGAACCCGACCATCAGGGTGCACATGAGCAGGCACATGCCGACGAGCCAGTTGAGCTCGCGCGGCTTGCGATATGCGCCTGTGAAGTAGACGCGCATCTGGTGCAGGATCACCGACGCGATCATCAGCGTCGCGGCCCACTTGTGGAGCCCGCGCAGGAACCAGCCGTAGGAGGCATGCTCGGTGATGTACTGGACCGAGTCGTACGCCCCGGCCGGCGAGGCCTGGTAGTAGAACGCGAGCAGGATCCCCGTGATGATCTGAACGACGAAGAGGTAGGCCGGCGTTCCGCCCAGGCAGAACCACCAGCGCTTGAGGTGGTTGGGGACGGGCTCGTTCGTCAGCTCGCGGAGCTGATCCCCGGAGAGCGGAATCCGCTCGCGGAAGAACTTGAAGACGGCTTCGACCACCCTAGGCGAGCCTCTCGCCGCAGTCCGGATCGACCTGGACGAGACGCGTTTCGGTTCCCGACAGCTTCTCGACCGGAACCTCGATGTAGAGCAAGCCGCCCTCCACCTTGAGCGGGAACCGCGAGAGGTTCTGTTCCGCTTCGGCGGGGGGGCCCGAGACGGCTTCGCCCTTCGGCGTGAAGACCCCGTTGTGGCAGGGGCAGAAGAAGCGGTCGTTCTGGGGCTCCCAGTGGACCTGGCAGCCCAGGTGCGGGCACACGCTCGAGAGCGCGACGAAGTCGTCCGCCCCGCCGAGCTCGTCCTGCCGGGCGATGGCGATGCGCTCGCCGGTGGGGGCCCGGAAGGCGATCGAGGCTCCGACGGCGATGTCGGCGACGCGCGCAGCATAGACCCAGGCGAGCGCCCGCGGCTGTGCGGGAAAGAGGTACCGAGCGCCCATCGCGGTGCAGGTCCCGTACCCCCCGACGAGCCCCCCGGCCATCAGCCAGGACGACGCTCGCGAGAGGAAGCCACGGCGATTCTCAGGGTCGTGTCCGCGTTCCTCGTCGCTCAAGGCTCCTCCGGGTTCTCATGGGGGCACAGAGTCTTGTTGGCCGGCCGTCCGCCCGACATCAGCAGGAAGACGCACGAGAGGGTAGTCGGTGTGCGTAGCCGGATCTGAGAAAAACAGAGCCGAACCAACTCCGGGGCACCTTCCCGACGCCAACTCCGACAAGGAGTTCGCCCCATGGTCACCGTCGCCCCCCTGGCTTTCCTGTTCGGTCCGCTCCTCGGAGTCAACGACCCCTCGCCGCTCGACATCTCGGGTCCGCACGCCACGAGCTTCGCCGTCATCCTGGACTCGGGAACCTTCGTGCCCAACTGCCAGCTGACGTTCGACGACAAGGACGGGACCGAGGTCACGGTCTCGCTCGGGCCGCACACGCCGATCGACGCGGTCGTGTACTACCCCGCCGACGCGAGCTCGACGAAGCGCTACCCGCTGGTCGCTCTCAACCACGGACTGGGCGCG
This sequence comes from Planctomycetota bacterium, assembly GCA_029259655.1. Taxonomy (GTDB): domain Bacteria; phylum Planctomycetota; class UBA1135; order UBA1135; genus OFTM220. The sequence goes on from JAJDET010000205.1 coordinate 13,997, forward strand.
CTGGGGGCCTGGTACACCCAGCTCGGCTTCCACCTCGCGAGCTGGGGCTTCATCGTTGCCTCCGTCGACGCCGGGACCCTTCCCCCGACACAGTCGCCCTTCCACGTCGGAATGGACGCGTTGAACCTCCTGAACTACCTCGACACGACGAGCCCGTACAAGGACTGGATCGACAACACGAAGGATTGGTCGGCCGTGGGTCACTCCATGGGCTCGGTCGGGAGCATGGTGATGACGGCGTGCGACTCGCGTGTGCGCACGATCGTCCCGTTGACGCCGGCGATCAATTCGGAGATTCCACCGGCTCTCCTGGCGCTCATGCCCTACGGCGCCGGACCCGGAGTCGCAGCTCTCGCGACGTTCGACGGGGCCATGCACGTCGTCCTCGCGGAGAACGACGGGATCGTGATCAATCCCCAGGTCGCGGCCGACGCGTTCTACGACGTGATGAAGGGAGCGTCCCAGTGCAACGTCGCGGGATCCACCTGTCGTGATCTGCAATACGAGATCATCGACGCGGTGCACGGCGACCCCACCGACTTCGGCGCTCCCGACAAGCTCGAGCGCTTCAAGCGCATCGTCGCCGGCGTTCTGCGCGCGGAACTGTACGGCGAAGAGGATTGGTTCCACGATCTCCTGGGCTCCGGCAACGATCCGGCTGCCACGACCAACAAGAGCTACGCCAGTCGCCCCGCCCTGTGGACCGACGTCGTGCCGAACGGTCTGACCTGGGGCTTCGCGGCGACTCCCAACGCCTTCGGCAACACGGCAGCGGCCGTCCCGGGCTTCCCGGCGTTCTGGCTGGGGATCTTCGCATTCCCCGGGAACGGCATCACCGAACGCGGTCTGACCTACACGGGGTTCGCCGGTGTGCAGCTGACTCTCGTCGGAATCACGGCCAACTACCCTGCCTTCCCCGCGTTCACGCCGAACTTCATCGCGTTCACCGCTCCGGCGAACCTCGTACTCCAGTAGCGGCGGGGCCGGACCACGGGCTCGGGCTCGTATCATGTCCCCGCATGGTCGCGCGGAGTCTGGTGATCTTCACCCTCGCCATGGGTGCGTGCTCGGAGCCCGATCGCGCCTCCGAGCCGCTCAACGTCCTGTGGATCACGATCGACACGCTTCGGGCGGATCATCTCGGAGCCTACGGGTACTCCCGCTCGACATCGCCCGCGATCGATGAGCTCGCCGAGCGCGGCACGCGCTTCGAACGCGCCTACAGCACGGCCCCGTGGACACTGCCCTCGATCGTGTCGATGCTGACGGGCAGGCTCCCTTCCGAGCACGGAGTCGACACCGTGAAGAGCGTGCTCCCGCGGAACGCCGCGAGCGCCCCGCGGCAAATGCGCGATGCGGGCTACGCGACGGGCGGCGTGGTGAGCGGAGGCTTCCTGCGCCGAACTTCGGGGATCGCTCACCACTTCGACCTGTGGGACGACAGTCACGCGCAGGGGATGGCCTACAGCTCGACCCCAGGCGTCGTCGAGGCGTCGCGCGCGATGCTCGCGGAGCTCGCACTGACGGGGCAGCCGTTCCTGCTCTTCACGCACTTCTTCGACCCGCACTATCGCTACAACGATCGTCCGGACCTGGACTTCGCCCCGCGTCGCGGCAAGAACATCACGGGCATGGAGCCCTACCAGAAGATCCGCTCGAAGCGGCACCTCCTGGGGGAGCGGGACATCGAGCTCCTCACCGGGCTCTACGACGAGGAGATCCGGTTCGCCGACGGGGGCGTGGCGCTCCTGCTCGCCGAGCTCGACGCCCTCGGTCTGCGCGAGTCGACTCTGGTCGCGGTCACCGCGGATCACGGCGAAGAGCTCATGGACCGCGGCTGGTTCGGCCACACCGTCACGCTCTACGACGAGCTCGTACGCGTTCCGCTCGTGATCGCCGGTCCGGGGATCCCGTCGGGCGCGGTCCTGGGCGAGAGCGTCTCCACGCGTGAGCTCGGCTCGGCACTCGCCGAGCTCGCCGGAGTCCACGGAGTGGAGCCCACCGGAATCGTCGCTCTATTGAGAGGCTCACCGATTCCCGTTCGGACGCCGATCGTGTGCGAGGTCGACTACGAGGACGCGCACGACCGACAACCGCAAGCTCGCATGCGCGCCATCGTGCGCGGCGACCACAAGTTGATCGTCGACGAGCTCGCCGACCGTGTGCAGCTCTTCGATCTGGCGCGGGATCCCGGTGAACGGAACGACCTCGCGGCGCACCGACCCGACCTCGTGCGCGAGCTCTCCTCCGAGCTCGACGAGCTTCTATCGCGCGGACCCGACTCTGCCCCCGAGACGCGCGAGCTGGATGCGGAGGAGCTCGAGGAGCTGCGCGGCCTCGGCTACGCCGGATCCGACGAATAGCGGAATAGCGCCCGAACCTTCCCTTTTCCGGGAAAAGCCGCCCGGGACGTTCGCCCTTGGCAGAGGAGCTCCTGTTGCGGGGCGAGACGGCCCGGACGGGGGATTCGTGCCCCATCGAGGGGAATCCCCGAGTCCGAGATCGTCCATCCTCTATACATTAGCGGCTCTCTGCCGGTCCCCCGACCGGCGGACCCTTCCAGAGAACCGAGGAGAGAAAAATTCATGAGAGCTTTCACCAGGACCATCGTCCCGGCTGGCATCGCGGCCCTCTGCGTCGCGCTTCCGCTGGGAGCCCAGAGGGGCACGAACAAGACTCCGACGATCGACGGCGCCACGACGGGCCGCGACGCGGGCGCGCTCCCGATGCCGGCCCGCGAGCCGGAGGTGCTTCCGGAGCCGATCATTCTCATCGACGGGAAGACGGACCGAGGAGACGTGGTGACCAGCGTCCGCGACGCTCGCATCAACGCGAAGGGTGAGGTGGCCCTCGAGGTCGACCTCGCCGATTCGTCGATCGCCATCCTCCGCAACGGCGGCGGAGCTCCCGGCGGTCTCACGACCGTCGCCAAGAGCACCGACTTCTTCGGCCGCGACGGCTTCACCCTCGCCAACCTCGAGGACGACGGACGCATCACCTTCACGACCTCGCGCGGGACGTACCACGCGGCCCGAGGTCACCAGCCGACGAGGCTCGGGGGCCATGAAGAGCGCCCGCACTTCGCGCGCACCCGTGCCGAGTGGCTCATGCTGAGCTCCGACTCCGGCGTCTTCGCCGGTCCGTCCGCCGCGCCCGCCGCCATTCTTCGCCCGGGCGACCAGGCTCCCGGCATCCCCGATCCGATCCGGTTCGGTGGTGTGGAAAAGGTCTACGACGCTCGCGGGAACGGCATGGTCTTCACGGGCCGCCTCAACGGCGCGACCGAGAGCCCGGCGCTCTTCCTGCTCCGGGGCGAGTCAGTCGAGCTGGCCGCGCGCTCGGGTTCGAGCTCGACTCTGGGAATCGCGAAGGTCACCAACGCCAGCGTCAACTCGAGCGGGACCGTCGTCGTCGAAGGTGACTTCGACGGCCGCCCCCACTTCTGGCACGGCCGTCCCGGCGCGTTCCATCGCATCAACGACGACCGCATCCCGCACGACGGCGAGTTCGCCGTGCTGGACGACGATCAGATCATCGTTGCCAACACCAAGCACGTCATTTTCGGGCGGGCGGAAGCGCTCGAGCACTACACCCTGCCCCCCGGTGTGATCCGCACGCACGTCACTCACGACAACTTCGCGGCGATCATCCGCAAGCGGAACGGTGCCCACGTGTTGCACGCGGGACACCCGACGACGAGTCCCGCCGTCGTGGCGCGCACAGGCGACACGGTCAAGATGCGCGGCGGCGAGACCGGAACCATCACCGACGCGGAGCCGCGAGTCATCTCGATGACGGGCCGTTTCCTCGTTACCGAGCTGGGCGTGGAAGCAACCTCCACGGGTGGTGCCGCCAGCAAGGTGCGCGGCATCTTCGTGATCCCCGTCAAGGCCGCTGTGCAGAGCTACCGCTAGAACGGCTCAATCGGCCCCCCCTATTCACCGCGGGCTCGGCGGAGCGCTCCGCCGAGCCCGCGTTCTCATAGGGTTCGTCCCTGCGAGGCGACGATGGGCCGGAGCTTCTCGACGAGTTGCTCGAGGTCTTCCGGGCGCAGAGCCTGTTCCTTGTCGCACAGCGCCGCGCTGGGATCGGGGTGGCACTCGACGATCAGGCCGTCGGCGCCGACGGCGGCAGCGGCGAGTGCGAGCGGCGTGACCAGCTCGCGCACCCCGGCCGCGTGAGAAGGGTCGACGATGACGGGCAGGTGCGTGCGGGCCTTCAAGACCGGCACGGCGGAGACGTCGAGCGTGTTGCGCGTGGACGTCTCGAAGGTGCGGATGCCGCGCTCGCAGAGAATGACCCGATGGTTGCCCCCGGCCATGATGTACTCGGCTGCCTGGAGCAGCTCCTCGAGGGTCGCGCTCATGCCGCGCTTGAGGAGGACCGGGCGCCGGATGCGCCCGAGCGCCTTGAGGAGCTCGGTGTTGTGCATGTTGCGAGCACCGACCTGCAGCACGTCGGCGTCGCGGGCCACGGGGTCGACGTCCTCCGGACGCAGGACTTCCGTCACGATCGGGAGCTCGTAACGGCGACCGGCCTCCGCCAAGAACGTCAGGCCCTCGAAGCCGAGCCCCTGGAACGAGTAGGGCGAGCTGCGCGGCTTGAACGCACCGCCGCGCATCAGGTGAGCGCCGCGCGTCTTGATCATGGCCGCGGCCTCGTGGATCTGGTCGCGGCTCTCGACCGCGCAGGGACCGAGGATCAGCGTGAAGCGATTCCCACCGATCTCGGCCGAGCCGGCGCGGATGATCGAGCGTTTCTGGTCGGCCGGGAGGGCGTGCAGGGTCGCCGGAGCAGGCGCGTTCGCTGCTTTCGGGGCGCTCTTGGAGCGTGTGCGCTGTTTTCCGTTCCCCCGTTCGAGGGGAGGGAGCTCGATCGGTCGTTCCTCGAGCGCCCGCGACGGGTAGCTCCCGAGGACGCGCAAGTGATTCGTCCACGGCCGCAGCTCGCCGAGCGCCGAGGCCACGTTCGCGTCCTCCGCGTATCCCTCGAGATCGGCCAGGAACATGTACTCCCACGGTGTCTCGGGCTCGGCTCGACTCTCGAGCCGCGTCAGGTTGATGCTGTGATCGGCCAGGACCTTGAGGCAGGCCGCGAGCGCTCCGCTCCTGTCCTTGACCGTGAAGGTGAGCGTGGTCTTTCCGGGCCAGCGCGTGTCGACGCGCTCGGCCTCCTTCGAGAGGAGCAGGAAGCGCGTCTGGTTGTGGACCTGGTCGGCCACTCCCTCGCGCAGGATCGCCAGGCCGTAGCGTTCGGCCGCCTCGGCCGAGGCGATGGCGGCGATCGTGGGATCCCCTGCCTCGCGCACGGATCGCGCCGCGCCCGCCGTGTCGAAGTGATCGACGGCCCGGGCTTCGCGCAGCGAGGAGAACATGCGCTGGCACTGGCCGAGGGCGACGGGATGCGAGCGGATCTCGCGCAGCTCTCCGATCTGCGCACCGCGTAGCCCGACCAGGCAGTGGTCGACCGTGCAGGTCTCCTCGTCGACGACGGCGAGGTTGCGCGTGACGAGGAGCTGGTTCACCTCGCCGATGCTCCCGGTGACCGAGTTCTCGACCGGCAGGAGCGCGTAGTCGATTTCGCCTTCCTCGAGCGCTCTCACGACCAGCCCGAAGCACGAATAGCCCATGCGCTCTACAACGTCGCCGCGCGCGGCGAAGAGCTTCGTGCAGGCGAGGTCGCTGTAGCTCCCTGGAGACCCCTGGTATCCGACACGAACGGTGCGGCGACCGCCCCCCTCGGGACCCCTTCCGGGGCCGTTCTCCTGCGTGCGTCGCGAGTAGTTCAGGATCTCGCGCAGGATCCGCCCGGTGAAGTACTCGGAGAGTCCCTGCGCTTGCGCTTCGCGAACCCAGGCGTGGAGGACCTCGCGCTCGCGTCCCGCGTCGACGAACGGCAGCGCGGGGCCTTCCAGCTTCACGTCTCCGACCGTCCTGACCGCTTCCATGCGGCGCTTGAGCAGCCGGATGAGCTCGCGATCCACGCGGTCGATCTCGACGCGGGCGTTCGTGAGCTCCGAAGGGGCGTTGCCGTCTTCCTGAAACTCGTGCTTCTTCATCGTGTCGTCCCCGAAAATGCGAGAGGCCCGCCGGCGCGACTGCGCGGGCGGGCCTCGGTGGGCTCGGAATTGGTTTCCTATCCGTGCCCGGGCCTACCCGCGCCGACGCAGCACCGAAAATCCCGGCCGGCGCAGCCGGTAAATCGCCAGTGCCCTGGGCGGAGGTGGATCACTGCGGTAGAGGCCCCGTGAGCGGGGAACCTACCACTCAAGGGTAGGCCAGTTTCGGGGGGTAGGACGGATTTGGGCGTCACGGAATCGAGTCGGCGATCCCGCCGAGGATCGCGATGTCAGTCGTGAGGGTGCCCATCTCGTCGAGCCGGTAGCCGAGCGGCACGAGCCCGTCGAAGTCCGCCATCGGCGCGACCGGGTCGAAGAGGTTGTGCCACGCCTCGTGGCCGAGGCTCACGGTCTGGTCGTCGAAGGGCCCACACATCGTGGCGGAAGCATTCGTCATCGGTGCCGGGAACGCGTTCCCCATGGCCGGGCACGGGTTGGACCCGTTCAGGTCGCAGGTCGCGCAGACGTCCTCGAAGTCGAGGGCCCGCGGCAGGAACGGAATCGGCGACCACTGGTAGGCGTTCATCGCCATCACGGGGAGCTGGGGGTCCGAGACCTGGGTCAGGCACATGAGCCCGCCTCCCTGTCGCCGGGTGAAGTCCAGGATCTCCGCGGACATCGAATTCATGGCGTTGATCATCGACTGGTCGATGCCACCCGGTACGAACCCCTCGAAGGAGGGCACGTAGAGCATCCGGTAGTCGTTGAGGTCCTCGGCCATCAGCTCGGCGAGAGTCGAGACGGTCGTGATCGGCACGTTCAACGGGGGATGCACGGTGAAGGGGCCCGCCGGAGTCACGGTCCAGGTCCCGAAAGTGAAGACGGCGGCGGGCTGGTTGAGGTCGTCGAGCGCCAGGAAGTCGATGTCCTGCAGCCCGATGGCCAGGATCCCCACGCCCTTGCCCGTCGACGGGTCCTGAGTCGTGGCGCCGCGGGAGTTCTCGTAGACGAAGCGCAGGAGCTGGCGGCCCATCCCGGCACAGCTCTCGACGGAGCAGTGCTCGTCGATGTCGCTGCCGATCCAGACCATCGCGCCGGCGATCGTGTTGACGGTGACGTCCGCCATGCAGACCTGCGACCGGCCCTCCTCGTCGGTGATGCGTAGGTTGACGGTGTAGTCCCCCGTCAGCTGGTAGGCGTGCTTCGGGTTCGGACCCGCGTTGAGATCCGACTGGCCGTCGCCGTAGAACCAGTCGAAGGTCAGGCTCCCGCCGTCGGGGTCGAAGGACCCGGATCCGTTGAACGTCAGGTCCTTGCAGACGTCGACCGTGTAGGAACCGCCCGCGTCGCACACGGGAATGGCGTTCACGAACACCGGGACCATGCAGACGGACTTGCGGTTCAGGTTGTCCGTGATCGTCAGCTTCGCGACGAAGTCCCCGCCCGTGGCATAGGAGTGGCTCGGGTTGCAGACCGTGTTGTTGAGGACGGTCCCGTCGCCGAAGTCCCAGTCGAAGCGCGTGATGCTCCCGTTGGGGTCGAAGGACGCACACCCGTTGAACTGGATGGGCTGCCCCACGTTCCCCGAGTAGGGTCCTCCGGGGATGCAGTTGGGCGAGACGTTGACGATCACCATCGTCTCGCAATTCGGTGAGGCCAGGTTCGTGCTGCCCTCGTCGTCGGTGAGCGTGACCTTGACCGTGTAGACACCGAACGCGTTGTACGTGTGCTGAACGATCGGGCCGCCGTTGGGGAGCATGGTGCCGTCGCCGAAGTCCCAGTCGTAGCGCACGATGTTCCCACCGTCCGGGTCGAACGAGCCCGAGGCGTCGATGGTGAACGTGTCCCCGACGTCGCCCATGTTCGTGCCCTGGACCACGACCGAGCACTCCGGCCGCGTGTTCACGAACACGTTCGTCGTGCAGCTCCGCGAGCGGCTGTCGTCGTCCGAGACGGTCAGCCTGACCGTGAAGGGGCCGCCCGAGGTGTAGGTGTGGTTGACCATGTCCGGACCGTCCGAGATGGACGTGCCGTCGCCGAAGTCCCAGTCGAAGCGATCGATGGTTCCGTCGGGGTCGAAGGAGCCCGAACCGTCGAACTGGATGCCGGCGCCGAGGTCGATCGCGATCGGACCGACGGGCTGGATGTCACAGACGGGCGGCGTGTTGAGCGGAACCTCCGGGCACTCGGGATCGTCCGTGCCCGTCTTGAAGAAGTCGCCGTTGAACTGGAGCTGGTCCGATTCCCACAGGAGGTGTCCGCCGTTCACGGTCGCCCTGCGCGGGCCCGCCGTGATCGACCCCAGGAGTGCCGGGTTGAGACACGTGTCGACCGGGGAGGAGTAGTTGTTCCCGCGGATCCGGAACCACCCGGTCTCGGCATCGTCGTCGTTGTCGCAGTCCAGGTCGAGCTCGGTGGGATCGTTGGGGACCGATTTCAGGTAGGCCTCGCTGAACATGATGCTGATGTCCTCGAGCGCCTCCTCGAACCAGCACCGGAACCCGAAGCTCACCGACATCGGCATCTCCGCGTCATTGAACAGGTCCATGGTGATGTTGGCCGTGAACGCGGTCCCGCCACTGAGGTTCAGGAGCGTGAGCGACGAGCCGGCGAGGGCGACGAATTCCCCGTAGAGGTCGTCGGGGACGCCCTCGTACTCGATGCCGTCGAAGTCCAGCTGTCCATCGTTGTCGATGTCCGTCCGCTGCCCCTTCGGTTGGATCGACTCGAACGGCGCGGCGTTGAGCGCGTAGAACCCCTTCAAGGCGTTGACGACGATCTCGGATCCAATCAGCTCGTTGTGGGACCACGGCTCGTCGACCTTGGTGGGATTGCGAGCGGTCACGACTGCGTAGCCTTCGCGGTTCGTCGTCGCGTTGTGGCAGCGGGCCAGGACTGCCCGGGTGTCTCCCGGCGTCAGCACCTCGACTCTGTTCTGGACAGAGCAGTCGAGCGGCATGAAGCGCGAGGCGGGGTTCGCGAGCACGTTCATGTACTCCCAGTGGATCTGGGTGGTGCCCCCGACCGTCCCGAAGCCCGCCGATCTCAGATCCGTGTTCGTCACGCTCAGCGCGGTGAACGTCATCGGGGACGAGCGGTGCATGGTGTAGACCAGCACGCTCCCCGGAGTGCGGCCGTCAGCGTGGGCGGGCGACAGGGCGACGAACGCCCACAGCACGGCGGAAACCAGGGCCCGCTCGATCATCGTGATGCTCCTCTCGGGTGACCCGGACTGCGAGGTCGGGGTGAGTGGCTGGGTCGGCCGCCGGCGCCTTGGCTCCTCCACCGGCTGGCTTCGTTTGCAGTCGTCCCAGGTGCAACATCACGGTGGGAAGCGAGTTTCTAGAGCGCGGGCCCTCTCTTCAAGGCCGCCCCCGCCCTCGGCGTGCGTTCTCGCACCTGTCCCCCCTGGCCCGGGAACGCCACGGCCGCGAACGGTGCTGCAAGTCTGGCCGGGATTGAGGTTTGCCTCGGCCCCCCTCCGCGAGCCGTGGGCTCGCTTTACGAAATCGCATCGTGAGCTTTCGCGGCTCGCCTCGTGATCGCGGGGTCCGGAGTCCGATAGCGACGCCCGAGACCGCGGCCTGGGAGGGGCCATTTTTTCGTGGCCGCGGAAACGGAGGAGGTCCGTCCGACTAGACCTGTCGGGACGGGGAGTCCGATTGCGGAGCGAGCGTCGTCCACGATTCGCGCGAGCGGATCGTGGGGGCCGGCGTGAGCCCCGGGGATCTCCTCGACCCTCTGCATTCGGACGGCCACGCACCCGGGAGACACAACGATGAGAGCTGTCCGACCTTGCACCGCCATTCTGCTGGCCGCGCTGAGCCTCTCCTGGCTCGCCGCGCCGGCTCTCGACTGTGATTCGAACGGCGTCGATGACGCTCTCCAGATCCAGGGCGCCGCGTACCTCGACTGCAACGGGAACGGCCTGCTCGACCTCTGCGAGAACCTGAGCGTGGATCGGGGCAGCATCTCCCTCAGCGCCGGAGGCGTGCAGGAGCTCTCGATCCACATCAACCCCGGCTTCGCGAGCTCCCTCTACTGGACGCTCGGGACGACGGCCGGAACCTCGCCCGGAACGCAGGTCGACTTCCTGAACATCCCCCTCAACGACGACGGGAAGGGGGGGTACATGCAGTACACGATCGGGAACCCCAACTCGCAGTACCTGCAGTTCAGCCGGAACTTCATCAGCCAGGGCGGGCGCGGGCTGGTGTACTTCACGGTCCCGGCGGGGACCGAGCCGGCGCTGGCCGGCGTCGTGATCCACCACGCCGTGGTCGTCTTCGCGCCGCCGAGCTACGACCTCGCGGGAGTGACGAACTACGTCTCCTGCGAGCTCGTGCCCTAGGTCCGGCTCCTAGGGGATCCATCCCCTTTTTCCGGACGGGCGGGCCTCCAGGTGCCCGTCGAGGGACCTCGGCCTCAACGGAGAGGCTGCCATGTCCAGGTGGGCCCACGCCGATGGTCCCCGGAGGGATCCGGACTAGGACCCGTCCCCCGGCAATCTGCGAACGGCGTATACTCTTCCTGTCCTGCACGGCTCCTGGCCCCCGTTGCGTGAGAAGAAGATTAGAAGAAATGAAGAGTCCGACCGCCCCCCTCGCGTCCCTCCTCCTGCTCACGATCCTCGCTTCCGGAACCACCGCTCAGACCACTCAGCTCGGCTCGGGCTCGATCGGCCCCACCCTCGTGAAGCCCGATGCCGACCCCAGAGGCGGTCGTGACATCGAGGCGGGGGAGTCGACCTTCGGCGTCATCGTGCCCCCGAAGGAGAAGGGCGACATCCTGCGCCCGGCGACAGTCGCCGACCGCAACCCCGACCCGAACATCGTCGAGGTCGTCCTCGTCGCCGCCGAGCAGGACATCAAGCTTCCCGGAGTGCCCGGCAAGATCTCGATGTACGCCTACAACGGGACGGTTCCGGGGCCGACGATCGAAGCGAACGTCGGCGATCGCCTGATCGTGCACTTCCTCAACCTGCTCCCCGAGGAAACGACGATCCACTGGCACGGCCTCGAGACGCCCGCGAACATGGACGGCAGCCACATCGCGCAGCTGGCCGTGGAGCCCGGTGAGACGTTCACCTACGACTTCGTTCTCAACAAAGCGTCACTCTACTGGTACCACCCGCACGTCCGCACGAACGAGCAGGTCGAGAAGGGACTTCACGGACTGCTTCTCGTGCGCGATCCGGTCGCCAACCGGAGGCTGAACCTGCCCGAGACCGAGCACCTGCTCGTGCTCGACGACATCTTGATCGACCGTTTCGGTGAGGTCGCGGTGCCGTTCGATCTGAACGACCCGCTCATCAACGCGGTCACCCACCTGAACGGGCGGGTCGGGAACCACATCCTCGTCAACGGCCATGCGGACCGGCGGGCCCAGATTCGGGGCGATGTTCCCCACCGCTTCCGCGTCGTCAACGTTTCCAACTCGACCTTCTTCCGGCTCTCGGTCCCGGGCCACACGATGTACCGGATCGGTGGCGACGTCGGACTTCTGGAATCCCCCTTCGCGCTGCCCGAGATCGGGTTCGTCCCGGACCCCACCGGCCTCGTGCCCTTGATGTCGGACCCCAATCCGAACCGCGGGATCTTCCTGACGCCGGGCGAGCGAGCGGACTTCATCCTCACGCCGCTGGCCGATGAGGTCACGATCTTCACCCACGACAAGTTCCGCGGCATCCACACGGCGACCTACGACCAGTTCGGGGCCATCGAGCTCGGCCACGACGACTTCGACGGCCGACGTCGTCCCAAGAGCCTCCTGCATCTCGAGACGACTACGCCCCCCTCCCAGCAGGAGTACGTGCCGCCCGCTCAGCTCCGCGTCATCGAGAAGCTCGATCCCCTCGATGCCGTCGGCACGATCGTCGTCTCGATCGGCCACGGCGACGCGGACGCGGCGGGGGAGATCCCGATGTTCGCCCTGATGCCCGGCGGGAACCCGTTGCCGTTCCCTCTCATGACTCCTGCGGATGCCCCCGACATCACGGTCGGGGAGACGTGGATCTGGGAGGTCCAGAATCTGGCTTTCGGGGTCCACAACTTCCACACGCACGGGTTCTCGTTCCAGCTCTTCGAGACCCAGTACGTCGACGCGAACAATCCGGCGAACAACAAGACGATTCCGGCCTTCTACACCGAGGAGAAGGACACGATCCGACTGCCTCCGCGTCCCGGGGCGAAGGGCTTCTCGAAGTCGATCTCGCGCCTCGTGGCGCGGTTCGACGACACGCACCGCGAGGGAAGGGCGGCCGCCTCCGGCCTGACGCCGACGGAGACGCACTCCGGCGGCTGGCTCTTCCACTGCCACATCCTCGAGCACTCGGCCAACGGGATGATGGGCTTCTTCGAGGTGTTCAACCCCTAGGCCTAGGAGCCCGTTGAAGAAGTCATCCGGCGCCAGGACGGCGTCCTCCACTCCGTCGCGGCACCTGAAATCCTCGCCGAAGCTACGGCTTCGCCTGCGGTTCCAGGCACCACGACGAAGCGGATGCCACCATCCTGGCATCCGA
>JAJDET010000206.1 GCA_029259655.1 Planctomycetota bacterium
GGCCCCTACTGCCACTCGATCGTCGCGGGTAGCTCGATGCGGTTGGTCCCGCGGCGCTCTCACGAGCGGAGCGCGCCAGGCGCTCCCGCTCGTGAGCCGACCGCCCTAGGCGATGTCGGCGTGTTTAATGAGGTTTCTTCCGCCCGCCGGGAGGCATCGCGCCGGGTACCGGCGCATCCTCGGCGGCGTGCCGTGGTGCCGCGCATTCGCGTATCTCACCAAGGGTGACGAGCCGCATGCGTCGAGGCCCCCAGCCCGCGATGCTCGTCGGGCGGAGCCCGCGAGCGAGGGCGCATTGCGACGTCCGCCCCCGACGTCCCCCACGCGCCGTCGCCTCCCGACGCCTCGCTTGCGCGGCGCAGCCCGCGCAAGCATCGCGAAGGCATTCCGACCCCCCGACACCTGCAACCCGTGGAAAGCTACCCGTCCTAGGACACCCCGACACCAACCGGTGAAGCCGCGGTACCCGCGGCGATGCCTCCGGCGGGCGGAAGAAACCTCATCAAACACGCCGACACCGCCTAGGGCGGTCGGCTCACGAGGGACCGGCGCTGCAGCGCCTTCCTCGCGCGCGCCGGCGTCCGCCGGTGCGCGGCGTTCCAGTCGATGACGAGCTCCTTCCGGCTCGACGAAAATCTCACGCCCGAGCGCCGAAGGACCCGCCATGCCCACCCATCGCAGCTTCGTCGCGTTGTCTCTGATCCTCCTCTTCCCTGCCTGCCGGACGGCGCCCGTGCCGTCGGCCCCCTCGCCGCGGCTCCCCGAGCTGGCCGGGGAGCTCGTCGCCATGGCCGCCGCGGACCAGCAGGTGCGGAGCGAGCTCGTGGCCTTCATCCAGGACCACCCGGGCGAGGACCCGAGCCTGCAGCTCGCCTTGCGCATGCTCTCCCTGGACGCCGAGAACACCGCGCGCATCCAGACAATCGTCGCCGAGCACGGCTGGCCCACGTCGGAGCTCGTGGGCCGGGAGGCCTCCCGCGCCGCGTGGCTGCTCGTCCAGCACGCGGACTCCGCTCCGGACTTCCAGGCGGCCGTGCTCGGAGAGCTGGAGCCCCTCCTCGCCGAGGGCGCGATCGACCGGCGCGACTACGCCCTCTTGACCGACCGCGTGCTCGTGGCTCGCGAGCAGGCGCAACGATACGGCACCCAGTACGTCACGCGCACGGTGGAGGGCGTCCCCGTCTTCGCCCCGGCCACGCCGATCGAGGACCCGGCGAACCTGGACGCACGGCGTGCATCCATGGGTCTCGAGCCGCACGCCGACTACGTCGAAGAGCTGCGAGCGGTGATGGGCATCCCCGACGACATCCCCGTCACGCCCACCCCCGCCGGCGTCGACCGGGGCGTCGACTGAACGGCGGCCTCGGAGCGTCGCCCCCCCTACTCCCACTCGATCGTCGCCGGCGGCTTGCTCGAGATGTCGAGCACGACCCGGTTGATCCCGCGCACCTCGTTGATGATGCGGTCAGCCATGCGCCGGCGCTCCTCCTGCACACGCTGGAGCACCATCAACCGGAAGAACGCGGTCCTGCGCGGACCCGTTCGCCGATGCGTGGGCCCTGCCGACTGGCCCTTCTTCTCATGGCCTCAACAGGACCGAGACCGCGTTGCTCGAGAACTCGATCCCACCCGACGGCGGCCCGGCCAAGTAGGCGTGACTCAACGTCGTACCGGCCAGAGAGGGCTCCATGCCTGCGGGAATGACCAGTGCGGCCGTCCCCGTGCCGAATGGGTCGAGCTGGCCGGCGAAGTTCCGGAAGACGGTCGGGTCCGGCTGCGTCAGCGTGAGCTGGAAGTACTCGTCGAGGTTGATCGGCACGTGGACACCGCCGACGTCCTGACCGGGAGATGTGCCCGTCACACTTCCGAGGATCCAGTAGGACCAGCCGGCGCGCGTAGCACATCCATCGAGCGTCATTACCTGCTGACCTCCAGAGGCCAGGGAGAGGCTCGGCGCGTCGTTCTCGGATAGACCCGACATCTCGAAGACGTAGGCAGCTCCGGCAGAGGCGAAACTGTTGTCGGTCTGGTCTCCATCGACACCCGTGGCGCTGCTGCTCTCCCCGTATGCACCAGCGACCACAGTACCGCCCGAGACGGCCACGCGTCCGCCGAAGAGGTCCTTGACGTTGGTGTTGGAGGCCTTGAGGTAGGCCAGCTGGCCCCAGGTCGTACCGTCACGGACGTAGACGTAGGCGGCCCCTGCATCATGGCCGCCGTTGTTGCGCTGAGAACCATTCACTCCTACCGCGCGACTGTCTTCTCCGAGGGCACCGACAACCAGGATGTCGCCGGAGATCGCAGGTATGCCGAAACTGTCGTCGGCGTTCGCGTTGGAAGCCTTGAGATAGGCTTGCTGGCTCCAAGTCGTACCGTTGCGAACGAACACGTAGGACGCCCCCGAGTCCTCGGCGCTGTTGTCACTCTGGTTTCCATCGACACCGGTGGCGTTGCTGTCTTCCGACCATGCCCCGACCACCGCCGTGTCCCCCGAGACGGACACGGAGCCGAAAAAGTCCTTTGCGTCCGTGTTCGAGGCCTTGAGGTAGGCTTGCTGGCGCCAGGTCGTACCGTCACGCACGAACACGTAGGCCGCCCCTGAGTCCACGGCACTGTTGTCGCTCTGATCGCCGTTCACTCCAGTGGCGCTACTGTCCTCTCCTGCCGCCCCGACGAGCACGGTGTCCCCCGAGACGGCAACACTTCCTCCGAAGAAGTCGATCACTTCCGAGTTGGATGCCTTGAGATAGGCTTGCTGACTCCATGTCGTGCCGTTCCGGACGAAGACATACGCAGCACCTGCGCCGGAGGCGCTGTTGTCGTCTTTACCCCGTCCCACGGCAGTGGAGTAGCTCTGCTCCCGAACTGCGCCGACGACGATCGTGTCGCCGCAAATCGCGACTGCCCCACCGAACTCGTCGCCAACATCGGTATTGGAAGCCTTGAGATAGGCCTGCTGGCTCCACGATCCGTTCTTCCTGACGAAGACGTATGCCGCCCCCGAAGCGAGGGCGAAGTTGTTGTCTTCGTCCCCGTTCACACCCTTGCTCTTGCTGCCCTCGATCGGTGCACCGACGACGAGTGTGTCGCCGGACAGCGCAACGCATGCCCCGAATTCGTCACCACCGAAGAAAGGAGGTTCGGTGTTGGACGCCTTGATATAGGCCTGCTGGGCCCAAGCCGCTCCGTTTCGGACGAAGACGTACACAGCGCCCGCCCCGGAGCTGAGGTTGTCGCTCTGATCGCCGTCTACGCCGGTGGCCTGGCTAGCCTCCCACTGGGCTCCTACGACCACGGTGTCTCCCGAGACGGAGACCGACCAACCGAAGACGTCGAACGTCTCTGTGTTGGAGGCCTTGAGGTAGGCCTGCTGCGCGATCGCGACGGCGGTCAGAGAATCTCGAGCGTCGCAGGCATCCACGGTGTGGAGCTCGGCCGCAACCTTGTCGGGCGCTCCAAGGCTCAGATCGGGAACGACGAGCGAAGCACCGCCCAGAATCACGAATAGCGACCGGCCTACATGCATACGGCGAGCTTATCACGAGCCCCGCGTTTCGGAAATGCGTCATGCGAGGGAGCGTGGCGCAAGGCAGCCGTGCGGTCGCGAACGCGGCGCGATGAGAACGGGCAAGACGATCGCGGGCGACGCATACCGGTAGTCCGCTCCGCGTCGCCGGGCAATCGGTTCCTGTATCGGACCGGATGCGATTGTCCAGCTACTCCCATTCGATCGTCGCCGGCGGCTTGCTCGAGATGTCGAGCACGACCCGGTTGATCCCGCGCGCCTCGTTGATGATGCGGTTCGAGATCCTCTGCAACGTCTCGTGCGACAGGTGCTCCCAGCCGGCCGTCATCCCGTCCTCGCTCTCGACGATGCGGATCGCGCAGGCGTCCTCGTAGGTGCGCGCGTCGCCCATCACGCCGACGGACTTCACCGGGAGCAGGACGGCGATCCCACAGGAATCCCAAACGGCCGCGGACTCTTTCAACGCCACTCCCCCGACAGCACGAAGGCGCCCCACGTCGACGGCAGCGCGTCGCCGTGCTCCATACGGTTCTTCTGCAGCATCGCGAGCTGCGCCGCGCGCAGCGCCTCGTGGCGGCCCATGCCCTTCAGGAACAGGTTCTTGTAGAAGTCGCGCATCAGCTCGGCGGTCGACTCGTCTTTCACCGACCACAGCGAGCTGATGACAGTCTTCGCACCGGCCGTCTGAAACGCGCGCCGCAATCCGACCAGACCCTCGCCGGACTGCGGGCGGCCGAGACCCGTCTCGCAGGCGGAGAGCACGACCAGCTCCACGTCCGAGAGGTCGAGCCAGCCGACCTCCTCCGCGGTCAGGTAACCGTCGTCGCCCTCGAGAACGTCGGAGCCGCGGTTCGCGCCCGCGCAGACGAGGCCCGACAAGAGGCCTGGGAGCTTGCCGACCAGGTGCCGCGCCTCGTCGCTCATGCGCATCTCCGTCTTGCCCGCCGCGTCTTTCGCCGCCTCCCACATCGAAGGCATCCCCTCGGGCTGGAAGTAGCCGTGCGTCGCGAGGTGCAGGACGGAGTGGCGCTCGAGCTCGTGCTTGAGGCGCTCTTCACTGGGCTCGCCCCCTTGCAGCAAAGAACGGCGGCTATCCTCGCCGAACGCGTCCTCGTGCATGTCGGCCACCACCTGCGACTCGTACTCCGTCGCCGGCAGCCGGCCCCAGTAGTCGGTGAAGCTGCCGCGCAGGGCGCTGTCTTCCAGACCGACATCCGCCATGGCGACGAAGTCCACCGACTCCGTCGAGGCCTCGGCCAGGTCCCAGTCGGAGCTCTTGCGGAAGTCGACGCCTACCACCGCGAGCAGCGAGTCGAACTCCGGGTCGGCTTCGTCCGGGCGAGCGAGCGAGCTCACGTCTTGCAGGTAGACGAAGGCGAAGCGCTCGAGCGCCAGGCTGCCGTCCTCGAGCGGCAAGGTCTCGAAGGGAAGTGTTCCCAGCACTCCGTCGGACGAGACGAAGACCGTGTCGATTCCATCGAGGTGCGGCGCGATCGGGTCCCACACGAGCGCGCGCAGGGCGGCGCCCGGGTCTTCGGCATCCTCCGTCGCCGATGCGACTCCACGCCTCGCGACCAGGTCCTCGAGAAAGGTCTTCGCGGCTGTCTCGATCTCGGAGACGGGTCCGAGGTCGAGCTCGATCGGTTCGTCACCGTCCTTGCGCGTGATCCAGACCGTCATGCCCCTGGAGCTCCGGGTCCTCCGCTCACCTTCGCCGGGCCGGTAGACCCGGTGGGCGAAGAAGTCGAGCAGCGCCGAAGTGGAGTTCAGCCCGGCTCTCAGCTGCTCGAAGCTCGCGACGGTGCCCTCGACCGGCTCCGCGTGTTCCAACAGCTCGCGCTCGAGACGTCCGCGTTCGGAGCGCAGCTCTCCCAGTCGCCTGTCGTGCACGGCGCGGTCGCGGATGTCGGTCTCGAGTGCGAGCCGAGAGAGCTCGGCCTGGGTCCGTCTCAATTGCTCGACGAGCGCCCTGTCCGTCTCCCCCATTCGTGTCGCGAGTTGCGCCCGGCTCACGGCCAGGAGACGCCCGATGCGTCCCTTCCAGTGCAGCACGGCGCTGTAAGCCTCCCTGCGGATACCCGGCTGGTCGATCCATCGCGCCAGCGAGAGCTGGAGCTCGAGCTGCCAGAAGAGCCCCGCCAGGTACGCGTAGCGCTCGCCTTCGCTCATGCGAGGCGAGCGTGACCTCGATCCTGTCTCGTCTCTCGAGCTGCGCCCGACGAACGAGGCTCCAGGCAGGTCTTGTCTCTCCTGAGTCGGCGAGAAGTAAGGCCAGGTTGTTCAGGGATTGGGCGGTGCTCGGGTGTCCGGGGCCGAGAGTCCTTTCCAAGATCGCGAGGGCTCGCTCGAGGAGCGGACGCGCGGCGGCGTAGTCGCCCTGGGCCTGGAGCAGCAGGGCCAGGTTGTTCAGCGACGTGGCGGTCCTGGGGTGCCCGGGGCCGAGAGCCTTTTCCCAGATCGCGAGGGCGCGCTCGTAGAGCGGACGCGCGGCGGCGGAGTCGCCCTGGGAATGGAGCAGCGCGGCCAGGTTGTTCAGCGAA
>JAJDET010000207.1 GCA_029259655.1 Planctomycetota bacterium
CCGGCGAGGAGATCGGTGAGTGTCGGAGCCTAAGCCCGGATGCACCGCTGCGAACCTATACTTGTTCGTGTTCTTGGAGTGCGTCTCGGTGGGTGATGTCGCGCAGCCTCTACCGCCCCTCCCCGCTCAGCACGAACGCGCGCCGGGGGGTAGCGGCCGCTAGTCATCCTCAGGACGCCAGCCGCCCAGGTACTTGTCAGCAAGCTGGAGCAGGTCATCAACTCCCTCGGGTTGAGCACTCTTGAGTTCGTGAATCCGCTCGCGGAGCGTATCTTCGTCACGATAGAGTTCTGTCAGCACATCCCACGCCAGTCGGTGTGACCGGCTCACGGCGCGGCTTCCCATTGCCTGGCCTCGCACTTCGCTCAGAGCGGACTGCAAAAGCGCAAGGGTTATCTGGGGCAGGCCAGCAATCTCAAGCGGAGGTTCCGCCGGCTCAGCTTCTCGGCTAGCAAAGAGAAAGATCCTGAGGATCTCGGCTTCCTCGGCAAGGGTCTCGACTTGTGCCGAGCGGACCTCTGAGCGCCAGTCCTCTTGTAGCTGGATGGCTGATTGCTCTGGGATCAGCCTTTGTCCCGCGCCTTCTCTGTGTCCAATGAGGGTGAGCAGTTCTAACTTGGCAGAGAGAGTGAGGAGTTCGGGCAGGATCTCCCGAACCGCTGTTTCAACCTCACCAGCGTCTCCAAGCGAACGCAAGAGCCGAAGCACCACTCGGGCTACGATGAGACGGGGCGTGGGCTCGAACATTCCCCGCTTTCGTTCAGGAAGCTCGGGCATGAGGTTTAGGAGAACGACAGTACCTGGCACGACATGTTCGGGAGCGAACCTATCCTCGTACGTCTCTAAGAAAGAGAAGACGTCCTGCAGGCGCTCAGGGTCAAGACCCCGGAGGTAGGAGTCGAGCGCGGCGCGATCTGCCATGCGGGCCCAAGCCCGCTCGGCTTCGGTGAACGCCAGTAGCCCCTGACCAACGACGCGTTCCAGGTACACTCGCAGGATGTCCTCATGGGCAACGCGCCGCTCTCGGAGCCATTGGGTCTTCCATTCACCCCCATAGTCAGCTCCGCCAAGGTGTCGATGTCCGCACGGAAAGAGCCGCTCGATGAGCGATTCGACAACCTCTCTGTGATCAGGTCCAGCCTGCTCTATCAGCAAGTCTACTTGTTTCTTCAGGTGCGTGGAGTCAACGCGACCATAGCTGGAAGCGGATGTTGTCAGGCTTTCGATCGCATCATGAATATGATGGAAAACGTCGGGCAGAAAGACGCGGACGGCTTCAAGCGCCAGTACATCAACAAGGGCTACCTGGCCCCCCAGGTCGCGTGCAGTACCGTGGAGCGCCGCCGAAAAGCGGCGGACGTCTCGCATGTTGCTGATCAAGGGGCGGATGATCTCCATGAATACATCGGGCCAGGAACTTTCGTCGAACTCGCCGGGATCCTCGACTTGTGAGAGCGCGGTATCGATGGCCCCGAAGACCTGTGTGTTGAGCACTTGCGCAGGAATTGCAGGGAGATCAACACCTACCTGAAGGATCTTCTCTAGGTAGTCCCGACCTGGTATGCGTTGTTCGGCGAGTGCTTCTTCCACTCGCACACGATCAAACGCCACGATGTAGATGACGTTCGGGAAGTTGGCAGTCAGTCTGACGAGCCTGAAGGTGTCGCGGATTTCAGAGGTGGTTAGCCGGTCGATGTCATCGAGCACGACGACAATTGGTTTCTCGAGTGCAGCCAGAGCCTGCGCAACCTTGGCCCTCCGTTCACCAGCCCCTTCTTTCCTCCGCCGGAGAATCTTCGCCAGGATACCTGTGGCGGCACGGCCTCGATCGATCCACGGCCCCACAAGGGGGAGCCAACCCATCCCAGAGAATGCCTCACCATAATCCTCCAAGTCTTTGCCGATGCCAGCCAGGCTAGGTCGGAGTCTCAACTGTGCAGAGAGCTCGACGAAGAACGACTCGACGAGTTGCTCAGCACCGCTGAACATCCACGGGTTGAAGTCGAGGATAGGGACGCCCGCCTCTTCCAAGTGGACTCGCGCAAGGTTGACAAACGACGTCTTGCCCGAGCCCCAGGGGCCCATTACTCCGATGGCGACGCCTTCACTCGCGTCCAGCGACAGAATCTGGACCGAGAATGACCGGGCGGTCTTTGTCCTACCGAGGACATCGTTTTGGGGGAGTCGAATGGGGTTGTCCCCAGGAACCATCGGGGTGCTCCGAGCATGCGCAGGTTGGGAACGGGTCTCTGCGTTGGGCTCGAGGCCCTGAGAGTCATTCCTTGGGCGGCGCAAGATCCTCGATATCCAGCTCATGTCGAGTCGCTTGTTGCTTAGGGGCTTTGCGGAGCAGCGTCATCCTGGCAACGAGGGCACGACTGACGCCGCACGAAGGGGTGACCAAAGTGGCACACGTAGCCCGCACCTACGCTGCTGCATTGCCCCCCGCGCGCCTAACTCCCGAACACGTGCGAGCTTGCGTGGAGCGGGCGAAGGGACTCGAACCCTCGACATTCAGCTTGGGAAGCTGACACTCTACCAACTGAGTTACGCCCGCTCTCGAGAGCCCGATCAAGATAGCCGGGTGGGAGCGGACGTCAAGCTCGGCCCTCCCGAGCGGGGCGAGGGGCGCGAATCCGGGTCGTGATCACCGTTCGAGCTCACCGAGCTGGCGGTCGTGCACGGCCGACAACGCCCACTGCGCCGCCACCGCGCCCAGCAACGCCAGGAACATGTCCCACTGCGTGTCCCACACGTCCCCCTGCGTGCCCAGGAACTCTTCGGCGGCGGAACCGACCGCGATGGCTGTCCACCACTCGGTCAGCTCGTAGAGGGCGCTGAACGCCAAGCACACGCAGGTGACCAGGAAGAAGAGCCACTTGCCCGGCACGAGCGGCGAACGACGCAACAGGAGCTCACGGGCGAGGATCGCCGGAACGAAACCCTGCGCGAGGTGACCGATCCGGTCGTAGGGGTTGCGCTCGAACGAGAACAGATCCTGCAACCAGAAGCCGAACGGGACGCGCGCATAGGTGTACGCACCGCCCAGGATCAAGATCAACGCGTGCAGGAAGAGCAGACGGTAGACGAGCGGCGTCAAGCGGAAACGCGCGTGCGTCGCGATCAAGATCGGCACACCGAGGAGCACCGGCCCGACCTCGAGCCACCACGTCGTACGGTCGTACGGCGTGATCCCCGACAGGAGCAAGGCGATCGCCACCAGCACCAGGAACGACACGGGCTCGCGGGACGCGGGCTTCATTTCACTGCTCTATTCCGCCCGGGCGTCCGCTGCAAGCCCGACCCGAATCGATCCGGGAGCGGCGGAGCCGAAGACCGGGCTTGATGGCTAGTCGGCGACGTCGGGACCCCGCGCCTCGAGGGCGCGACGAATCGCCGCCAGCTCCTCCCGGATCAGACCGAGCTTGGTACCGATCCACACGACAGCGACGAAGACCAGGAAAGTACCGAACCCGACCATGTGACCGCCTCCTTCCGCGTGTCCGTTCCGTGCGGTCCCGGATTCTACCGATGGGATGCTCCCGCTCGGTCGTCCAGTCCTCCGGGAGCATCCGCCCCGCGTTAGGATGGACCACCCGGCAGCGGGGCACGCGAAACGGCTCGACTCGAGGGAGCACATGAACCGAAACGTCATCGGAATCGCCGTCGGCATCACGGCTCTCGTCCTCGCCGTCGGGGCGTGGGCCCAGGCCAGCGCGAAGTTCAGCGAGATGGGAGCCCGGCTCTCGCGCCTGGACGCCCTCGGCGCCGTGCGCGGCGACCTCCTCAGCGAACGGCTGATCGGCACGGAAGAGGCGATCGTCGAGGGGGAAGAGCGCGACACCGGCTTCGTTCAACGGATCGAACGCGTCGAAGGCGTGAGCGGGCGCGCCACCGAGCTCGCGGACCGCGTCGACCTCCTCGAAGAACAGCTCGCCGAAGCCGTCCGCGTGCTCGAGAACGCCGACGACCAGAACGTGTACCTCGTCCAGTCCTACCAGGAACAGCTCGACGAGCTGCAACGCGCCATCGACTGGATGGACTCGGCCTGGGAATCGCTGCCGCTCGGCGCGATCCTGCCCTGGCTGCCGGAGTCGGGCGCCGAGATCCCGCCGGGCTGGGCGATCTGCAACGGGTACAACGGAACGCCGGACCTGCGCGGGCTCTTCCTGCGCGGCGTCGGCGACGGGGCGCAGGCCGGGCTCTACTACGCAGCGAGCACCATGGGCCCGGCGGGCCTGCACGCCCACGACAACAGCTCGCCCAATCACAGCCGCTTCGGAATGAACTGGGGCGCGACGGCCGAGATCGGGGACGCGCGCGCGGTCTTCGACACGGACATCCTGGCCGAAGACGAGGAGATCCGCGCCTCGCACGGCGAGCACGTGCACTTCGACGAGAACTTGCCGCAACACGCGACCGTGCTCTACATCATCAAGCTCGAGCACGCGGGGTGAAGCGGCTCCCGCGGACCATGGGGGGGCGGATGGGGATGCTCGCCGCGGTCGCGATGGCCGCATTCCTGACCTGGTTGAACGCGTGCGCCTCGCCGCTGCGCATCGACCCGCTCGAGGAATCGCGGCACGGAGTCGTCGTCGACGACGACCTGGAGCTCGCCCGCCGCTACGCGCCGTTCCTCTACAAGGAGTTCCACCCGACGAAGGGACGCCAGGACGTTCCGGCGCCGGTGGACTTCGACGGCGACCTCGACGGGGAGAACAACTGGGAGGCGTTCGCGCGCTTCGAGCTCTTCCCGACCGTCTACTACGCGGTGCTCGAGACCGGGACGCACTGGTTCCTCACCTATCACCTCTTCCACCCGCGCGACTGGACGGCGTTCGACATCGGGCTGCACCTGACGCACGAGAACGATGGCGAGAACCTGCAGGTCGTGGTGGAGAAGGCGAGCGGGCGCGTGGTGCTGCTCTTCACGCAGGCGCACTACGTGGGGGGCGTGTACGCGGCGGAGGGGGCGGGGTTTCGCGACGGGAAGGAGCGCGTGCGGGGCGCGCTCTTGCTCGTGGACGAGGACGGCGTGCCCGATCCGGACGGCGCGCACGCGGCCGTCTTCGTCGAGTGCAAGGGGCATGGGATCTACGGCGCGACGGACGGGCATTCACGCGTGGTGATCGCCGAGGACGGGAGTGCGGCGTTCGCAGGCAGCGGCTGGGTCCTGCGGCCGGCGGGCGCGGACGAGACGGTGGCCGAGCCCGCGCTCGAGAACGGCGCGGTCGTTCCTTACGAGCTCCAGTCGACGACCGCGCTCCTCTGGCCGCGGCTCGCGGACGGCACGCTGGTGGGGGAGGGACGCCTGCTAGACCGACCGTTCCCCTATGAAGACGAACGCGTCCGCGTCGAGGTCCCGCGCTACTACGAGGCCGACCGCTTTAGCGGCCCGTTCGGACCCGACCGCGGTATCTCTCCGTTCGCAGTGGACTTCGGCTTCGGGCGAGGTGAGGTCGGTGCGCTCTTCTTCGGACCCGCGGCGCGCTACGCGGAGAAGCTCGGCGTGCCGGAGGGATGGTCGCTCGAGTACGTGGACTACCCGTTCGCGCGGGACTGACCGGCGACGCAGGACGGGCCGCGGCTCGCACTCACCGTCGATCGGTTACTGAAGCCTGTTCAGAGCCCGAAGACGTCGACCGTCAGGCTGGCTGTACTTTCGGCTCGGCCATTGAGAGCGACCTTGATCACACGTCATTGAGGATGTGCTGGAGAATCATCTTTCCGGGGCTGAACGTCTGCTCGAGGGGACCCGCTTCGACTTGGACCTGGATCAAGTCTTCCAGGACACCAAGGGCGGTCTTCGTTGCGTCGCCGACGTAACTGGCCCCGATCCCGGCGCTGGCGGAGAGCTTGAAGAGGGTGATCCCACACAGCCCCTTCTGCTCCCAAATGGTCACCGATCCCTGGAAGCGGCCACCGGGCTCGAACTTCAGGGGGGGAGGGCCGAGGACGCTGAGCGCGACGCTGCCCGAACCCGACGCTCCACGTGTTGCAGGAGGAAGGCCGACTTCAGAATTCTCGAAATCGATATTGGTTTCTCCGACGTTCGTACTCTTCCCAGCACCCGCCTTGACCCCAAAGGACGCTTTCCACACCTTCCCTTGTTCCTGGTTCTTGAGGATCTCGAACCCCGCACTGATCTCGACTGAGCCCTCGAGGCCGTATTCCTTGCTCTCGAAAGGGAATGCAATCTGAAAGAGTTTGAGCTGCGGCGTGTCGATCGAAGAGAAAGCCGAGCCTGCGGCGACAACAAAGCCAAACGCTGTGCTGAGGCTCTGTGCAGTGGCGAGGTCGCGACAGTAGCCGGCAACACTCGTACTCTGCCGGAGGGTCGATCGGATGGAGCCCGCGAAGTTGAGGTCGATGAGCGAGAAGAGCCCGAGAGGATCCTCGAAGACGACGGGGTTCCCCCTCGCATAGCCGTACTTGTCGAAGCTGAGAGGGTCACTGGTCAGACCCCCGAAGGGATCGCGAGAGAGGAACTCTCCGCGGCGTGGGTCGTAGACTCGAGCCCGCAGGAAGTAGAGACCGGCGTCCTCGTCGTACCACTGGCCGCGATAGCCGTGATAAGCAGCCGTCGTCCCACTCGGCGCATCGGGCCTGCCGTACTCGTCGTAACCCAGGTGTGTGGTAACCACCCCATCATCGCGGACGACAACGCTTCCACGCAGGTCCTCGAGGAACTGAACGTCACTCCCGATCGAGAACGAACCGAGGACGCCGCGGTCGTCATAGAGGAAGGTGGTGAGTCCGTCGACTGTGTCCTGTGTCTCGAGGATCTGAGCCAACCCCGTCGGGTTCTCCCCGACCAGGAAGTCCGTGATGCTCGTCGAATCGGTACGTGTCGTCGGTGAGTTGAGACCGTCGTACCCGTACGTCACCGTACCGCCGGTGTCCGTGAAGCTCCGGAGACGATCGAGGGCGTCATAGACGTAGGTTTGCACGGGGACGGAGGTTTGCTCTATGGACAGCAGGCGCCCCGTGTCGTCGAAGACCTGGTCGAAAAGACCTGAGACGGAGGACGACAGGGTCTCCTGGCGACCGTTCAGGTCATAACCGTACGAGACAGTTTCACCGTTGAAGTCCGCGGTCGTCCGGTCGAGTCCGAAGTAGTCGTAGGAGTTGGTTGCGGTCACGAGGAGCGGATCTGTCTCGACCACTTCGCGCAATCGGTTCTGGTCGTCGTAATCGAAGTCGATTGTCGTTCCGTCGAGCTCGGTGACACTGGTGGGGAGGCCGGCGAGGTTCCGTACTTGGGTGAACGAGGCGATCGTGCCCACGCCATCGTCATGAACGACCGATGTGAGTCGGTTCATCGCATCGTAGACGTAGTTGGTTTCCAGGCCGGCCGGTCGCACGAGGCGCCGCACGTTTCCTTCGAGATCGCGCTCGTAGTCGTGCATCCCCATCGGCGAGGTGATGGACTCCAGGCGCTTCGCCTCGTCGTAGCCGTAGGTGACCACGCCCCCAGACGTCGTAATGGTCTCGATCCTCCCCCTCGCTTCATACGTGTACGCGGCGGTCTGTCCGAGAGTGTCGGAGAACGATGCAATGCGATCGACCGCGTCGTAGGTGCGGAGAACGGTACCGGAGGAATCAGTCACCGTGGCGATATTCCCCGTCGGTGTGTAGGTGAATGTCCGAACCGATCCGTCCGCCAGGTAGTGGACGGTGACCCGGTTCATCACGTCGTACTGGAACGTCTCGATGGAGCCGTCGAAGAATGTGTGCGAGACGACGCGCCCGACCGTGTCGTATGCGAACGACTCCTCTTGCCCCTCCGGTAGGAGACGACGCTCGATTCTCCCGAGCTCGTCGAACTCCTGCGTGATCCTGGGCCCGGTCAGGAGGTTTCCGGACTCGTCGTAGGTGTAGTCCTGGACGTTGTCGGCCTGCGCGTCGACGACGGGTGAGACCACCTGGGTCATGCGGCCGAGGCTGTCGTAGTAGAACGAGGTCGCCTTGTCGCTCATCGCGCCATGCCGGACGATACGCGTGGCCACCCTCCCGTTCGCGTCGTATTGCGACTCCAGCAGACCTCCATCTGGGAACGTCGTGAACTGCAGACGTCCCAGCGCGTCGTAGGTGAAGCTCGTGGTCTCGTTCCTGGCGTTCGTGAGTGAAGCGAGGCGCCCAGCAGGGTCGTAGGCGCGGGAGCTCATCCCGCGCAGCGTCGATCCACTGACGAAGTCGAAGGTTGCCGGCAGGAGCGTGTCCATCAAACGACCGGCCGTGTCGTAGGTGCGGTCGGTGCGATTGCCGCTCGCATCGATCTCGGCCAGGATCCGGCCCTCGAGCGAGTAGACCACTTGCGTAAACGTCCCGTCGGGGAAGTCCGTGCGGATGATCCGGTCGGCCTCGTCGTGGACGAACGTCGTCGTACGTCCGCCGCGATCCGTTTGAGTGACCAACCGGCCTTGATCGTCGTAGGTGTTGGTCGCCGTCAGGCCATCAGGAAAGACCGTGCGAGTCTGTAGGCCGCGATGGTCGTACTCGAAGGTCGTCCGACGTCCGAGCGCATCCTCGACCGCCGTGCGCCGTCCGAGCGCGTTGTACTCGAACATCGTCCGGTTCCCGAGCGGATCGACGAGCGCAGTCGTCTTCCCACTGGCGTCGTACTCGAAAGTGGTCGTGAGCGCGGTCATCACCCCCCGCACCGTGCGATGCTCCGTGCTCGTGGCCATCCTTCCCAGCGCGTCGTACGTGAAGTCCGTGGCTGTGAGTGCCGGTCCGCCGTCCGTGACCTCCACTCGCGTGAGCTGCCCGGCCTGTGAGTACGTGTGAAGCGTCTCTACCAACAGCGGATCGCGCTCGACGGTCAGGCGTCCGGAACCGTCGTACTCGAACTCGGTCGTGGTGCCCAATGCGTCCGTCCGCGAGAGTCGGTTGCCATTGGCGTCGTAGGTATAGCTGGTCGTGCTTCCGAAGGGATCGGTCGTGGAGACGAGGTTCCCCTCGGTGTCGTAGACATACGACGTGCGGAGGTTGTACCCGTTGGGGTCGAGCGTCATCGCCGTGAGGTGACCGCCGCCGTCGTACTCTCGTGTCGTCTCCAGCCCATCGCCGTCCTGACGGTAGATCTCTCGGCCGCGTGAGTCGTACTGGAACGCGGTCTGGTGGAGCGTCGGGACGCCGTCGAGGGTCACCGTTCGCTCTTGCAGAGTCACGTTGCCGTCGGTGTCGTAGACGAAGCGCTCCAGGTTTCCGTCAGGGTCCAGGAACGTCTCTTCCCGCCCAACCGGGTCGTTCGTGATCTCGTAGCGATTGCCATCGGCATCGACGAGCGCCACCAGCAGGCCGTTCCCGTCGTACTCCTGACGTGTGGAAGGCCGCCCGAGAGGGTCGCGAACCTCCACGAGCTGGTCGCTCTCGTCGTAGTGGTAGGAGACACGGTTTCCCAGCTCGTCGACGAAGCCGGACAGTCGTCCCCGTACGTCGTACTCGTAGACAAGCTCTTCGCCGGACGGATCGACGATGCGCTCGATGCGGCCATCAGCGTCTCTCTCGAAGGTCACGCCGATACCCTGCGAGTTGAGGATGCCGTCATCGGACAGGAAGAGCGTGTTGCTGTTGTGACCCGTGAGGCTACTCAGGCGGTATCGCAGAGATCCCGTGTGTGTCTCGGTGAAGGCGAGCGAATCACCGGACGGGTGCTCGTAGATGTACTGCTGGGGGCGGTATTGCTGGAGCCCTCCATTGGTCAGGGTCACGGGCCCGGCCGATCCGGGATTGACGAACACCGGGGAAACGAGAGGGAAGAGCTGACCCTCTGCGAAGCCGATGGGCTGGAAGTCCAGACCGGCCAGGTTCCGGATCGGGAACAGCGGTTGAGCGGGCGGATTGGCGGCCGGCTCGAATCTCTCGACGTCGTTGGGTCCCCAGCGGATGACGACTTCGTGCTTGCCCAGTGGTTCCAGAAGATACGTCGGAAAGAAGCCTGAAGTGTCGACCTGCTGGAGCCAACCTTCACCCATGGGTCGGTTCTCGATGATCTCGACCGCCTTGTAGTCGAGCGTCCAGCCCAGACCGAAGTCTCCGACGGTCTTGCGCCGGGAGTCGTAGACCCTGCCCACCTTGACCGGAATGCTGCCCACGTTCACGGTCTTGTCCGTGAAGCCCACCGTGTAGGCTCCGACCGCCGCTGCCTTCACGTCGAGCTCCACGTCGACGCTGTCCATCGCCACCGAGCCGTCCAGGGCCCGAACCGTCAACCGCAGCGTGTACAGGTCGTTGAGGCACCGGTAGGGGAGGATGTTGCCGAGCGTTCCCGCAACCACCGGGCTCGTTCCCTCGGCGAGAACCAGGAACTCCGTCGTCCCGAGCGGCGCGAGCTCGAGCTTGTAGTCCGCGAATTCGGCCCCGTCCGCCGTACCCGTCACGTCGAATGCCTCGCTCTCACTATCCCCGTCGAGCGGCGCCGTGATGCTCGCGACCGGCGCTCCCGTGAGCCCCGGATCCACGATCAGGAACGTGCGCGAGTCGTTGCCGACGTTGCTCTCGGCGTCCGAGGCCGTCGCGTCCGCCGTGAAGATACCCGGCGTCGGCGACGAGAACGTCCCCACACCCATCCCGTCCAGCGTCACCGGCGAGCTGTTCACCAAGAGCGAGCGCGACGTCACCGCCGTGTCGTCGTCCGCCAACACGGTGATCGTGACCATGTCGTTGATGTCCGCCGGGTCGGCCGAGACGAGGATCCGCACCGTCGGCGGCGTCGTGTCCACGACGAGCTCGCCGACCTCGATCGAGTAGAGCTGCGTGTCGATCCCGCCGCGCAGGTCGTCGACCTCGACCTCGACCGTCTGCATCGTGTCGATCAGACCGACGCCGGGCGTCCACTCGATCAACCCGCTCATCGTGTCGATCGTCATCCCGGCCGGGAACTGGAGCAGGTCGAACTCGAGCGTGTCGTTGTCGCCGTCGTCCGCGTCCACGTCGTACGAGTAGAGGACCGTCGCCGTCGCCTGCGTGATCGCCGTCGTCGTGATGACCGGCGGATCGTTGATCGCCTCGGCCACCGTGATCGAGTACGACTCCGTTGCGTTACCGCCCGAGTTCCCGTCACTGACGAGGATCGTCACCGGGTGCATGCCGGACTGCACGGCGGACGGCGTCCAGCGGACCTCACCGTTCGCCGAACCGATCACCATCCCGAGCGGCGCGGCCGTGAGCGAGTACGTGAGCGGGTCGAAGTCCAGGTCCGACGCGATCACGTCATAGGAATAGAGCACTCCCTCCGTTCCCGCCGTCGGCGCCGTGGAACTGATCGTCGGCGGCACGTTCCCGAACGGCACGTCCAGCACCTCGAGCTGGAAGCTCTGCATCCCGATCCCGCCGAGCCCGTCCAGCACCTCGATGTCGACCGTGTGGAACCCGACCTGTCCCGACGTCGGCGTCCAGCTGATCAAACCGCTGTCCGGGTCGATCGTCATCCCCGTCGGGAAGGTCGCCAGCGTGTACTCGGGCGTGTCGCCCTCGGGATCGATCGCGTCGACGTCGTGCTCGAAGAGCGCCTCGTACCGGAGCGGATCCGTGGGAGCGGCCGACGTCACTGTCGGTGACGTGTTCGGGACCGTGACGGTTATGTTCCACGGCTGCGACACCACGCCGCCGCGCCCGTCGTCGATCTGGAGGTCCACGGCGTGCATCCCGCCCTGCGCGCGCGTCGGATACCACTGGACCAACCCGGTGGACGGACCCACGCCCATCCCGGTCGGAGCCGTGGCGAGCGAGAAGACGAGCGTGTCGCCGTCCAGGTCGTCGCTCGTCGCGGCGTAGAAGTACTGCGCGTCCGACGTCGCCGCCGTCCCCGGGCTCGACGTGAAGGTCGGGTCGTTGTTGATCGCCTCCGCGACGACGATCTCGTACTCCTGCAGATCGGTCGCGCCCTTGCCGTCGTCCGCCTGCACGCGGATCGTGTGCTCACCCGCCTGCGTGCCGTTGGGCGTCCAGGTCACGAGACCGCTCATGGCATCGATCGCCATCCCCGCGGGCGACTGCGTCAGCGTGTACCCGATCGGATCGAGGTCCGCGTCCGTCGCATCGACGTCGTACAGGTAGGCGACGCCTTCCGTCCCGCTCTGCACGGGCGGTGTCGTGATCACCGGCGGGTTGTTGACCTCGGCCGGGACGACGAGCTGGAACGAGAGCTCGTCGAAGGCTCCCGCGGCGTCCGTGACGCGAACGACGACGTCGTGGATGCCGAGCTGCCCCATCGTCGGCGTCCACGTGAACATGCCCGATCCGTCGATCGACATCCCCGACGACTTCGTGGGCAGGCTGTAGAAGAGCATGCCGCCGTCCGGGTCGAAGGCCGTCGCGTCGTAGGTGTAGAGCTGGTCCGCCGGCGCCGAGAGCGTCGGGAAGCCCGTGATCACCGGCGCGCCGATGTTGCAGGACGACGTCTGCCCGGACTGCTGCCCGCCGGTCAGGACCGCGGTCCCGTGCTGGAGGAAGCCGAGGCTCGAAGGCGACGCGCCCGGGTTGAGCGCGAGGTAGTCCAGCACCGCCTGCGCCTCAGCCGCGACGTCCGCCCGCGACTCCGGCGTGTCGAGCTGCGGAACCGTCACGGTGCAGTAGTCGTAGCCCGAGTTCCCGTCCTTGTCCGTCGAGCGCACGACGAGCAGGTACACGCGCCCGTCCTGGTTCGGGTCGCGCTCCTGCCGCAGGTTGAGGCACCCGCTCTCGAACTTCATGTCGGGCGCGTGGCACTCGCTGTTGCCGCCCTCGCTGGAGAGCGGAGCGGCCGGCCGGACGCCGACCAGCTCGAAGGAGCCGAGCTTGTCGCCCAGCTCGAGCGGATTCCGACAGTTCGTCGAGAACTCGACGAGCTGGAGCTGGTTCCCCGCGAGGTCGAAGACGTGGACGAAGACCACGGGGTCGAGCTTGCGCTCGCCGGCGTTGGCCGCACGGGCCGCGATCACGTCGCCGGGCGAGACCGCGCCGTCGAACCACACGCTGGCGCCGAGCGCGTCCGCGTCGCGCTTGTTGCTGACGCGTACCTGGACGACGGATTCGCCGGAGAGGTCGGAGATGCACGCGATCTCCGGCTGCCCGATGCCCTCTTTCCGCGGCCGCCGCCCGATCTCGTCGCACGAGGTCCCGTCGTAGAGCAGCGTCAGCGCCCGCAGCGCGAGGTTGCGGCGGCAGTAGTCCTCCGGCCCGAGGTCGGTCAGCGAGCACTCGGGCTCGTCGGACCAGACCTCGACCTCGGCGATGCTCGAGAAGGTCGGGTCGCAGTCGTCGACGGAGACGGAGAGGCCGATGGAGGCGAGCGAGTGGTCGGCGGGCCACAGCGAAGTCTCCGAGCACGTGACCGCGACGTCCGCCGGCATCGTGTCGGCGATGTCGACCGTCGCGATGCTCGGGATCGAAGTCACGCCGTCGCTCACGACGAGCGTCGCCGTGCACGAGGGGCGCGAACCGAGTCCGGTCGGGAAGAGCAGCGTCGGCGTCGCGCTCTGCGGGTCGTCGAAGACCGCGTCCGGGCAGTCCGTGGACCAGAGGTAGGTGAGCATCGCCCCCTCGGGGTCGAACGAGGCCGACCCGTCGAGCAGGACCGCCGTCGATGCTCCCTGACACTCCTCGACGTAGGGGCCGCCGGCGTCCGCGACCGGCGGCATACCGCCAACGCACTTGCCCAGCGGTCCCGCGAGCGCGATCGCCGCCAGCTCGGACTGCGTCAACGCGCGGTCGTAGAGCGAGACCTCGTCGATCTGGCCCGTGAACGAACGCGCCGTGTTCGTGGACCAGCGGCCGAACCAGAGGTCGCGCGTGTTGTTCGCGACCGTGGTCTCGGCCAGCGTGTCCTGGAGCTCGCCGTCGACGTAGAGCCGGATGTCGGTCCCGTCCCACGTCCCCGCGACGTGGTGGAACCGGTCGTCGAGCAGGGTCTTCGACGTCGTCACGGTCGCGAAGTCCGTGGTGCCCGCTCCTCCGCGCCCGATCGTGAAGGACAGGGTCTCGTTCGTGCTGTCCCCCTGAAACGCCCAGCCCGTGCTGTCTACGACGCCGTGCGACTTGTCGACGAGCAGGTAGAGACCCATGTCCGTCGCGGACGGCTGGGACGCGTTGCCCGTCATCCAGAACTCGCACGTGAACCCCGTGACCGGGACGTCGAGCGCCGTGTCGTGGGGGACCTGGATCCCGTCGTCGGCGCTGTCGAACGTGAAGCCGTCCGCGACCTGCGCCGCACCGAACGCCGGTGATCCGACCGTCGAGCCGTCGTTCGTGCCGTGCACGTCCTCGGCTGTGCCCTCGCCCGGCCACCATGCCGTGAGGGCCGTCTCGGTCGGAGCACAGACCTGCACGGGAAGGCACTTGCCGCCCGTACCCGCGTCGAACACGGCCTGGACTTCGGCGGGAGTGAGCGCGCGGTCGTAGAGGGTGAGCTCGTCGAGGGCGCCGTCGAGATCGAGATCGCGCGTGTCTGTCGATCCCGGCGTGTCGGTCGAGTTTCCACGGTGCCCGATCTTCAGATCGACGAGGGGCGTGGACACGTCGGGGATCGTCCCGACGGTCGCCGAGGTCGCGGGCTGGCCGTCGAAGTAGGTCGTGTAGGTGCCCGAGTCGTGAGTGAACGCGAGGTGGTGCCACTCGCAGGGCTGGATCGGTGGAGAGGGCTGGATGGCCGCAATGGGGAGATCCCCCACCCCGGCTTCGGTCGCGTTGACCACGATCTGATCCGGATCGGGGCCGGACTGATAGGCAATGAGCCAGCCTGCGTGCGGGACGCCTCCCGGGGTCTGCGTGTCGACCCACTTCTCGACCAGGATCTGCTCGGGATCGACGATCCGGTCGAGCATGAACCAGAACTCGATCGAGAAGTCGCCGGTGCCGAAGTTCCCGGCCTCGGTCCCGAGATTGACCCAGTCGTCGTCGCCGTCGACGTCGAATCCCTGCCCGGCGACTCCCGTGATGAAGTACTCGGCGTCGAGATCGGGGATCATCTGTCCCGTGGAACCCGTGACCTCGTCGCGGAAGTCGCCCTCGGCGCGCCACCAGTTCGTGATGCCGGTCACCGTCGTGCAGGGAGGATCCGTCGGACGGCACTTGCCGTCGCTTCCGGCGTTGAAGATCGCGAGGATCTCGCTCGAGGTGAGCTCGCTGTCGTAGACCGAAACCTCGTCGACGATTCCGTTGAAGTGCCGCTCGGGAGTTCCGCCTCCCGCCCACACGCTCCCGATGACGAGGGGTTCGCCGGTGTTGACCTGGATCGGGGCCGTGGTGTTCAGCATGTCGACCAGGACGCCGTCGACGTAGAACTTCAGATTGTCCTGCGCCAGGTTCGCGTCGAACGTGACCGCGAGGTGGTGGAACGTGCCGTCCAGGACGTTCACGCTCGTCGCGACGGACGGAAACCCGCTTCCGTCGCCGTAGCCGAAGCCGATCGTCCCCAATGAGCTGTCGCCCTGGAACACCCAGCCCTCGAAGTCCGGGAAGCCGTGCGACTTGTCGACGGGGGCGAAGAGGGGGTCGATCTGCGCTCCCGTGGACTTCATCCAGAACTCCACGCTCAGCTCGGTCGTCTGACCCAGTGCCGCCGAGTGGGGGATCTCGATGCTGTCGTTCGTACCGTTCAGACCGAAGGCCGTGCCGACCATCCCGGCGACGTCGAGGTCCTCGAGCGTGTTGACGCTGTACGAGGCCATCCTCCCGCAGGGACCGCCGAACCGGTCGACGAGGTTGAACACGTTGTCCCTCGACTTCGTGTCCACGTCCCACCACCCGACCAACCCCGACGGCGGCGTGACGCATGTTTGGGCGCGGGCGTGCGCGGCCAGGGGGACGAGGGCGACGAGTACGAGTGCGGTGTCAGCAATCCGTGCGATCACGGTCTCCTCCTCTTGCTGTCTGGGCTGGGAACGTCCGGACCGAAACTACGACGAGTCTCCGAGTCCGGATAGGGGGCAAGCGCTGTCCTTCCACGAGATGGCACGGCGCCTCCTCGGAGCGTCAGGGGACGCCGGGCCGAGAACGAATCGCGCTCCGTACCTGCTGTGTTCCACGGTCCTGGGAGAGTGGTCCTCCCCTCTCTCTGGCCCCGCGATCGGGTCCGTCGAATCCGTCGACGAATCTGATGGTTCTCTGCCCGGCCCTCACTCGATCCGACGCATTGCTCGGACGCCGACCGCGATGTCGCTCGCCTCGGGCTCGGCCACGTCCTTGAAGATCGAGGTCGCCGAGCTCGCCCCGCTCTCGAAGCCCCCGCCCCGCGCAAAACCCTTGGTGAACTCCCACACGTTCCCCAGCATGTCGTGCAGGCCGAACGGGTTGGGGTGGAAGCTGCCGACGGGCGCGTGGAACGGGAAGCGGTCGTCGTAGTCCTCCATGAACCGCATGTCGGCGTACTCCTCGCGGAAGCTCCGGTCGGCCAGGTTCGCGTACTGCTGCATGGGCGTCCCGTCCGGCCAGAACGTGCTCCCGGTGGTCCCCGCGCGACAGGCGTACTCCCACTGCTCGTCGTCCGGGATCTCCAGACCGAGGCGGAAGAGCACGGTCTCGAAAGCCGCGTAGGTCGTGTTCTCGACCGGGCTGCTCTCGGTCGCCGTCGAGTGCGTCACGGGATTCACGGCGGCCCGGATCCAGCCCGCGAAGCGCAGCCACTGACCCTGAGTCAGCTCGTACTTCGAGAGGAAGAACGGGTCGACGGTAACTTCCCGGACGGGGCCCTCGAGCGGACGCGCGCGGGGGTCGTAGTTGGGAGCGGTCGGGTCATCCGCCTGGCCACCCATCAGGAACGTATCGCCGGGAATCAGGACGAGCACGATCCCGGTCGCCCCCGCGACGACGAGCTCTCCGTTCGACGGGTCGCGCTGGGCGACGGCTCCTGAGCGCACGTGCGCGAACTCCCAGAGCCCGGAGCGCGGGTCCCGGCCGATGGGGAGGAGGCCGTGCTGCGGCGCGATCCGGAGCCCGCCGTACATGGGGCACTCCGCCTCGTCGGCGATCGACTCGATCGTCTCGGCCCAGCGCATCTGCGGCTCGTCGCCGCGAACCGAGTCGTCAGCCACGAGCTCCGCCACCCGGCGCCGCCGCTCGACGCCCCAGCCGTGGCGCTCCGAGCGCCCCCGCACGAGCCCCGTCTCGTCGTCCGCGAACGCACCGATGTCCCGGACGAGCCGCTCGAGCTGCGTGCTCCACCAGCGGTCCTCGTCGCTCTCGATCCGGCGCGCAGCGAGGACCGCGAGCTGCTCCTCGTGCTCCGGGAGCGTCGCGACGACCGCCTCGGCCTTCGCCAGCCACTCGTCGTACGCCGGCACGTGCTCGGGGCGCGCGGGCCACAGCTCGTCGGCGCGGCGACGAAGGTCGTCGAGGTTCTGGAACAGAGAGAGCCGGAGCACGTTCGCCCGTTCGGCCTCCGCGAGCCGGGAGCTCTCCAGCGCACGGCCGCGCTCGTATTCGGCAGCCTCGCGCCCCTGTGCCTCCACGTAGGCGATCCCGCTCGCGCCGCCCACGACCGCGACGAGCACGGCGGCGAGCGCGATCGCGAGCGGCCGGTTGCGCTGCACCCACTTGCGCGCCTCGGCCCACGCCCCGGTCTCGTAGGCCGCGACGACCCGGTTCTCGAGGAAGGCGCGCAGGTCCTCGGCCAGCTCGAGCGTGTCCGCGTAGCGGGCCTCCTTCTCGCGCGCCATGGCCTTCTCGCAGATGGCCACGAGCTCCCCCGGCACGTCCCTCGCGACGCTGCCGATGGGAAGAGGGGGTCCCTCGAGAAGGGCCGCCAGGATCTTCCGGGCTCCTGCGCGTCCCTCGGGCGGCGCGTACGGCATGCGGCCGGTCAGGAGCTCGTACAGCATCGCGCCGATCGAGTAGACGTCCGAACAGCGATCGACCGCCTCGACCTCGCCGCGCGCCTGTTCGGGGGCCATGTAGGCCGGTGTGCCCACGACGGCGCCGTCCATGGTCACGAGCGGTGAGTCGGAGTCTGCCTCGCGCTCTTCGCGTCGCACGCTCACGACGTCCCGCTCCCGTCCGGGCTCGCCGTCGAGCTTCAGCCGGATGTCGTGCGGATCGGCGGCGCCCACGATCCGCGCCAGACCCCAGTCCATCACGTACACCTCGCCGAAGCGCCCGACCATCACGTTCGACGGTTTCAGGTCGCGGTGCACGACTCCCTTCGCGTGCGCGTAGGACATCGCCTCGCACACCTTGAGCAGGACGCCGAGCACGCGCGTCCGCGTCCAGCCGTCCTCTCCGGCGCGGGCGAGGGCAAACACCTCGCGCAGCTCGCGGCCGCGCACGAGCTGCATCGTGAAGACCAGGCCGCCGTCCGCGTCCAGGCCGAGCTCGTGAACGGGAACGATGCCCGGGTGGACGAGCTGCCCGGCGACCTGCGCTTCCTCGAGGAACCGGCCCAGGGTGCGCTGCCCGTCCGCGGACTCGGGCTCCACTCCGCGCTGGAGCGCCACCTTCATCGCGACCTCGCGGCCGAGCTCCTCGTCCCAGGCCTTGACGACCGCACCCATGCCGCCGCGTCCGATCTCCTCGAGCGGACGGTAGCGAGCCTCGACGGCCGGCTTGGCGGCGAGTCGCCGGACGAGGCGCGACGTGGAGGACTCCTCGTCGGAAGCGCCGCCGGCGTCGACTCCGTATCCGAGCGCGCGCGCGGCCACCGCGTGCCGTCGTTCGTAGAGTGCTCGCAGCTCGCCGGCGATCTCCGAGTTCTCGGCGGTCAGGAGATCGAGCCCCTCCTCGCCGAACGAGCGCATCAGGAACTCGTCCAGGATCCTGGCGGCGCGTTCTCGCTTGTCTGCGTCCATCCTCGCGTGTACCTCCCGATGTCGATCCTCGCCGTGCTCGACGAGATCGTCGAATCGCCCGCGTCGTCAGACGTCGAGCAAGCCGCCGAGCTGGACCATCGCGCGCTTGTGCAGGAGCTGGGCGGCGTTCTCGCTGCGGTTCATCTTCTCTCCGATCTCCCCGAAAGAGAGCTCGGAGAAGTTGCGAAGCTCGATGACGCGGCGCAGGTCTTCCTGGAGCGATTCGAGCGCCTCGGCCAGCGCGTGCTGTTCTTCGACGGCTCGCGCGATCTCCGAGGGCGACTTCGGTGCCCGCTCCGTCGGCGGATCGACGAAGACGGTCGAGAAGCTCGCGAACGCCTCCTCGCCGCGCTTGCGCACCGCGTCGCGGATGTTGTTCCGCGCGACCTCCGTCGCCCAGCACACGAAGTGCTTCTCGTCGCGGATGCGGGCCCGGTCGAAGTCGCGCACGACGTCCGCGACCACGCCGTTCAGGAAGTCGTCGGAGTCCGCCATGTTGCGCGCCTTCTCGCCCATCATCATCCGGATGCGGACGAGGAGCCTTCCCTGGAAGCGCACGATCAGTTCGTCGAAAGCGGCTCGATTCCCCTCCTTGGCCTCCGCGAACAGCCGCGCCGTGATGCGGTCTCCGGACTCGGTCATGGCGTATGGATCCCCTCGATCGTGGGGGCCGAGAATCGGCCGCCCGGGCACTCCCGGACTCTCAGCCCCCGTCCCGGCGAAGACCAGGGCGAAGGTGCCGACGAGCTCGCTCGCGTAGCGCTTCATGGGGCGGCCAGGATAGCCCGTGGGGACCGCTCCGGGGCCCGCCGACCCGCCCCTAAGGCCTTCCCCGGGGCCGCCCGATACAGGGAAGGGATGGACGAGCCCGTCGACCGCTTCCAGTTCCAGTGCGAGCTCTTCGAGGAGGGCTTCCAGCAGATCCAGGCCCAGATCCGGACGCTCGACGAGGTCCTGTTCAAGATCAAGACCGGCGCCGTGACTCTGTGGGTCCTGCTGATCGGCTGGGCGTTCGGCAGCGGCCTCGAGAGGCTGCTCCCGCTCGGCTTCGCGATCGTCTTCTTCTTCTGGCTGCTCGAGGCGATGTTCCGCGCGGTGCAACTGCGCTACATCTCGAAGTCGCGCGAGCTCTCGACCTTCGCCAACGACGTCCAGGCCCTCGACGCCTGTTTCGCGAAGCGCGCGTTCCCCGCGGGGCTCGTGTACCCGGTCGGCCTGAGGGAGTCGGAGGTCCGCGGGCTCCTGCGCTTCACCGCCGGGCTCTTCTCCGGCACGGTGCTTCCGCTCTACCTGATGCTCGCGCTCGCGACGGCCGTCGTCTGGCTCGCCGCGCCGCTGGTCGTCGGCGAGCCGCCGATCCTGATGCCCTAGTGGCTCGCGGGCTCGGACTCGTCGCGCGCTTCGTCAGGATCCTCGCAGAAGCGCATGGCCGCCGTGATCGCGGTCGCGAGCGGAAGGAAGTGCGTGAAGGGGAGCGCGCAGTAGACACCCGCGAGGCCCGCCACGGCGACCCGAGCCACCGGCGCGAGCCGCGAGAACGACGTCATCCACCAGCCGATCGCGGCGCCGACGAAGATCCCGCCGTAGATTCCGAACGGACCGAAGGTGACCAGGTCGGCGAAGTCGAGGACGAGGCCGCCGAGCACCGGACCCAGCGCGCGGTAGAGCCGCGGCCCCAATCGAAACGTGTTCTCGTCGCGGTCGTGAGAGTCCTGATGGAGGGTGTCGGTGGTCATCACACGCAGGGCGTACGCGCTCATCACAGGCGCATTCGCGTTGTTCCGTGAGCCTCCTCGACTACGTGGACCCCGGTATTCGAAACACTCCTTTGTTTCCCAGACACTTGTTTCAGGCCGCGGTCTCCCTTCATCGATGAGGGAGGTCCACGAGCGGCCAAGGGGAGGTCGCTGTGAGGATTGGCTGACAACCGGGAAGGGATCATGCCCGCCAGACCGCTCGCGGCGGCAGGGACGCGCGCTCGAGAACGAGCAGGCTTCACGTTGGTGGAGGTCATGGTGATCATGGTCCTCGTCGCCATCGGGCTGGCGGGGTACGTCCAGTCGATCGCGACGGCGGCGGTGACCTCCGAGGTGACGCGCCAGATCTCGATCGCCACGCGCTCCGCCCAGACGCAGATGGAGGACCTCAAGGGGTTCGACTTCGCGACGGTCTTCGCCGCCTTCAATCCCGACCCCGCCGACGACCCGGGTGGCGCTGGAACGGCCGGCGGTTCGGCCTTCGCCGTGGCCGGGCTCGACGCGCTCCCCGGAGACGCGGACGGGCTCGTGGGCGAGATCCTCCTGCCCGTAGGACCGGGTGCTCCCGGAGTCCTGCGCGAGGACATGGTGATGCCCGACCTCGGCATGCCGCGCGACCTGAACGGAGACGGTCTCGTCGACGCGGTCGACCACAGCGGTGACTACCAGATCCTGCCCGTCCTCGTTCGGCTCACGTGGCAGGGGCAGAGCGGTACGTCCACCCTCGAGTTCAAGACACTTCTGAGCGGCTTCTGATCATGCGAACACGACTGCAATTCGGGCGGAAGACGGGGGCGACACTCATCGAGGTGGCGATCAGCGCCGGGCTGCTCGGGACGATCTTCGGCGTCGCCGCTATGGTCGGCGCGCAGGGTCAGGGCGCCTACGAGTCGACGGCAGCAGAGGGCGACCTCGACACGCAGCTGCGCCGCGTCACCGAGCGCATCGTCAACGAGCTGACGGGCGTGAGCGCGGCGATGATGTTCCCCGACCCCGATGCCGACGGGACGGCCCAGGTCAGCTTCCAGACGCCCTCCGGCTTCGTGGGCGGGAACGTGGTCTGGGGACCGACGACCCAGTTCTCGCTCCAGTACGACACCGGCGAGGTGGACGACGGGTTGGACAACGACGGCGACGGTCTGGTCGACGAGTGCGCCCTCCTGTTGACGCGCAACGTCGGTGCGAACCAGGTCAGCACCGTCCTCTGCGACTCCGTCTGCGAGTTCCTCGAGGGCGAGGTCCTGAACGCGAACGACGACAACGGGAACGATATGGACGACGAGCCCGGGTTCTGTCTCCAGCGCGTGGGCGACGTGCTCACGATCCGGATGAGCCTGGCGAGCGTGGACGGCGAGGGCGACGAGGTCGTCCGGACCGTCGAAACTTCGATGCAGTTGAGATGAGCACCTTGATGATTCGACGACCCGACAACGCGCGCCGTGGATCGGCGCTGGTCATGGTGGCCGCACTCCTGGCGACCGTCGCCGCCCTGTCTCTCGCCGCGGTGGCCATCACCAACGCGGCGAACAAGGAACAACGCGCGTCGCGCGACAAGCTCGCCGCACAGTACGTCGCGGAGGCCGGGATCACCCAGGCCCTGTTCGAGCTCCAGAACGGCGGGACCGGCGTCAAGGGGTCCATACAGAACGTCCAGACCTTCTCCCAGGGAAGCTACTGGGTCGACGTCACCGACCTCGGTGGGGGGCAGCTCTCGCTCGAGTCCACGGGTCTCGACCGGGGCAAGGGCTACCGCATCGACGTCGTCGTCGAGCAGCTCAACACCTCCAACTGGGTCTGGGCGGCATTCGGGGACGCGGGCCTCACGATGGACAGCAACGCCTTCGTGGACAGCTACGACTCGGCGCTGGGGATCTACACCGACCAGGACGTGAACGGTAGCGGGGCCAGTTCCTATGCCAACAGCGACGGCAACATCGGCTCCAACAACGACGTCACGCTCGACCAGAACGCGAAGGTCTACGGGGACG
The DNA here is from genome assembly GCA_029259655.1 of Planctomycetota bacterium. Classification (GTDB taxonomy): domain Bacteria; phylum Planctomycetota; class UBA1135; order UBA1135; genus OFTM220. The sequence goes on from JAJDET010000207.1 coordinate 22,510, forward strand.
CCAATCCGGGTCCGGCCGGGACGACCACCGCCAACGGGAACTCCGTCATCAGCGGCTCCACGACTCCGTCTCCGATCGTGATGCCGCTGCCGCCCCTGACGATTCCCGTCGTCGCGTCCGCGGGGGACTACACGGTTCCGAGCTCCACTACCGTCTCGCTGGGACCCGGCACGTTCGCCTTCGACGACTTCACGCTCAACACCGGCGGGCACCTGAATATCACGGGCCCCGTGACGCTGATCGTGAACAACATGCAGCTCGACTCCAACTCCGAGATGATTCTGGACGCGCTCGGTGGGAAGCTCGAGCTCTACGTCCTGGACGACTTCGTGATGGACAGCAACACGCTGATCGCGTCCCAGACCTTCACGCCCGCGGACATCGAGATCAACCTGGACAGCAACAACGTGATCGACCCCAACGTGCAGGTCGATCTCGATCAGGTCGACCTGAACTCGAACGCCCAGATCTACGGGACGATCTACGCGCCCAACGCCTCGGTCGAGATCAACAGCAACTTCGAGCTGTTCGGAGCTCTGACCGCCTACTCCGTCCACCTGGACAGCAACTGCAAGATCCACTACGACGAAGCGCTTGCCACCGGTAGTAACGTGACGGGAAACGGCGGCTACCAGACCGTCATGTGGAAGGGCAGGTCCTACGTTCCGTAGGGCGCGAAGGGTCCCCATGCGCTTTCTTGTCCTCACGGTCCTCACGACCGGCATCTGCGCCTCGAGCATCCGCGCCGAGGGCGAGCCGTCCGTGCTCCCGCCCGCCGTCGCCGAGATGTCGCCCGAGGATCGGGCGACCTGGATCGTCCGGTCGATCCGCGTGGATCCTCCGCTGCTCGAGGACCCCGTGCCTCTTCTCGTGGAGGTCGGATACACCGTTCCCGCTCACCTCTTCGAGATGCTCCGCGCCCGCGGCGTGCCCGCCCTGGACGAGGGAGCCGAGCAGATCATCAGCATTTACCAGCGCGACCTCGTCCGCGAGGCGCTCAGAGGCATGGGGCACGACGTGGTGCTTCCTGCAGCCGAGCGCTCGCTGGCAGGGGACGACGATCCGCGAGCGACCGCCACGCTGATCGAGGTGACGGGGCTGGTCGGCTCGTCCGAGGATCTCGACGGGTTGAGGAAGCGTGCGAGCTCGTCGACTCGCAAGGAACTGCACCCGCGCATCGAGGAGGCGATCGAGGACGCGATCGCGGATCTCGCAGGCTCCGACGTCGAGACTCACGAGAGCCTGCTCCACGGATGGCGGTCCTGGCCTGTCGAGCTCCTGCCCGCGGTCCTGCGCGGCGTCGGTCGCGCCCGCGACCCGCGGGGCCTGCCGTTTCTCACCGAGGTGCTCTCCTGGCACGACGACCTCGCGATCACCTGCATGAGCCAGTTCCGGCTGGTCGGCGCTTCGGCCTCGGTCGAGGTCAACGAACGAGCTGCGGAGGTCCTCCGCGAGCTCGTCGAGTCCGATGAGCCTCACCTCTGTCGGGCAGCACTCCTGGCGCTCGGAGAGCTCGAGGACACCGGCTCGATCCCCGTGATGATCGAGCTCCTGGCATCCGACTCGGGGATGGCGGAGAACGCCCTGTGGGCCCTGCGGCGGATCTCCAGGCTGACGCTCAACGAGAGCCCGGATCTCTGGCGCGAGTGGTTCCGCCAGGAGCAGGAGTGGTACGCGAACGAAGCTCCGCGCGTCATCACGAACCTGAGCTCGTCGCAGCCGCACGAGGTGCTCGCCTCGATCCGCGAGATCGGAAAGCGACGCCTCCATCGTCACGAGCTGGCCCGCGAGCTCTTGCCGGTGCTCGCGAACGAAGAGGCCCGCTTCCGCGCGCTCGCCTGCGCTGCGCTGGCGAACCTCGGCTCGACGTCGGTCCTGTCCGAGCTCGCGCGAGCCCTGGAGGACGCCGAGGAGGAGGTCTTCAACGCCGCGCGAAACGCCCTCGTCTCACTGACGGGTCGAGACCTGGGCGAGAGCCCCGACGACTGGATGGCCCTGGTCGCGGACTGACCCGGCGCCCGGTCAGTCCAGGCCCCACAAGCGCTGCTCCCGCGCCTGCTTCGCCATCTCCCGCGCCACGGCCTCGGTGCCGTGCTCGTTGAAGTGGACGTAGTCCACGAAGAGCTCCGCGCGCCCGTGGATCGACGGTGCCAGGTCGAGGAGCGGCAGCGCTTCCCTGGCGGCGAGCTCCGCGACCCGCTCGTTCATCGCCGCCAGGACGGGCTCGTAGCTCGCCGACGCCGACGGGCCCTTCTCCAGCACCGGGCAGCTCGCGAAGGTCGTCAACACCGGGAGGATGCCGTGGTTCCTCGCCACGGAGACGATGTGCTCCAGGTTGCGCACGTAGGCGTCCACGCCCTGCTCGTTGACGTCCATCCGGTCCGGCGGCGTCGGCAGCCCGTCCGGGCCGGTGGGTCGGTTCCCATGCGGCTTGAACAAGAGGTTGTGCAGCCCGAGCTTCGCGGGGTCCCGGTAACGCTTCCCGAAGAGCGCGTGGAAGATGCGGCTGTGCCGCAGGAGCGCGAGCTCCAGGCCCGAGGTCGACGGAAACTGCCAGCTCGTCCGGACGTGCGAGTAGTCCGGCAGGAAGCCGTCGAGCTGGATCAGGCGCGCGTCGTTCATCGCGTGATAGACGAGCACCGCGTCCGGCTCGTACTCGACCATGCGCAACGAGAAGTTGATCAGGCTCTCCACCGTCGTGTAGCCGGGGACGCCCGCGTTGACGACCTCGTAGCGCTCGATCGCTCCGGTCCGGTCCGACGCGTTGAGGAGCGCCTCCAGCTCGGCCGACCAGGTCTCGTCGGCCGAAACGTTCGGGTTGTAGGTCGTCGAACCGCCGAGGCAGACGATCCGGAACACGCCCGGATCCTTGCGCCGGGTCACCGACGGTCCGCGAAAGCCGTCCTCGTTGATGCCCCAGCGCTCGATGCCGGGCCGCAGCGTGTAGCCGATGAACGGATGGGGGAGGTAGCGCTGCGGCTTCTTCGACGCCTGGAACGGTGCGGGCCGGTCACGAACCCAGTCGGCAACCCGCAGGCCGAGCTCGATGCAGACGAGCCCGACGAGAGCGACGAGGATTGCGCGGGTGACCAGGCGCATCGCGAGAGAGTAGCTCAGCCGCTGGTCTTCGCGAGCTTCCGCCGCCGGTCCGCATCCAGAACGCGCTTGCGCAGGCGCAGCGACCTCGGCGTCACCTCGAGCAGCTCGTCGTCCTCGAGGTACTCGAGGCACTCCTCGAGCGAGAGCTCGCGCGGCGTCGTCAGCCGGATGCTCTGGTCCTTCGTCGCCTGACGCACGTTCGAGTGCTTCTTCTGCCGGCACGCGTTGACCGGGAGGTCGCCGGTCTTGTTGTTCTCCCCGACGATCATGCCCTCGTAGACCTCCTGGCCCGGCTTCACGAAGAACACGCCGCGGTCGGCGAGCCCGTCGATCGCGTAGGCGAAGACGGGTCCGGTGTTGCTCGACACGAGCACGCCGTTCGTGCGGCGCGGGATGCGACCGCCGTCGGTTCGCCATTCCTCGAAGACGTGGCTGAGGATGGCCTCGCCGGCCGACAAGGTGAGCAGCGCCGTGCGCGCCCCGATGAGGCCGCGCGCGGGGATCGCGAACTCGACCTTCTGGAGGTCGCCGACCGGCTCCATGTGGAGCATCTCGCCGCGCCGCCGGCCGAGGTACTCGATGATCCGGCCCGCCGACTCGCCGGGGACCTCGACGGTGGCGCGCTCGTACGGCTCGCACGCGCGCCCGTCGACCTCCTTGATGACGACGTGCGGCTTGCCGACGGCGAACTCGTAGCCCTCGCGGCGCATGTTCTCGACCAGGACGCCGAGGTGCATCACGCCGCGGCCTTTCACCTCGTACGCCTCGCTCGAGGCGGTCGGCACGACCTCGAGCGCCACGTCGCCGAGCGCCGCGCGCTCGAGGCGCGCCAGGATCTGGCGGCTCGTGACGAATCTCCCCTCGCGCCCCGAGAAGGGCGAGTCGTTGACCTGGAAGACCATCGAGAGCGTCGGCTCGTCGATCGCGATCGCCGCGAGCGCCTCGGGGTGCGACGCATCGCAAAGCGTGTCGCCGATCGAGAGCTCGTCGATCCCCGCGACGACGGCGATGTCGCCCGCCGACACGTCGCTGACCACGACGCGCCGCAGGCCCTCGTAGCGGAAGAGGTTCTTCACCAGCGCCGGCGGCGTGCTCTCGCGATCGACGTGGCACACGACCGGTCGGTCGCCCTGACTCAGCACGCCGCGCATCACGCGTCCGATCCCGATGCGGCCCAGGAAGTCGTCGTACTCGATCGTCGCGGTCTGGAACTGGAGCGGTCCGGTGGGGTCGAGGTCGGGAGCCGGAACCTCGTCGAGGATCAGGTCGAACAGCGGGAGCAGGTCGTCGCTCGGTGTGTCGGGATCCGACATGGCGTACCCGTCGCGTCCCGACCCGTACACGACGGGGAAGTCGAGCTGTGCATCTCCGGCGCCGAGCTCGACGAAGAGGTCGAACACCTCGTCCAGCACGGCTGCCGGCCGCGCGTCGGGTCGATCGATCTTGTTGATCATGACCAGCGCCGGCAGGCCCGCCTCGAAGGCCTTCTTGAGCACGAAGCGCGTCTGCGGCATCGGACCCTCGTAGGCGTCGACGAGCAGCAGAACGGCGTCGGCCATGTTGAGCGTTCGCTCGACCTGCCCGCCGAAGTCTGCGTGTCCCGGCGTGTCGACGATGTTGATGCGCGTTCCGCGGAACTCGATCGCCGTGTTCTTGGCGAGGATCGTGATCCCGCGCTCCCGCTCCTGCGCATCGCTGTCGAGCGCCCGCTCCTGAACGGCCTGGTTCTCGCGGAAGGTCCCCGCGAACTGGAACATGGAGTCCACCAGGGTGGTCTTCCCGTGGTCGACGTGGGCCACGATGGCGATGTTGCGGAGGGGCTGCATGGGAGTTTGGGCGTTGTCGCCGAGCCCCGCATCCTAATGTCCGTATCGCACGGCGCCTACGAGGTCGCGGACTTCATGCGCTGCACCAGCTCCCGTACCTCCGCCACCGCCCTCTCCGGCGCCCCCACATTCCGCCCAACGCGCTCCACCACGGCGGAGCCGCAGATGGCGCCTGCCGCGCCGGCTGCCAGCGCCTCCCTCACGTGTTCCGACCTGGAGATCCCGAAACCGACGAGCGGGGGCGGGGCTCCCCGGCGCTCGAGCTCGCCGAAGAGGGGGCCCGCATCCAGCTCGAGTCGATCCCGGACTCCCGTCACCCCGCGCCGCGCGACGCAGTAGGTGTAGGCCCCGCCCAGCTCCGCGATCCGGTCGAGCGTGGCCGAGGTCGCGTTCGGGGGGGCGATCAGGACCGGCGCGATCCCGCTGGCTCGCGCGGCCGCCGCGAACGGCCTCGCCTCGAACGCGGGAACGTCCGCCACCAGGACCGAGTCGACACCGGCCCCGGCGCACGCGCCGTAGAACCGCTCCCGGCCCGCGTGCTCGACCAGATTCGCGTACACGAGCAACCCCACCGGCACGCGGGGGTGGCGCGCGCGAAAGCCCTCGACGAGCTCGAGCGCGTCGACCGGCCGCACGCCGGCCCCGAGCGCGCGTAGCGCCGCCGCCTGGATCGTCGGACCGTCCGCGATCGGATCGGAGAACGGGATGCCGAGCTCGACCGCGTCCGCGCCGCCCAGGACGAGCGCGTCGAGCAGCCGCGCGCTCGTCGCGAGGTCGGGGTCGCCCAGCACGAGGAACGGGACGAACGCCCCCTCGCCGCGCGAACGAAGCGCCCGGAAAGCCTCCGCGTATCGGTCTCCCGTGTGCGTCTTCATCCCGCGCTCCGCTGCTCGTCGCCGAGGAGCTCGCGCGCCGCCTCGAGGTCCTTGTCCCCGCGTCCGGACAGATTGACGAGCAGGACGAGCGGCTCGCCGCTGACGTGATCGCGTGCGATGCGCAGCGCGTGCGCCAGCGCGTGCGACGACTCGAACGCGGGCAGGATGCCCTCCTTGCGGGTGAGCTCGCGGAACGCTGCGAGCGCCTCGTCGTCCGTCGCGCCGACGTAGCGCACGCGCCCCGTCGCCGCGAGGTGCGCGTGCTCCGGACCGACGCCCGGGTAGTCGAGCCCGGCCGAGATCGAGTGACTCTCCGCCACTTGACCGTCGTCGTCCTGGAGCAGGACCGTGCGCGAGCCGTGCAGCACGCCCGGCCGGCCGCGCTGGAGCGTCGCGCCGTGCTCACCACTGTCGAGCCCGCGGCCGGCCGCCTCGACGCCGACGAGCTCGACCGCCTCGTCCAGGACGAAGTCCGTGAAGAGCCCGAGCGCGTTCGAGCCGCCGCCGACGCACGCGATCGCCTGGTGGGGGAGGCGCCCCTCCGCAGCCAGGATCTGTGCCCGGGCCTCGCGTCCGATCACGCGCTGGAGCTCGCGCACCATATATGGAAAGGGATGGGGGCCGGCGACCGTGCCGAGCAGGTAGTGCGTGTCGGGATAGCTCTCCGACCAGTCCCGCAGCGCCTCGTTGATCGCCGCCTTGAGCGTCCCGGAGCCCGCCTCGACCGGCACGACCTCCGCGCCGAGGAGCTCCATCCGGAACACGTTCGAGCGCTGGCGCTCGACGTCGCACGCGCCCATGTAGATCCTCGTCTCGAGCCCGAGGAGCGCCCCGACCATCGCCGTCGCGACGCCGTGCTGTCCGGCGCCGGTCTCCGCAATGATCCGCCGCTTCCCCATGCGCAGGGCGAGCAGCGCCTGACCCAGGACCTGGTTCGTCTTGTGCGCGCCGCCGTGCAGGAGGTCCTCGCGCTTGAGGTAGATCCGCACGAGGTCGCCTCCGAGGTTCCGGCAGCGGTAGAGCGGCGTCGGGCGTCCGGCGTAGTCCGCGAGCAGCCCCTCGAGCTCCGCCGTGAAGGCCGGGTCCTCGCGCGCCTCGAGGAACGCGGCTTCGAGCTCCTCCAGCGCGGGGAACAGGATCTCCGGCACGAAGGCGCCGCCGAACTCGCCGAAGCGGCCGTCGGTCCTCACGCCGGGATCTCCTCGTGCGATCCCCGCCGCCGCGAGCGGGGCCGCAGGGCTTCGAAGAAGCTCGCGATGCGCGCGGCCGACTTCTTCCCGGGAGCGTCCTCCACGCCGGAGCTGACGTCGAGCGCCCAGGCGCCGAGCTCCGCTGCGCTCGCGGCATTCTCCGGGGCGAGCCCGCCCGCCAGCACCGCGCGCGAGAGCTCCCCGTGCTCGGCGACGGATGACCACGCGAACGTACGTCCCGTGCCGCCGAGCTCGCCGCGGACCGCCGCGTCGAAAAGGAACCGGTCGGCCGGTCCGTGTACGGCCGGAGCGTCGCCCGGGATCGCCTTCCAGACCGAGGTCGCCTCGGGCAGGCGCCGCCGCAGCTCGCGGACGTACTCGTCGTCCTCGCTCCCGTGGAGCTGGACGCAGGTGAGCCCGAGCACGTCGGCGACCTGCGCCACGCGCTCGACGTTCTCGTCGACGAAGACGCCGACCAGGGGCAGCTCCGCTTCGCGGGCGGTCTCGGCGACCGAGAAGGCGCGCGCCAGGTCGACGCTGCGAGGCGAGCGCTCGGCGAAGACCAGCCCGCCCCAGGACGCGCCGCTCCGAGCAGCGACCCGCGCGTCCTCGGGGCGCGTCAGCCCGCAGATCTTGGCGCGGCCGAAGACGAGCCGCCGCGCGGCGCGAGCGATGTTCGCGCGCGTCATGAGCGAGCTCCCGACGAGGAACGCGTCGACTTGCGGGGCGAGCCGCCGCACGTCGGCGTGGCTCGCGATGCCGGACTCGCAGACGAGCAGGCGATCGCCCGGGACGAGCGCCGCCAGCCGCTCGGTGTTCGCGAGGTCGACCTTCAGGCTGAAGAGGTCGCGGTTGTTGATGCCGATGATCCGGGCACCCAGGTCGACCGCGCGCTCGAGCTCGAGCTCGTCGTGGACCTCGACCAGGCAGTCGAGCGAGAGCTCGTGCGCCGCTCGAATGCAGGAACGCGCCGTCGCGTCGTCGAGGACCGAGAGCAGGATCAGGACGGCGTCCGCTCCGTGCACACGAGCCTCGACGACCTGGTAGGGGCCGAGGACGAAGTCCTTCTGGAGCACGGGGACGTCGCTCTCTCGCTCCGCGATCGCGAGGTCCTCGAGCGCGCCGCCGAAGAACCGACCGTCGGTCAGGACGGAGAGCGCGTCGGCCGTGCCCGCGTAGGCCCGGACGATCTCCTCGGTCGTCGCTCCCGGGCGGATCGAGCCTCGCGAGGGCGAGCCCTTCTTGCACTCGAGCAGGAAGCGGGCCCCGGGAGCTCCGAGCGCGCGCTCGAGGCTGCGCCGGGACGGCGTCGCCGCCGCGCGGAGGGACTCCACGCTCCGGATCGACCGCCGGTACGCCACCTCGCGCAGCTTGTGCTGGAGGATCTCGGCCAGGACA
>JAJDET010000208.1 GCA_029259655.1 Planctomycetota bacterium
ATTCCGCCCCCCCGACACCTGCAACCCGTGGAAAGCAACCCGTCCGAGGGCACCCCGACCCCAACCGATAAAGCCGCGGTACCCGCGGCAATGCCTCCGGCGGGCGGAAGAAACCTCATGAAACACGCCGACACCGCCTAGGGCGGTCGGCTCACGAGGGACCGGCGCTGAGGCGCCTACCTCGCGCGCGGGGCACCCGGCGTCCCGAGCCCCACACCGAGCTCCGCGAACTGCGCCTCCGCCCGCTCCACCCAGCCCGCGTTCGCGGCCGGGCTCGCCGGGCTCGGGTGCAAGACCGTTCCGATCCGCACCCCATCCCCCAACACACCCCGCGCCCTGGCCTCCGCGAACTTTCCGATCCCCACCACCATCCCCGGTCGCAACCACCGCACCGCCTTCCGCAGCGCGTCGTCACACACCGCGAACAGGGGCTCTCGCTCCCTCGCCGGCAATTTGTCCGGCGTGCGATTCCTCCCCGACTCCTCGAGGAATGCCAGCGGGCAGAAGTTCCACACGAAGAACGTCTCGAAGAAGCGCTCCGGCGCTCCGAACCGGTCTCGCGCCCAGCCCCACAGGCGCGCGCCGCTGACCTCGCTCCGCTCGCACGCGAACCCTTGCACGGGACGCTTCGGATGCTCGACGGCCGGACGCCCCACCTCCCCCTCGATCCCCATCCAGTCGCGTACCAGCCCCACTTCACCGAAGGGCACCCCGGTCTGAACCATGCCGAAGGGTCCCGGGTTCATTCCGAGCAGGAGCACCGGCACGTCCTGGCGGGCGAAGCGGCGGAGGTAGGTCTCCGTGTTCGCGGCCGCGTAGGCGAGGGGGTTGTAGACGTGGGTCACCGGGGAGCCGAACGAGAGCTCCGAGACGGCGCGGCCGAGCGCCCGTGTGATGCGCACCATGGACACGGCCCGGCGAGGGTGGGCGCCCGCGTCCGGAAATGGAAGGGACCTTCTCCGAAACACCGTGAGTCCCCCGCCCCCGGCCCTCTACACTCACGCGCTCGTGGTCGATCTCAAGGCCTGTCCCTGCTGCGGAATGGTGCACCGACTACCGGCGCTCGCAGCCGAGGAGGTCGCGAGCTGCCGGCGGTGCCGCTCGGTGATCCATGCTCCCGGGCGCGGTCGCGTCGGGAACGAGCGCGCGCGGGCGCTGGCACTCGCGGCGCTGGTCCTGTTTCCCGCAGCCGTCACCCTTCCGATCATGAAGATCGAGCGCTTCGGTCACATGAACGAGGCGAGCATCTGGAGCGGATCGCTCTCGCTGCTCCAGGACGGCGAGCTCCTGGTGGGCGCCGTCGTCTTCCTGTGCTCGATGGTGATCCCTCTGTCCAAATTGTTCGGGATCCTCTTCCTGACCGGCGGTGGGCGGTTCCTCTCGCGCGCGAAGCGCGCGACGACCTATCACTGGATCGAGCTCGCGGGCCGCTGGGGCATGCTCGATGTCCTCCTGGTCGCGGTCGTCGTCGCGTGGCTCAAGGTCGGCGACCTGGTCGAGGTCCGTCCCGGTCCCGCCGCGATCTCCTTCACGGCTTGCGTCGTCCTCTCGCTCCTTGCCAGCGCCTGCTTCGATCCGCACGCGCTGTGGCTGCGCGCTTCCCCGGACGGAGCCGTGCCCGTCCCCAGCTCGACATGACCGAAGAGAGCCTCGACCCCCTCGCACGGGCCGTCCCGACCGCGCGCGCGAGCGTCCGCCGCGATCCCGGGTGGATCTGGCTCGTCCCGCTCCTCGCGCTGGTGGCCGCGGTGTGGCTGGGCGTCCAGGCGCGTGCGGAGCGCGGCCCGAGCATCTCGATCCGGGCCGTGGAGGGTCACGGCATCGAGCCCGGAGATCCGGTGCGCTTCCGCGGCATCGACGTCGGGGTGGTGCTCTCGGCGGAGCTCGACCTGGACCTGACCGGGGTCGTCGTGCGCGCGCGGCTGGAGCGCGGTGCGTCGGCGCTGGCGCGGACCGGAACGCGCTTCTGGATCGTGCGGCCCGAGCTCTCGGCGGACGGCGTCTCCGGGCTGGAGACGGTGCTCGGCTCGCGCTACATCGAGGCGCTCCCGGGGGTGGCGGGGGGAGCGGCGCAGTCGGAGTTCGTCGCCCTGCGCACGGCGCCCGTCATGGAGGAGATCGAGCCCGGCGGGCTCGAGATCGTCCTCCTGGCGGAGCGAACCCACGGGATGCAGCCGGGTGCGCTGATCCGATACAGGGAAATCCCGGTCGGTCGCGTGCTCTCGGTCGGACTGGCGAGCGACGCGGCCGACGTCGAAGTGCGCGCCTACGTGCGGGCGTCCTACCGCCAGCTCGTCCGCGACGACACCCGCTTCTTCGTCGAGGGGGGGCTGGACGTGGCGTTCGGTCTCACGGGGATCGAGGTGGGGCTCGATTCCCTGCGCTCGCTCGTCGTGACCTCGATCGGCATGGCGACGCCCGAGGACCCGGGAGGACTCGTCCCGACCGGGCGCCGCTTCGTGCTCGAACGGGAAGCCGACCCGGAGTGGCTCACGTGGCGCCCGCAGCTCGCCGTGGGGCGCGCGCTCCTGCCTGCGGATGTCCCGACGATCGAGCCGCTGCGGGCGACGCTCTCGTGGACGAGCGAGAAGCTGTTCATGGAGCGCAGCCACAGTCGAGCGTCCTGGGTCCTGCCGGTGGGTGATGCGCTCGTCGGACCGCGCGAGCTCTTTCTGCCCCCCGAGCGGGAGAGCGGGGACGGGTTCGAGCTCGAGGTGTCGGGGACGCGCATCGCGCTCGCGTCCGTGGCGCCGAGCGAGGGAGCTCTGGCGCGGCTCGAGGGCGTCGGCCGGCTCGGTGTTCCCTGGCCGGAGGAGTGGGTGCGCCGTCCGGCGGAACCCGAGGATTGTCTGGTGATCGGGGATCCGACGGCGCCGCCCATCGCGCTGTCGGCGTCACGCCTCGAGGAGACCGCGGGTGCGTGGGCGGTCGACCGCTCGCACTCGATCGACGACACCTGGCACGGCGCCCCGGTCTTCTCCCGCGGCGACGGTCGGCTGGTCGGAATGCTCCTGGTGGAGAAGGGGCGGGCGCGCATCGCGCCCGTGCCGTGACTCCGATGCGGCCCATTGATTCCCGAAGATGAGAATCTCGGGCTCCCTGAAACCTTCGCGGGCGAACAGACACACGCTCGAAGGACTTGCTGGGTCAGCCACGAAAGCCCCTGGAAGCACGTTTTTGGCGAACAAGGATCCGATTCGACACGTCCTCCTGCCAGGGAGCGTCTCCACGCCCCCCATCCGGATCGAAGGTCACGCACGGGACCGGATTCAGGCAGGTCCACCACAGAGGAGGCGCATATGAGCGGTACGCGGAATGCAGGGATCGTCGTTTCCATTGCGGCGATGGGATGTCTCATGGCCGGGGGCGCCGAGGCCCAGAAGGCCTCGCAGATCGGCTACGTCGGGGACCTCCCGTTCGACCGCGGGGCCTTCCCGCACTCGACGGCGGGTCCCACCAAGCCGGGGCGAGGTCCCGGCCTCGTGAAGACGCCCTACGAGCCGAGGCCCTGGATTCCCATTGACGGCAGCGCGCCGTTCCGCGTGCTGGACACGGTCGTCGGACCGTTCGTCAACCTGAACAACGTCCCGTTCTCGCCGTTCGGTTTCTCGCAGGGCTCGAACTTCCTCGCCGTCGCGAACCCGCAGGCGGACATCGTGCGGGTCTTCGACGTCACGGATCCCAACCCCGTCAACTGGACGCTCTCGAACTCCTTCAAGACCGCCTGGGGACCGACGTCCACCGCGTTCTGGTCGCACCCGGGATGCCAGCCCGAGCTGCTCGTGACCTGCAGCAACACGGACGTCCTGCTCTGGTTCAGCAACGCCGGTCGAGTGCAGGGGATGCTCGGCCTCGCGGGTGAGCCCAGCGACCTCCTCGTCGACTACGTGCGCGACGTCGCATGGGTCTCGTGCATGGCCGAGGACGTCGTCATCGAGATCGACCTGATCACCAAGAAGTGGATCAAGAGGTACCCGATCCCGTCGAAGCACCCGGCCTTCCTGGCCTTCGAGAACGGCAACACGGGCAATGTCCTCGTGACTCCCATGCTGTCGGGCAACAACACGACGGTGGAGCGCGGCCCTGACATCTTCCTCCCGGGGCCGAACGGGATCATCGACCTGTCCACGGCGACGAAGGGGCTGCCGGACGAGGACATGTTCCGCCTGATACCCGGCGGGAAGGTCGAGCCCGTCGTCACCCGAGCAGGGACGGTGCTCTTCGATCACGGACGCAACCCCACGACCGGGGACGTGTGGATGCTCGGCACGGACGCCAAGAACCTCCAGTTCCAGAGCGAACCGGAGGCGAAGGGAATCTTCAGCGAGAACCGCCTCTCGATCGTGGCCAACCTCCCGGGCCCGGGTGGAGCTCCGGTGGCCCCGACGACGATCATCAACCTGGACGACAGCGACCGGATCACGCCCGGCGTTCAGTACGACACGACGAAGACCGTGGGGCAGCCCAACGCGCTTGCGTTCGACCTGGCCGGGAACGGCTACATCGCGGGCATGCTGACGGACAACGTCACGCAGCTCGACAACGCGGGCAACTTCGTCCAGGAGTGGAACGTGGGCTCCATCCCGCGTGCGTTGACCTTCATCCGGCGGGGCCCAAACGAGTTCCTCGCGGTCTTCTGCTGGGGAACCAACACGGTCGAGATCTACCAGCCCGCGCTGGGGACAGGGCTCATCGCCACGCTCAAGCTCGGGCAGGACTCGATGCCGCGACCGATCACCGACGGTCGCAAGGTCTTCTACGACGCGTCGCACTCGCAGTTCAACAACGTCTCGTGCAACACCTGCCACATCGACGGGTTCTCCGACATGGTGGCCTGGGACCTCTCGGACATCCGCAAGGACGCGGCCGGGAATCACACGATCGCGGTGGACAAGAAGGGACCGCTGGTCACGCAGACGCTGCGGTCCATCCTTCCCCAGGCGCCCTACCACTGGCGCGGTGAACGCGCCGATCTCATCGACTTCAACGGCGCCTTCGAGGGTCTCCTCGGTGGGACGAAGCTCGACGTGACCCCCGGCGGGGAGTTCGACGACTTCCGCACGTTCGTGTTCACGTTGCAGGAACGCGCCAACCCCCACGAGTCCCCGCGCCGCAAGGTGTTCGACGCTCTCGTCCCGGACACCTTCCCCGTGTCGACGTCGGCCGTCCTCGGCCAGGACATCTTCTTCGACGGGAAGGCGCTGCCCGGTTTTTCGTGCCAGGACTGTCACATGATGCCCAGCGGGACCATCAACGACTCGTTCGGCGACGAGCCGCTCGCGGCCGAGGCACAGAACAGCCACTTCGTGGTCGCCCCGCTCCTGTCCTTCTGGCGCAAGCTCCAGCCCCTCGTGGAAGTGGAGCACACCCCCGGTGACAAGGAAACGATGCCGGTCCTCGGAGTCGGACTCGCGGCGACGGGGCTCGCCGACAACGTCGAGGACTTCATCTTCATGGCGCCCTTCAACATGCTCCCGTCGGCGAAGTTCGACGTGGCGGCGTTCCTGATGCAGATCGACACCGGTCTGCCGCCGAAGATGCACGAGGGCGCACTGATCGGCTACGGAGCCAACTGCGACAACGGCGTCCCTCTCTCCGCTGGACCGGCCTCGGGCGGAACGACTCCTCCGGGGGCAGCCCCGGGGACGGGCGGTCTCTTCGCTCAGCCGAAGGTCGCCGGGAACGTCCCGATCCAGCAGGCCCAGGTCGGTCCGCCCGGGACGACGGCTACGGCGGCCACGGAGCTGCTCGAGAACACCGAGAAGATCGTCGAGATGACGGCGCGTTCCAGGATCGACAGGTTCGACGTGATCGTTCAGGCTGAGCTCAACGGCTCGCCCGTCGAGGGCGTGTTCGACCCCGACACGTCGTCGTTCAAGCTGGCGGACGGCATCTCGACGGTCAACCTCACGCAGGAGGCGTTGCTCGACGCGTTCGCCGAGCAGGAGCTGGTCGGGATGATGTTCCCGATGCCGCTCGGGCAAGGCCGGCTGTACGAGGCCTACGATCCCCTCAACGGGGGCCCGGATTACGTCGTCGCCGGACCGGGTCCGGTGCCGCCGATCGACCCCGGGGAAGATACCAGCCTGTCCGTGGGCCCCGACACGAGCCCGGACATGGACAAGGGAATCGCCGGCAACGGCAGATCGGGGGTCCGCGAGGCCGAGCCCGAACTCCAGCCCGAGCGGTTCCCGGTCAACGCGACCGGCGGTCCGGTGATCACCGACTTCGAGGTCCTCTACACCTCCGCGCGGGTGACGAAGCTCATCTTCTTCACCGATGTCGCCTGCCGCTCCGACACGGAGTACACGCCGCACGGAGGGTCGCCGCGCATGCAGTCCAACCCGCTGATGCGCAACGCCCACCAGGTGTTCCTGCGCAGGCTGGACCCCTCCACGACGTGGGACCTGCGGGTCACCGCCATCGACGGCCTGGGAGGGACCTCGGAGCTGTTCATGCCCTCGGCCTTCGACACGCAGGACCTGCTCCAGCCGAACCACGTCCGGGTGTCGAACCTCTCGGCGCAGGCGCCGCTCCAGAACAGCGGCGGCGTGCTCCACTTCGTCACGGATTTCGCCGTCGAGCACCTCGACGGTGAGCTGGCGGTCAACTACACGCCGGTCATCGACGTCCTCGTCTACGACTCCGTCAACGACGCCTGGCGCTTCGACCAGACGGGGATCCAGGTCCCGGGAACCGACACACTGGGACAGACGAGCATCCAGATCCTCGTCGGGGGGCTCAACGCGAACGACTTCGTCATGGTGAAGATGTTCGACGTTCAGGCGCCGGACGACCCGACGTACGTCTGGAGCTTCCCGGACACGCGCGCGGCGCAACGGCTCCTGGAGGTCAAGTACTCGGGCACCGGGCCCTGATCGGGCACCGGCCCGATCGGCGGACTAGAGTTCCGGCCAAGAAGCAGAACCTCGCCGAGGCCGAAGGCCGAGCCCGGCGCGGAGTCGCGCCGTAGCCGCCCGCAGGGCATCCTTGGCGCGCGCTGATGCGCGCCAGGTCAATCTTCGGCAAGCGCGCCGTAGCCGCCCGCAGGGCATCCTTGGCGCGCGCTGATGCGCGCCAGGTCACAAGCGGCCGACTTGACGGCCGCGTCGCTAGCCGCACGTGTCGAGCTCGAGAGGCTCGGCCGTGCGGCGGCGCGCTCTCTGCCTGATCGCGTGCCGGTAGCGACCGAGGAGATCCGTGCGTCCGCAAGTCCGCAGGGCTTCCTCCACCAGCGGGCGTGACTCGGGTGCGCGCCAGCAGGCCAGCGCCTTCTGCATCTTGCGCTCGTGCCCCGAGCGCGGAACGTGCACGGATTCCCCGTTGATGGGGTCCTTGCCCGTGACCCACTGCACGCAGCCGCGAGTCATCGGGAGCGGGATGAACTCCTGGACCTGCTCGGGCGAGTAGTTGCGCGCGAGGAGCTTCTCGAACAGCTCGATCGCGTCCTCGAGCGTGGTGCCGGGGTGCCCCACGATGAAGTAGTTCACGAGGTGCTGGTCGCGGCCCATGCTCTTGCAGTCCGCCTTGTAGGCCGCCTCGTACTTCTCGTAGACCTCGAACGAGGGCTTGTTCATCACGCGCAGCGTGTTCTCGGACGCGTGCTCGGGGGCGAGCTTCATCCGGCCGGAGACGTGGTTCTCCACGAGGTCCTTGTGCAGCGGCAGGAGCTTGCCGTCTTTCCCGGAGAGGAGGTCGTGGCGGATCCCCGAGCTCACGAAGGCGTGCTTCACACCCGCGGTCCGCTTGACGAGCCCGAGCAGGCGCCGGTAGCCCTCGCTCTCCTTGTCGATCCGCAGCGCTGGGCAAACGTTCGGGGTCAGGCAATCGCGGTCGAGGCAGGGCTCGCCCTTCTCGAGCAGCTTGCACCCGAGGCCGTACATGTTGGCGGTCGGCCCCCCCACGTCCGTGATCGTGCCGCGGAAGTCCACGTGCTCGACGAGCTTCGCGGCCTCGCGCAGGACGGACTCCTCGCTGCGCCCCTGGATCGTGCGTCCCTGATGGAACGTGATCGAACAGAACGAGCAGTCGGCCATGCAGCCGCGATGGGTGTTGATGCTCCATCGCACCGTCTCGAGCGCGGGGATCCCGCCCGCCGCGTCGTGATCGGGGTGCCAGTTCCGCGCGAACGGCAGGTCGTAGTAGGAGTCGACCTCGGCCTCCGTCGACGGCGAGAGCGGCGGGTGCTGCAGGACGAAGCGGTCCCCGTGACGCTGCGCCAGCGGCGCCGCGCCCGGGTGGTTCTCCTCGCGCACGGCCTCGAACAGCGGGATGGACAGATCCGGGTCGGACTCCAGCTCCTCGAAGCCCGGCACGTGACGCGCGCCGTCCGGGAGCTCCGACTCGCGCACGACCTCGCAGGTCATCGCCATTCCTGACAGCGTCTCCCCGCGCTCGAGTCGCTGCGCGATCTCGAGCGACTGCCGCTCGCCCATTCCCCACACGAGCAGATCGGCCTTGGAGTCGACCAGGATCGAGCGGCGCATCTTGTCCTGGTAGTACTCGTAGTGCGCGAGCCTGCGCGGCCCCGCCTCCAGCCCACCGATGATCACCGGAACGCCGGGGAAGTGGTGCCGCGCTTGCGACGTGTACGCGATCGTCGCGATGTTCGGCCTGCCGGTCTTTCCCCCCGGGCGGTAGACGTCGACGCGGCGCCGTTTCCTGGACGCCGTGTAGTTCGTCACCATCGAGTCGATCGTCCCGCCACTGACCCCCACGTAGAGCCGTGGTGCGGGAAGACGCTCCCAGCCGGCCCCGTCGGGCTCCAGGTCGGGCACGTCGAGGATGCCGACGCGGTATCCCTGCGACTCGAGGAAGCGCCCGATGACCGCGACGCCGAAGGAGGGGTGGTCGACGTACCCGTCGCCTGTCACGAGCAGGACGTCGAGCTCGTCCCAGCCGCGAGCGGCCATCTCCGCGCGCGAGCGCGGCAGGAAGGGGGGTTCGGTAGGCACGATCGTAGGGAGGGACGGACCACGCCGTCTCCTCCGTTCGCTCGAAGGGTCGCGACTAGAAGCTGCCGTGCCGGGCGCGCTGACGCTTGTTGGTCTTGCGCCCGCCCGTTGTCTTCTGCCGCGAGCGGAAGCCGTGCTTCCTCTTCGCCTTGGTCGAGCTCTTGCGAATGCGGATCTTCATGGTCGTGGGTGCGGGGGCGCGGAGCGGCCCGCCGCGAATCGAGGCGGAGGAGTGTAGCGATCGCCGCGGGCGGGGGAAGCCCCCTCCCCGGGCCCCGCCTATTGGCCCCCCAGGCTCCCCACGAGGGCCCCGAGGAACCCGTCGGCGTCGATGAACCCCGCGCCCCAGGTCGGCGCGTAGTCCCCGAGGAGCTGCATCGAGCGCATCTCCTCGAGCGTCCGGCCGTCCGCCAGGGCCTCCGAAACGCGTCTGGCGCACTCCCTCAGCACCTCCAGGTACACCCGGAGCTCCGCCACCCCGCACACGTCGCCGTGGCCCGGGATGATCCGGATGTCCTCGGGCACCTCCTCGAGCACGCGCTCGATCCCGGCGATCAGTCCGCGCACGTCTCCCCCGCTCGCGACGTCGACGAAGGGGAACCGCCCGGCGAAGAACGTGTCGCCGAGGTGCAGGACCCCGGACCCCGTGAACCAGACGGCGCTGTCACCGTCGGTGTGCGCGCTGGGGATGTGGAACAGGCGGATCTCCTCGCCGTTGAAGTGGAGCGAGAGCCCGCCGTCGCCGGGATAGGTCACCACGGGGAGCGCCTCCGCCGGAGCCGGAGGCACCTCGCGTCCCCTGCCGCCCAGACCCTCGGCCAGGCGACGCCGCACGTTCTCGTGGGCGATGATCGTCGCGGTCCGACCGAAGTGCGCGTTTCCGCCGGTGTGGTCGCCGTGGAAGTGGGTGTTGAGCACGAAGCGCGGTCCTTCGTCCGCGAGCTCGGCCAGGCGCTCCTCGATCTTCGGCGCAAGCCAGTCGAACTGGTCGTCGACGATCAAGAGGCCGTCCGGGCCGTGGGAGACTCCGATGTTCCCGCCCCGGCCGTAGAGACAGGACACGGAGCCGGACACGGGCTCGAGCAAGAGCTCCACGGTGTCCGGGTCCTGCCGCGCGAAGGCCGCCAGCGTGAGCAACGATCCGAAAGCGATCGCGATGTGTCGTGAGCGGGACTTCATGGGGAGCCTCTTCTTCGATCTGCGTGGGGGTCGCCAGTGGAGGTGGCGATCCATCTCGCATGATCCTAGCCTGACCCAAGGCCCCAGACCCGGAATCCGTCCCGATGAACGATCTCGGCAACGCCCTCCGTCCACTGCGCTTCGGCGTAACCCTCTCGCTCCTCGCGATCCTGTTCGGATTCGGTCTCGGTGCCGCCTTCGGCGCCGTGGAGGAAGACCTCAAGGGCTACCTCGCCGCGGAGGGGGATGCCGTCCTCGACTCGGCCTACGGCGGCGACGCGGAGAAGCTGAAGAAGGTCACCGACAAGGCCTGGGTCTACTTCAAGCGCGCGCACCTGCACGCCAACGGGCTCGGCACGTCGAGCCTGGTCCTGGTCCTCTTGCTCGCGGTGCTGCCCGGCGCCGCAAGGCTGCGGTCGTGGACGGCGGCCGGCCTCGGCGCGGGCGCGTTCGGCTACGGGCTCTACTGGCTGATGGCCGGAATGCGCGCGCCGGGCATGGGCGGAACGGGCGCCGCGAAGGCGTCGCTCGAGTGGCTCGCCATCCCGTCGTCGGGGTTGTGCATCGTCGGGCTCGTGGTCGTGTTCGTGTTGTCGGTGAGAGCGTTCTTCGGCTCGCGTAGCTAGCTGCTGCGAGGAAGCGCTCCCCTACTTCGCGCTCGCCCGGAGAGGCGCGATCTCCCAGCGGATCGTGACGCTTCCCGGAATCAGGTCTCGCCCTCCCCCTGCAGTGCTGTGACGGGGTGTCGAGCGAGGCCGGTCCCCATTCGGCGCCCTTTCCCACGCACGCGGCCTACGCTGTACTTCGATTCTCGCGAGCTCGTTTCCGCCCAACCCAGGGAGATGACCATGACTCTCGCAGCAGAGCGAATCCTGTACGTCCTCGCCGGAGCTTCCCTGATCGCGCTGGCTCTCGGCATGCAAGGCCCCAGTCGCCCGGTGAAGAAGCTCCCCGTCAATCAGCCGACCCGGGAGGAGCTGGAGATCCTGGGCCACATGACCATCGTCTACCTGGACGACGGCGCGGGAAACCTGGTCAACAAGACCATTCGCATCTCCGACGTGAACGTGCAGATCGTGAACGGATCGGGCACGACGACGGGCATCGTCGATGGCATCGGAAACCTGATCGTGGGCTACAACGAGCTGCGGCCGTTCGATGTCGACGATCGCACCGGATCGCACAACCTGATCCTCGGCGACCGAAACAACTTCAGCAGCTACGGGGGCCTGGTGGTCGGGCTGACCAACTCGATCTCGGGCAAGTTCTCTGCGGTCAGCGGGGGGACCTACGGTACGGCCAGCGGCGCTTACTCGTCGGTCAGCGGTGGTTTGTACAACACGGCCAGCGGCACTCGGTCCTCGGTCAGCGGCGGGCTCATCAACACGGCCAGCGGCGGGTATTCTTCGATCAGCGGGGGGCGGCAGAACATGGCCAGCAGCTTTAGCAACTCGGTCAGCGGCGGGCGCTTCAACACGGCCAACGGCTCTTACTCGACGATCAGCGGTGGGCAGTACAACACTACTTCCGACCGCTACTCCTCGATCAGCGGCGGCCAGGGCAACACGGCCGGAGGGTACGGGGCATCGATCAGCGGCGGGGGGGGAAATCGCGCCAACGCGACCTTCGCATCGGTTAGCGGCGGACAAGGCAACACGGCGTCGGGGTACCAGTCCTCGGTCAGCGGAGGGAGCGCCCGGACTGCGGCGGGTCCCCACGACTGGGTGGCGGGAACGGCCTTCCAGGACTACTGAGCGAGCGCAGCGCGCGACGCGCGTGTGAGCGGACGTACGGAGCCGCAGCCACTCACCACCCGCCACCGACGACTCTCCGTCCCCTACCCACCCGCATCCGCCTTCGAACGAGTGGGCGGGTTGCAGCGGCTGCCTGACCTTTCGAGGGAGGGTGGTGAATGGCTGCGGCTCCGTAGGCGCGCCCGGGGAGGCGCGTTCTCGCGGCGGATCGTGACGCTTCCCGGAAGTGGGTCTCGCCCCCCCCTGCAGCGCTGTGACCGCGTGCCGAGCGAGGCCGGTCCCGATTCAGCGCCCCTTCCCACGCTCGCGGCCTACCCTGCAATTCGATTCTCGCGAGCTCGCTTCCGCCCAACCCAGGGAGATGACCATGACTCTCGCAGCGCAGCGAATTCTGTACGTCCTCGCCGGAGCTTCTCTGATCGCGCTGGCTCTCGGCATGCAACGTCCGAACAATCAGATCCCGATCAAGCAGCCGACCCAGGAAGAGCTGGAGATCCTGAGCCACATGAGCATCGTCTATCAGGACGACGGCGCCGGAAACCTGGTCAACAAAACGATCCGCATCTCCGGCGTGAACGTGCAGATCGTGAACGGATCGGGCAGCACGACCGGCCTCGTCGACGGCATGGGGAACCTCATCGTCGGTTACAACGAGCTGAAGGGCTTCTCCGACGATCGCACCGGATCTCACAACCTGATCGTCGGCGAGCGGAACAGCTTCAGCAGCTACGGGGGTCTGGTTGCGGGGAGGTCCAACTCCATCTCGGGCACGTTCGCCTCGGTCAGCGGCGGGGCGTACAACCTGGCCAGCAGCCTCGCCGCCTCGGTCAGCGGCGGCGGCGGCAACACGGCCAGCGCCTACAACGCCTCGGTCAGTGGCGGGCACGTGAACAGGGCCACCGGCGCCTACTCCTCGGTCGCCGGTGGCAGACTCAACACGGCCACCGGCTTCCGCTCCTCGATCGTCGGCGGCCGGAGCAACACGGCCAGCGGCCAGTACTCCACGGTCAGCGGCGGGGAGATCAACACGGCCGGCGGCATCTTCTCCTCGGTCAGCGGCGGCGGGGGCAACCACGCGAACGACAGCTGGACCTCGATCAGCGGCGGTCGGGTCAACAGCGTCTTCGCGATATACGGCTCGGTCAGCGGGGGGGAAGGCAACCTGGCCAGCGGCCACGCCGCCTCGGTCAGCGGCGGGAACAGCCGCAGCGCGACGGGCACCGACGATTGGGTGGCGGGAGCGCTCTTCCAGGAGAACTGAGGCCCGCGAACGCGGGCGGGGGTCTCCGGCCCCTACTCCGTCTCGTCGTCGGGGACCGACGGCGAGGCCTCGTCCGTCGGCGGCGGTGCGGGAGCGGTGGAAGCCGGAGCCGGGGCGAGCGGCTCCCCGAGGGCGTAGCGCGCGATGCGCGTCTCCACCTCGGCGGCGAAGCCCTCGTCGCCCGCAGCGCGGGCTCGCATTTGAGCCTTGTGCGCGAAAGAGACGGCTTCGGGGAAGCGACCGTCCGCGGCGTAGGCCGCGGCCAGCGTGTCGAACGCGTGCGCCGATTTGCCTCCGGTGAGATCCACGGCCCGCTCGGCGAGCGCAACCGCCCGCGGAGCATCGCGCAGCTCCGCCACGCGCGTCGTCGACAGGAAGCGCGCCAGCTGCGCCGTCGGCTCGGCGAGACCCGGCGCGAGGCGTACGGCCGCCTCGTACTCCGCCAGCGCGATCGCGTCGTTGCCGTGCTCGAGCGCCATGTTTGCGCGGTTCAGGTGCGGCCTGAAGTAGGCCGGTGCCAGCTCCATCGCCGCGAGGTACTCGGCCAGCGCCTCCTCGGGGCGCCCGAGCGCCTGCAGGCACACGCCCATGTCGTTCCGGAGCTCGGCGTTCTCCCCCAGCGCCTCGACCGTCGCCTCGAGGTGCGCGAGCGCCTCTCCGAAGCGGCCGTTCGCGAGCATCAGGTTCGCGAGCGCGCGGTGCGCGACCCCCCAGCCCGGCTTCTGCTCGAGCGCGAGCTCGTAGTGCTCGAGCGCCTTCGCCGGCATGCCACGATCCCCGAAGGTCAGCGCCAGGTTGTAGTGCGCTTCCGGATACTCGGGCCGCAGGCGCAGCGCCTCCGTGTAGGACCCCGCCGCCAGGTCCGGCCGCCCCTCGTCGCGCAGGACGTTCCCCATGCCGACGTGCGCGGCGGCCATGCGCGGCTCGAGCTCGAGCGCCATCTCGAGGTGCGAGCGCGCGTCGGCGTGGCGGCCGAGCTGCTGCAAGGCGTCGCCGAGCGCGTAGTGGAGACCCGAGTCCTCCGGCGCGAGCTCGACCGCCCGCTCGAACGCGGGCAGGGCTTCGGCGTAGTTGCCGAGCGCGACCCAGGCCGTGCCGACCTCGCTGTGGAAGCCCGGCGTCTCGGGACTCTCGCGCACGAGGTACTGCGCGATCTCGAGGTGCTCCTCGGGCACGATCGTCTCCCGCGCGAGACGCTGGCGCAGCGTCGCGTTCAGGTCCTTGATGGGAAGGCGCTCCTTCACATCGGCCAGCCCGGCCGTGTCTTCCGGTACTTCCGCCGAATCGCCCGCGACGTAGCCCAGGGCCGCGAGCTGCTCGATCTCGTCGGCGGAGAGCGCGGCCGCGGCGCTCGAGCGCTTGCCGAGCTCGGCCTCCAGAGCGGCGAGGCGCGCTTCCATTTCCCGCACGACGTCCTTGCGCGCCACCGCCATGTTCGCGAGCTCTACGCGGTCGGTCGCGCGGTCGTAGAGCTCGGTCTGCGGTGTGCGGACATACTTCCACTCGACCGTCGTCAGGCTGCGTTGCGGAGCCCAGCGGAAGCTCGTCCAGGGCAGGTCGGTCTCGGCGTAGCTCGCGCCCGACTCGATAGGCTCGCCGCGCAGCGCGGCCGACACGCTGCGTCCGCGAGCGCTGGTGCCCGCGAGGTCGAAGAGCTCGAGCACCGT
>JAJDET010000209.1 GCA_029259655.1 Planctomycetota bacterium
TCCGCGTGGCGAGCTCGGCCGCGCCGACCGACATCGAGGGCAGCGAGATCCCGCGCCCCGCGGCCAGCGTCTGCATCAGCATCTTCCAGCCGTGCCCCGCCATGTCCGGGCCGCCGATGATGTGGTCGAGGGGGATGAACACGCCTTCCCCCTTCGTCGGACCGTTGTGGAAGGGGACTCCGAGCGGGTCGTGACGCTCGCCGATCTCGATCCCCGGCAGGTTCGCCGGCACGAGCGCGCAGGTGATCCCGATGTCCGTCTTCTCGCCGAGCACGTGCTCGGGGTCCTTCATCTGGAACGCGAGCCCGAGCAGCGTCGCGACGGGCGAGAGCGTGATGTAGCGCTTGTCCCAGTCGAGGCGAAGGCCGAGGACCTCCTCGCCCTCCCACTCGCCGCGACAGACGACGCCCTGGCTCCGGATCGAACCGGCGTCGCTCCCGGCCGTCGGTTCGGTGAGAGCGAAGCAGGGGATCTCCTCGCCGCGCGCGAGCCGCGGCAGGTAGTGGTCTTTCTGGGCCTCGGTTCCGTAGTGCAGGATCAGCTCGGCGGGCCCCAGTGAGTTCGGGACCATCACGGTCACCGACAACCCGATCGAGCGGCTCGAGAGCTTCGTCACGACCGCCGAGTGCGCGAGCGCGGAGAAGCCGAGCCCGCCGTACTTCTCCGGCACGATCATCCCGAAGAAGCCGTGCAGCTTTAGGAAGTCCCAGACCTCCTCGGGCAGGTCGCCCTTCTCCGCGAGCTCGTACTCGGTGACCATCCCGCAGACCTGCTCGACGGGACCCGCGAGGAACTCGCGCTCTCGCTCCGTCAGGTCCTTCGCCTGATAGGAGAGGAGCTTCTTCCAGTCAGGAGCACCCGAGAAGAGGTCCGCGTCCCACCAGACCGTGCCCGCCTCGAGCGCGATGCGCTCCGTCTCGCTCATGCTCGGCATGATCTTCGCCATCACGGGCATCACGCGACTCGTGAGCAGAGCCGCGCGCAGCGGACGGACTCCGAGCACGAGAACGGCACAACCCGCGACCACTGCCGCGACCACGAGGCCCGTCCCGCCGTCGGCTGCGAGCCACCACCAGCCGAGCCCCATCGCGACCGGCGCGATCCAGGCCCAGAGCGGGCGACCGAAGTAGAGCAGGGCGGCCGCTGCAGCGGCCATCGCGAGAAAGAGGATCCACATGGCGGGGACTGAGGGGTGGTGGGAGCCCGCGCGGCGGGCGGTCGTCCAGTGTAAGGGCTCGGGCGGGTCTCTCTCGGCGGGCGCCGATGCACCCGGCGAAGAGAAGACCGTTCCTGATTTCGGCCGCGGAACGCCCTTTCCTTGGGCTCTACGGCCGGTTTTCGCGAGCCGGGTGGCCGGCTTTCATTCCATTTCCCGGCCCGCGTCGCGCCAGCCGTGCATTCGCGCCAGGTCGGAGTCGAGCTCGGCCCGCCGCCGGGCCTTCTCTTCATCGCTCCATTCGAGGAGCGACGCCATACGGTCTTCGACCCCGGGGAGCGCACCGGAGAGCGCACTCCGCGGCCCGTAGCCGAGGTCGGTCCTGCGCAGGACGAAGTCGGAGAGCCCGCGGCAGTCCTCCTGCGCCACGGCCCAGTCGACTTCGCCCAGGAGCGTCTCGGGATCGAGCTCCGTCTCCCCGTGCTCCACGGCGCCGCACAGCCGACGAACCTCCGGAGCCAGGGCTCCGTAGCGCTTGGCCCAGGCGTGGACGAGCGGACGCTCGCGGCCCACAGCGTGACCGAGTGCGTCGAGCCGGGACCAGTGCGGTCGCGTCGGCCCGTTCTCCATCGCCCCGTGCAGACGGTGCGATCTCGTCTTCGACCGGCGCCCCGTGTCGCCGATGCCGAGCTCGCCCGTGAGCCTCCGGCAGAGCTTCTCCGCCATGCTGCGGTAACCGGTCAGCTTCCCGCCCGCGATCGTGTACACGCCCCCCTCGCGCTCGACGCGCTCCTCGCGTGAGCGCGCCGACGGATCGGCCTCGGGGGCGGCCAGGAGCGGCCGCAGGCCTGCCCAGGTGGAGACGACGTCCTTTTCCTCGAGGTCCGCCAGCGGCACGAGCGCGTTCGCGGTGTCGAGGAGGTAGCGCACCTCCTCGGGCGTTGCGCGGATCGGCTCGCCGGGGTCGGCGTCGAGGTCGGTCGTCCCGATCGTCGTGTACCGCGGCCAGGGGATCAGGAACACGACGCGCCCGTCGACCGCGGAGGGGAAGATGACCGCGCCGTCGGTCGGGAGTCGGTCGCGGGGCACGACGATGTGCGTCCCGCGCGTGGGCGAGATCCAGGTGCCGCCGAGGCTCGCCCGCCCGCGCAGCTCTTCCGTGAAGGGTCCTCCGGCGAGGACCACGGCGCGCGCGGTGAGCTCGTGCATGTCGCCCGTGAGCGTGTCCCGGAGTTGCAGCGCGCTCGTGCTCGCGCCGGGCACGAGCGCCGTCAGCTCGAGGCGCGAGATCGCGAGCGCGCCGGAGCGGATCGCCGTCGAGACCACCGCCAGGGTCAGGCGCGCGTCGTCCGTGGCTCCGTCGAGGTAGTGCCCGGCGCCGCGCAGCCGGCCCGCTTCCATTCCGGGCACCCGCAGCGCCGCCCGCTGCCGCGACATCAGCCCCGGGACGCCCAGCGAGCGCGGCAGCGACAGGAGCCCGTAGAGCGCGAGCCCGCAGCCGAGCCGGGTGAGGCCGACGCGATCGCCCCGGTGGACCGGAAAGAGGAACGTCTCCGGCCACACGATCCCCGAAGCGTTCCGCAGGAGCAGCGCGCGCTCCAGACAGGACTCCCGGACCAGCCCGAGCTCGAAGTGCTCGAGGTACCGCAGCCCGCCGTGGATCAAACGCGAGGACGCGCTCGATGTCGCCGATCCCCAGTCGCCGCGCTCGACGAGCAGGCACCGGACGCCGCGCAGCGTCAGGTCGAGCGCGATCCCTGCGCCCGTGATCCCGCCGCCCACGACGACGACGTCGGGGCGGCAGTCGGCGAGCCGTTCGAGGCGAGACCGGCGTGTCGGGAGGGTGTCCGTCGAGTGCATGCGCCCCGCGCCCGGTTCGGGCGCCGAGAAGGCTGTCCGCGACTCTATCGACGTCGCCGACCCAGGGCGAGATGCGCTACTCGCTCCCGCCGGGGTAGACCTCGAAGCGCGCTGCGTCCTCGGGTCGTCCCCAGGCGCGGTAGAGCTCCGCGACGACTCCGGCCGCGTGCAGCGTGACGGGGTTCGTCGGTCCGGTCAGGAGCTCGATCCCGGCCAGGCCCTCCAGCGCGTGCGGCTCCGCCTCCGCGTAGCGCGCGAGGCGCACGAGGCAGTCGGCCAGGTGGACGCGGAAACGGAAGACGAGGGGGTGGTCGGGGGAGAGCACATCGGGAGCGAGCGTCGTGATCTCCTCGAGCAAGGACAGGGCCTCTTCCGGCCGGCCGTACTCCCGCAGGAAGCGCGCCAGGCTGTCCTTCGCCGTC
Organism: Planctomycetota bacterium; assembly: GCA_029259655.1. Classification (GTDB taxonomy): domain Bacteria; phylum Planctomycetota; class UBA1135; order UBA1135; genus OFTM220. The sequence continues at coordinate 3,439 of JAJDET010000209.1, forward strand.
AGGACGTCGATGTTGCGCTCGCCGAACACGGCGACGCGTCCGCGCACGAGCTCGCGGGCCAACTCGGTCGCCTCGTCGATGTCGTCGGTCTGCTCGAACAGGAGCATCAGGTGCAGGACCGAGAGGAGCGTCTCGGGGTGGTCGTTACCGTAGATCCTCGACTGGTGCTCCAGGGCTTCCGCCAGCAGCCGAGCGGCCTCTTCGAACTCGCCGGACTCGCGCAGGAACTGGGCCAGGTAGTTGAGCGACTGCAGGCGATCGAGGTCGCTCTCTCCGCGCACACGGGTCTGCGCCTCGATCGTTGCGCGTATGAGCTCCAGGGCCTCCTGGTACTCTCCGATCCGCCACAGCATGCAGGCGTGCTGGCTGCGTGCCCTGAGCGTGAGCACGTTCTCGTCCCCGAAGGCCCGCGCCAGGCCCGCGACAGCGTCGCGCGCGATGGGTTCGGCCTCGACGGTCTTGCCCTGGAGCCACAGGATGGACGCGAGGTTCTGCCCGCTCATGTGGGTGCGGCCGGTGTCGGGCCCGAGGAGCTCGACGGACAGCTCGTAGGCACTCCGGTACACCGCCTCCGCTTCCTCGAACTTGCTCAGCGTCTGGAGGATCCCCGCGAGCGAGTGAAGGAGAGAGGGAGTCTCGTGGTGCTTCTCGCCGAACTTGCGGACGTGGAGCTCGAGGGCGAGTCGGGCCAGCGGCTCGGCCTCGGTGAGACGGCCGGTCTCGCGCAGGGTGTCGGCCAGGACGCTGACGGAGGTCAGCGTCTGGTCGTGCTCCTCGCCCAGGTGCTCGCGGGTGAGCTTCACGAGGTCCCGGTAGTGCTGGATGGCGCCCTCGAGGTCCCCCCGGCGCCGCAGGAGCGCCGCGACGTTCTCGAGCGCGGCGAAAGTCGAGACGTGATTCGGGCCGTACCGCGCGCGTCTCGTCTCGAGCACGCCTTGCATCAGGGGCTCGGCCTCGTCGAGACGGTCGAGCAGGAGCAAGAGCACCGTGTAGCGCTCGACGGCATCGGTCACGCCTAGCGCGTCCGCGCCCTGGATGCGCGTCAATCCCTCGATCGCCTCCCTGTGCAGGCTCTCGGCCTCCTCGTAGCGGGCCTGCTCCGTGCGCAAGACGGCCAGGCTCGAACGCGTCTCGTAGGGCAGCCGGTGGTCCGGTCCGAACACGCGCTCGGCCTTCTCGAGCAGCCCGTCGAGGATCGTCTCGGCCTCGGCGATCGAACCCCTGCGGTACAGGGCCGCCGCCAGGTTGAACTCCAGCTCGATCCGCTGGTCCGAATCTTCCGGCACTCCCGTCTCGTCGAGCGTCGCGAGCGCGCGGCGGACCTCGGCTTCGCCCTCCTCGACGAGCCCGAGCCCGAGATAGGTCGTTCCGAGCACGCCCCGCAGCTCGGCGCGCACGTCCGGCCATTCGGCGAAGCGGGGTCCCACCTCGACGCGCGCTCGCTTCAGGAGGTCCGTGACGAGCGCGTCGCGACCGACGTTGCCCGGGTGCGCCGTCGAGAGCAGCTCGGCCAGGTAGTCGGAGACGGCGCTGGCCTTGCGCGACTCCTCCTGGACCTCGACGAGGCGTTCCTCCGCGGCCCGCTCGGCCAGTTCCGCTCGACTCCGCTCGCGAGCCTCGGCGTCCCGCGCGAGCACGGCGTCGTCGCGCTCGTCTCGGGCCTCCTTGTTCGCCCGGGCCGCCTCGATCGCGTAGTCGACGCTGACGGTCGTCGCCGCGATCAGCACGAGGACGATGGCGGCTGCCGCGACCACGAGCGCGCGGTTGCGACGCGCGAACATCGAGAGCTGATACGCCACGCTCGGGAACCGTGCCTCGATGGGCTCGCGGGCGAGAAAGCGTCGCAGGTCCGCGCCGAACGCCTCGGCCGAGGCGTAGCGTCGCCGCGGCTCCTTCTCGAGCGCCATCAGGCAGATGGCCTCGAGGTCGCCCGACAGCGCGCGCAGGATGGTGCTCGGCCGCTCCGGCTGCTCGTCCCGGATGACGCGCGCCGCCTCGTGGATCGCCATGCGTCCGATGTCGTAGGGCAGCCGGTGGCACAGGAGCTCGTAGAGCACCATGCCGAGCGCATAGACGTCGGTCCGCGTGTCGACGTCGGACTCGAAGTCCAGCTGCTCGGGGCTCATGTACTGGAGTGTCCCCAGGATCTCCCCGGCCTCGGTCTGCAGCGTCGCCCGGACATCGTCGGTGTTCGTCGCCCGGGCGATCCCGAAGTCGATGATCTTCACGCGCCCCGACGCGTCGACCAGGATGTTGCCCGGCTTGATGTCGCGGTGGATGACCCCCTTCTGGTGGCCGTAGTGCACCGCGTCGATGACCTGGAGGAAGAGCTGGACACGCTCCTCGGTCGAGAGCCCGCCGTCGTTCGCGAACGCCACGACGGGACGGGCGCCCTCGACGAACTCCATCGCGTACCAGGGCGTCTCGAGCGTCTGCGGCCCGACCTCCTCGGTGTGCGTCCCGGCCTCGTAGACCTGGGCGATCCCGGGGTGCCGGAGCTTGGCCAGGACCTCGGACTCGTACTGGAACCGGCGCAGCGCCGAGGGCGAGGTGAGTCCGATGCGGAGCATCTTGAGCGCGACGCGTCGCTGCGGCCGTTCCTGCTCGGCCTCGTAGACCGTGCCCATGCCGCCCGAGGCGATGGGGCGGCGCAGCGAGTAGGAACCGATGCGCGTGCCCTGGACGTCGGACTCCGGCGGCTTCTGGGCCAGGAGAGCGACCTCGGGCGAAGGCCGTCCCTCCTGCGCGGCGCGCTCCGCCACGTGGACGATCGAGCTCTCCTCGCGGTCGGCCTCGAGCATGCGCAGGACCTCGTCCCGGATCTCCGGCTCCGCGCTCGCCGCCACGCCGACGAACTCCTCCTGCTCGTCCTCGGGAAGGTCGAGCGAGGCCTCGAACAGTTCGCGGATGCGCCGCCAGCGCTCAGTGTTCATCGCTCTCCGAGATGTTCGAGACGAGCCAGGCTCGCGCCGTTCGCCAGCCGCGCTCGACCGTGCGTGAGGAGACACCCAGGGCCTCCCCCGCCTCCGCGTTCGAGAGGCCCCCGAAGAAGCGCAGCTCGACGATCCGGGCGAGGTCGGGATCGAAGTCTCCGAGCTTGGAGAGCGCCTCGTCGACGTCGAGGATGGCCTGGTTGTCGGCTTCGGTGAGCGCCACGTCGTCTCCCAGCGGGAGTCGCTCGGCTTTTCCACCGCCGCGCTTCGCGGCGCCGCGCCGGCGCGCGTGGTCCACCAGGATCGAGCGCATGGCCTTCGCGGCGAGTGCGAAGAAGTGCGAGCGGCTCGGATAGGAGTCCTTGCGGTCGGCGAGCCGCATCCAGGCCTCGTGTACCAGGGCCGTCGGCTGCAGCGTGTGGTCCGAACGCTGCGAGCTCATCTGGCGCTCCGCCATTCGCCGGAGCTCGCCGTACAGGATCGGCAAGAGCTCTTCGGCGGCGCGCTCGTCTCCCTGGGAGGCCAGGTTCAGGAGTCGGGTGGCGTCGATCTGGAACGAATCGGACATTACGGGGCTGCGGGATCCTCCCGCAGCGGGAACCGCGCTTCCCCTCCCCATCCAATAAAATGAGGCAAAGGAGGCGATTTATGTCGCTCGGGTGCGCGAGATTTCGTTTCCTGAGACAGGGATGCGCACCACCCTTCTCCGGAGCTCGCTCCGGGGTACATCATGATCGACAGCAGAGCAGATCGGGTGATGCGTCCTCCCTTGGGGGCCCCGCACCGAATCCGGTGGGGCAGCGTCGTCGATGTCGACGGCGCGCAAGACTCCTTGCTCAACCGCTAGCTCCCCCAGGACCGGCGCGGACGCCCCCCTTCGAACACCGATCTCCCCCGGGAGATCGGCGCGAGAACGAGACGGGCCCGTCACCCCTCGCGGAGTGACGGGCCCGTCCTTCGTTCCGGACCGAGCTAGGGAACCGGGAACGGAATCGGGGGCGGTGTGTCATCGCCGTAGGGGATCGGGGGGTCGCCGCCGCCGCTGCCGGGCTTCTTGCCGCCCTGGATGGCCGTCTTGACTTTCATGCGGGGTCCTTCCTTTTCGTCGGTTGTGCGCGCGAGCACCGCGCCCGCGCGCCGACTCGGGATACCACTCCGCTTCGCGAATCGTCAAGGCACGGGGGCGCGGGAATCCCGAGGGCGGTTTCAGTCGAGATTCTCGGGGTTTCTCACGAGTCGCCTGTTCGCGATGCGTTGCCCACGAGCACGTCGGCGATCGCTTCGGAGATTGTTAGCCCTGGGTATCGCTCCAACCAGAAGAACTCCCCGACCGGGTTGACCTCCAGGAAGACGTGGCGGTCGTCCGGCGTGACCACGAAGTCCGCGGCGCCGTAGTTGAGCCCCAGTGTCTCCACCAGCTCCAGGAGACCGCGCTCGACCTCTCGCGGAAGCTCGTAGCTCTGCCAGTCCTCGACGAGCTCGAGGCCGCTGCGGCGCCAGTCCACGCGCGCGCGCTCGAGCCGCTGCGAGTCGATCGAGGCCGTGAAGACTCGCTTGCCGACGACGGTCGCGCGCAACTCGAGCCGCTTCGGCAGGTTCTCCTGGAAGGTCATCGGCGAGTAGGCGAGTCCGTGGAGCTCTTCCAGGTCGGAGGGAGCGACGGGCGTCGTGAACACGACCTTCTCCTCGTCGTCCTCGGTCACGGCGAACGACGTCATGGTCTTCGCGACGATGGCGCCGCTACAGGCGTCGGAGAACTCGCGAACCGAGGCCGGGTCGTTCCCGGTCAGCGTACGCGGGACCTCGAGCCCGAGATCTCGGGCGAGCTGGAGCTGGAGGAGCTTGTTCTTCGCGCGACGAAGGTGGTGGAGCGGATCGAGCTTGAACGCCGGGAGAGCCGCGAGGCATCCCAGCAGCGTGGCGATCGACTCCTGGCGCGAGGCGCTCTTCAGATCCGGCTTCATCGTCTCGGGGAGCCGCGCTGCGATCGCCAGCCTGCGGTGCCACACGGCCGTCACGTCTTCGAGCTCCACGACGCGGGATGCGTCGCGAAGCCGTGCCCGGGAACCCGCGGGTCCGCGCTCCACGGACATGGTCAGGTCCGTGGGGAAACGGTCACTGTCGAGGCGGTAGACGTCCGCACCGCGGGCCAGGAGAGCTCGGGTCACGCTCTCCACGCATTCGTTGTCGTCCGTCTTGGTCAGGAGCAGGATCGTCACTCAGGGCCTCCGAGGAGCTCGTCGACGAGCGCGCCGGCGACGTCGAGTCCCGCGTCGCGCTGCAGCATTCCCCACTCGCCGCCGGAGTTGATCTCGAGGAAGACCGTCCGACCCTCCGGCGTCCGGACGAGATCGACGGCACCATAGGAGAGCTCCATCCTGCGCCGCAAGTGGTCGAGGCGACGCCCGTCCTCCGCGGCGAGCTCCGCCACTTCCCAGCGCGCCTCCTTCGGTGTCGCCCCGCGCCAGTCCACGCGTCCAGCGGCCGAGCCCGAGGCGTCGATGCGAGCCGCGAGCTGCCGGCTACCCACGCAGGCGACGCGCAGCTCGCATTCCTTCTCGATTCGCTCCTGGAAGACCATCGGGGCGTGGCGTAGGCCTTCGAGGTGTTCGAGGTCCTCCGCGCAGAGCTCGCTCGTGCGCACGGACGATGGAGCGGGCTCCATGCTCGAGGTCAGCGCCCGCAGGAGCTTCACGACCACGGCTCCTCCGCGCTCGTCGAAGAAGGCCCGTGCGCGTTCAGGGTCGTTGGTCACGAGCGTCGCCGGGACGTCGAGTCCGACTTCCGAGGCCAACCGGAGCTGGCGGAGCTTGTTCTCCGCCGCGATCGTGGCCTGCGGGGTATTGATCCAGGGCACGTCCCCGAGCGCATCGAGGAAGCCGTCGAGGGCGGCGGCAGACTCCCTCCCGCAGGACTCGCGGAACCGGGGGTCGAGAGACTCGTCGAGCTTCGCGGGCCATCGGCGTCGGGCCCAGACGGAGCGGACACGCGCGAGGTCCAGCTCCGTGCCGCCCAGGCGCACGACGTGCTTTCCCGGCGGGGCGGGGAGCGCCGCGTGGAGCACGGTCTCCGCGGGGAAGCGGTCGGTGTCGAACCGGAGAGCCCGTGCTCCACGCCGGGCGAGCTCCTCCTGCACGAGATCGACCGTGTAGTGATCGCCCGAGTGCGTCAGGATCAGGACGGCGTCTCTATCGATCACGTGTCTCCCAAGAAAGAACTCGGGCGGAGCGACGAGTCGCCGCACCGCCCGAAGGTCCTACGCGTGTCGGCTAGATCGCGACCGGGTCGTCGTCGTCGTCCGAGGGGTACTTCAACGTGACGAGGGGCGGACCGCCGCCGCCGGGGGGCTTGCCGCCCCCGCCCTTCTTGCCGGCCTTGATGTCGGTCTTGATGGTCGGGAACTGTCCTTCGAGAAAGCGGGCGAAGAAGGGGACCTCCCCCTCGTGCTTCACGTCCTTCATCTGCGTTCCTCCTTCGGATTGCGGTGGAAGAGTGGACCGGACACTCTCCGAGTCGAGTCGGTCCATCGATGGGCCACCATCCTCCACACGGAGCTCCGATCGGTCAATCCGTACTTCGTTGCCCGACGCTCAGGGGTGGGCGATGGCCACGAGGGCGGGTGCACGCTCCCGCACGCAGTCCATCGCGCTCCGCAGGCTCTCGGGGTCGAGCGCGGCGAAGCTCTCGTCGAAGAGCACGACGTCGGCGTCCTGCAGGAGGGCGCGCGCGACGAACAGGCGCCCGCGCTCGCCGTGGGAGAGCTGCCACCCGGTCTCACCCACGTTCTGCAGGATGCCCGCGGGCATCCGGTCCAGGAGGTCGGAGAGTCCGAGCTCCCTGCACACCTCCTCGGCCTCCGCCAGGTCGTCGGGCGAGGCGGGCCAGCCGCGACCGAGCAGGAGGTTGTAGGCTAGCGATCCCGCGAACACGTAGTTCTCGTGGGACTGCGGCGCAGCGGCGATCCGCCGGCGCCAGGCCTCTGCGCCCCAGGTCTCCCGGTCGAGGCCAAGGAGTCGTACGAGGCCCGACCGCGGAGCTCTGAGGCCGGAGAAGATCGCGGCCAGAGTCGACTTGCCACCGCCGGAGGGACCCGTCAGGAGGACCCGGTCTCCTCGCTCGATCGTGAGCGTGCAGTCCAAGAGCACCGGCTCTTCCCGACCCTCGTGACGGAACGTGACGCCGCGCGCCTCGAGGAGCGGAGCGCCTCCCTCGGCAGACTCACGACCGGCCTCGGCCACGTCCGGGACGCCGATCGGCTGCTCGCGTGCCGCGGCGCGGAAGAGAGGTGCGACCTTCTTCCAGGCGACTCGCAGCGAGGAGGCGTTGAGCATCCCGCCCACGAGTCGCGAGAGCCCCTGCTGGGCGAGGAGACAGCCGCCGACCGAGACGGCCAGCAGCGTCGGCGGAGCGCCCGCCGCGAGCGAGACCGCGAGCCAGCTCGCCGGCACGAAGGCGCCGACCGCCACGGAAGACGAATCGAATCGACGAGCGGTCCCGAGGTGATGGTCGAGGAGCGCGTCCTCGACGTCGTGCCAGGACTCGGGCGCCTGCTGAACCTGGCGAGTGCGATGACCGACCAGTCGCTCCACCAGATCGCAGGACACGGCCAGCCGCGCGTCCGTGCTCGCGCTCACGCGCTGGTGATGTCGCAGGGCGAGCGCGATGCCGAGGACGATCCACGAGGCCAGGAGGACGCCGTGCAGGGCTCCCGACGATCCCATCGACAGGACCCAGCCGGCGACGGCGACGTCGATGACGGTGCTGATCCCGAGGAACGCCGTGGAGAGCGCCAGGACCTCGACGGCCTCCGATTCCAGGACCCGGCCCAGGAGCTCGCCGGCGCCCATGTGCCGGATCTCGTCCGGGTGGTGACGCAGCGCACCGGCGACGAGTCGCCGCTTCAGGAGCACCCCTGTCTCCACGGCGAAGACCTCCTGCGTCCACGATTCGAGCATGCGCAGCGGCACGATCGTCAGGAGCAGGAGTCCCCAGGCCAGGAGCCACCCGACCTCGAGCGTCCCCTCGAGCGCCCCTCGCCCAACCGTGTACCAGGCGGCGATGAACGCTCCGTAGGCGGCGAGGTGCAGCACGAGGACGAGGGCGACCTTCCGGAGCAGCCCAGCGTGTGCGAGCTGGCGCAGGAAGCTCCTGCCGGGAGGCATCGACAGGAGGAAGGCCCGCGCGACCTCGCTCCCTCCGAAGTGCTCCAGAACGAGGGCGGCCGCAGCCCGTCGCCGCGCCGGCCCGGTCAGTCCCACGACGTCCAGCAACTGGTCGAGGGAGGCCTCGTGCTCGGAGACCACCGGTGCCTCGAGACGCCGCGCGAGCGTCTCGACGTCGAGTCGATGGAGCTGTCCGTCCCGTCCCACGACGAGGAGCTTCTTCCTGCGGCGCCCGACGATCAGCGCGAACCGCACCTCTCGCGCATCGTCGCCGGGAACCATCACCACCGCGGGTCCCCGCGAGACGAGGAAGGACCGCAGCTCGGAGAGCTTCGGCCGGACCTCCTCGCACTCCACGCCCAGTCGCTCGGCCGAGACCTCGATCCAGTGCTTCGAGTCGCCGGGGGCCAGGCCCGGAGGCGGCGGAGCGATGTCGGCAGCCAGCGGCGCGAGCCGCGCACGCCGCGCCAGACGTACGAGACCCTCGTCGAGTCTCGACAGCGGCCACGTGAGCTCGCTCCACGCCGTCACGAGATCACCTCTCTCACGGAGCCGCCGACGAGGTGGACGTGACGCCATGAAGGATCACCCCAGACCTCGCGCTCGAGCCTCTTCTCGGCCTCGAGGAGCGCGCTGTAGCGCGTCGCGCGCCCGCGCAGCTCGTCCGGAGTCCCGACCTCGACGACGCGGCCGTCTGCGACCACGATGATGCGGTCGAAGGAGGTCGTCTCCGCGAGATCGTGGGTCACACAGAGGAGCGTTGCGTCGCTCCAGAGCTCGCGGGCTCGGATCAGGAGCTCGTGGCGACGCTCGCGCTCGAGCCCCCGGAACGGTTCGTCGAGGATCGCGAGGCGCACGCCGTCCCGGCACGCGGCGCGCGCCAGGCGCACGCGCTGGCCCTCTCCGCCCGAGAGCAGGCCGCCTCCCTCGCCCAGCTTCGACTGCAACCCGTTCGGCAGGTTTGCGAGGACATCGAGCAGGAGTGCGTGCTCGATCGAATCGCCGATCCGGCCGGCGCCAGAGCCTTCGCTGCCGAAACGCAGGTTCTCGAGCAACGTCCGGTTGAAGAGCTGCACCGACGGGTCCACCCAGGCAGTCGCCCGACGCAGCTCGTCCAGCCGGCGGCCGTGCAAGGGTTCTCCATCGACACCAAGCGTTCCCTCGGTCGGCTCCGCGAAACCGAGGAAGAGGCCGACCAGCGTCGATTTCCCCGCGCCCGAGCGTCCGACGATGGCGACGTGCTCTCCGGCCGGAATCTCGAGATCGACCCCTTCCAGGATCGGATGGCCGCCGGCCACGACTCTCACACCGCGCATCTCGATGGTCACGGGTCCCGACTCGCCGGCGGGTGCCTCTCCTTCGCCCGGTTCCGCCACCGGACCCGAGACCGAGCTCGTCATGTGAGGGCCCGCTGCTCGGAGGGCAGTCGTCGCGAGCGGTGCAGCGGCACCCTCCGCGACGGGATCGGAGCGCTCGCGCGCGCGTGCGGTGGCCTCTTCCCGCGACACCGGCTCGAGGAGCCGTCGCGCAACGTTCTCCTGCGTCGGGAAACGCTGGACGAGGGTCACGATCTCGTTTCCGAGGCCCGGTATCGCCAGTGCCCAGAAGCACAGGAGGAGTGTCGCGCCACCGCCCTCGGCGGCCGCGAAGTGTCGCGTCACGAGCGCCACCACGAGACCGAGCCCGATCATGGACTGCGCGGCGGAGAGCAGGACCTCGCTCCGCCGCAGTCGGAGGCTGGCGCGACTCCACTCGCCGAGGATTCCCGCGTGCTCGCGGCGCGCGACGCGTTCCGCACCGTGCGTTCGCAGAGGGACGAGGCCGAGCAACGACTCGAGGTACACGCGGCTCAGGGCACCCCTCAGGTTGCGAACCGAGAGCTCCTGCTCGACGAGCAGGCGCCGCGAGAAGAGCGGTAGCACGAGCGCGAACACGACCGCCACGGCAGCGACGGGAGCCATGGCCGGGTCGAGCCAGGCGATTCCCGCTGCCGTCAGCAGGAGCTGGAACCCGAGGCGCACGAGCTCGCCGATGTTCGTGCCGATGCCCGCGACGAGCACGATGCTGTGCGCTCGCTCGGCCATGTCCGACGCCGGTCGGCTGCGCAGGTAACGGTCGGCAAGGCGGGCCACACCGGTCTGGAACGCCACCCGGAGGTCGGCCTCGAGGCCGCGCCCGATTCGAAGTGCGGTGCGCGCCAGCGGCAGCTCGAGCAGTGTCAGGAGGACGAGAAAGACGACGACCAGCGCGAGCATTCCCACACGCTGCATCGGAAGCGCGAGATCTCGCCCCACGTCGATCAACCCCCGCAGCAGGAGCGCCTGCACCATGACGCCGAGGGCCGCGAGCAAGAACCCGCCCAGGAGCACCCGCGGCGCGAGCGCGGAGCGGGCGCGGACGAGGCCGGCCAGGGTGCGAGCGATGCGCGGCCTGGGCTCCTCGAGCACGAGGTCGAGCTCCGCCGAGCGGTCCGCGCTCCGCAGATCCTCCGTGCGCGACCTGCGGCCCCGTACGCGCACGATCACCGCGCCGCGCAGAGTCACCTTGCCAGGCTCGCTGCCCCTGCGCGCGTACCAGTAGCCCCCCGGAATCACGTGCAGGGCGCGATCGGGGTTGGCGTGTGCGCGATCGACGAGTCCACGCAACAGGTCGCCGGCTTCGCGGCCGCGGCGCACGGCCCTCGAGTGGACCAGGGCCGAGGTCATCCGGCACGCCGCGTCGAGCACGGCGAGCGCGAACCAGTCGCTGCGGGCGAGGGCGCGCTCCAGCTCCTTCTCTCCCTGACGGCCGAGACCGAGCTCCGCGAGCCGCGCTTTCAGAACGCCGGCGAACTCACTGCCGGCGGCCCACGCACACCACTCCTCGGCGGGGACCTCGAACGTGTGCGGGTAGACCTCCGAACGGAAGGCCTCGACGGACGGCCAGCGCCGCCCCGTCGCAGGATCCATCACCTGCACTCGCTTGCCCGCTCGACCCCAGAGGATGACGAAGTGCGTCGCACCGCTCGGCAGGAGCACCACGACGAGCGCGGGCAGGCTCGCGGATCCCGGCCGCGCCAGGTGGTCGGCCGGGATCATGATCTGCTCGGCGTCGAGTCCGAGCTCGCGTGCAACCTCTTCGAGCGTGTCGATCGAGGTTCCGTCGACGTCCGTCTGGCAGGCTTCGCGCAGGCGGTCGTAGCTCGCGCGAATCCCGTAGCCCTCGAGCAAGCACGAGAGCGCGGCCGGGCCGCAGTCCATCACCGAGCTCTGAACGACCTCGGGAGCGAGCCTGCGTCGCTTGCTCATCTCTCGACGGGTGCGGTCTCCGCCGGACGGGGGCTCTTCCGTCCCACGGCGCGCAGGACCAGCTCGGCGGGGGAGACGCGATCGATGTCCACCTCGACGGCGCAGAGGAGCCCGTGCTGCAGCGGGATCTCGGTCGGGATCGACTCGTCGAACTCGAGCTCGACCTGAATCTTGCCCTCTCGTGCCTCTCGGCCGACCTCCTCGACTCGGGCGTGGACGACGCCGTATCGACTCCAGGGAAAGCCGTCGAATCGCAGGCGCGCCGTCTGCCCGCGCTGGACGTGTCCGAGCGCGATCTCGGGCGCGAAGGAGGCGACGACTTTCAGAGCGGACGGGGAGACGATCGCGGCCAAGCGTGTGCCGCCCTCGACCCAGGCGCCCGGGCCGATGGTCGCGACCTCTGCGAGCTCGCCGGTCGCCGGTGCACGCACCGAGCGTTTCGAGAGGGCGTGCTCGAGGCGCACGAGAGCCATTCGCGAGGTCTCGATGCGGCCGCCGATCGCATCGCGATCCCGCGCGAGTCCCTCCAGCTCCGCGTCACGGTCGTTCCCGAGCTTGCGCTGGTCGAATCCCAGGCGCTCGAGCGAGATCATGTAGCCTTCGACCGTCGTCCGCGTCTTGAGGGCCTCGATGCGGGCGCGTGAGAGCTCGAGCTCCGAGACGCCGCCCATCTCGTGCAGTCGTTCCAGCCGCGAGTGCTCCTCGCTGGCGAGCTCGGCGCCGAGCTCGAGCTCGGCGAGCCGCATGCTCGCCTCGTCCCGCTCGGCGCGTGCGGCCTCGAGCGCTTCGCCCGCCGCGGCACGCAGCGCCTCCAGGCGCCGCTCGACCGCCTCTCGCTCGCGCTGGAGTCCCGCCAGCCGCGCGTTCTCCTCGTCGATCCTCAGGCGCTCCTCGATGTCGTCGAGCTCGACGAGCAACTCACCCTTCTCGACCTTGCGGCCGAGCGCGAGTCCGGAGAGGGAGCGGACCTCGCCGCTGACGGCAACGTGCACGGGGAAGACGGCGCGATCGAGGACGACTCTGCCGTCGACGCTCGACGCGCGCACGGGAACGCGCGACAGGCCGAACCATGCCGCCCACCCCGCGATCAGGATGGCCGCGACACCGATCATCGCGAACGACTTCCCGTGGGTGTCCGCGTCCAGAGAGCGCAGGGAGCGCGGGAACGACGACATGGCGCCCAGCCTACTCGATCTCCTAGAAGGGGATGTCCTCCTCCGCGATGTCGACCGGCGACGGGTCTTCCCGGAGCGCTTTCGGCTCCTCGCGCGGCGCGTCGTGTCGCCGCACGTCGGTCAGCATCCCCATGTGCGCCAGTGCTTCGTGCAGACAATGATCGGTGTCGCCGCGCACGAAACGCGCCGCGTTCGCGTCCGGTTCGCGAGGGTTCGCGAGTGGGAGCTCGCGCAGGAAGGCACGGTGGCGCGGGTCGAGGACACGTCCGTCGAGGATGAAGATGCACCCGCGATCGGTCTCCTTCCGCATGAGGCGACCGAAGCCCTGGCGAAACTTGGCGAGCGCGCGGGGCATGTAGATGGCGCGCCGCTGCTCGCCGGATCCGAGCGAGGCGCACTGCGCGTGGTGGTAGCGATCCGGGACGCCGTAGGGGAGCTTGACGATGACCAGGTACTCGAGCGTCTCGCCCGGGAAGTCGGCGCCGAACCAGAACGTGTCGAGCCCGAAGAGGATCGAGTCCGTCCGGCTGCGGAAGAGCTCCGCGAGCTCCTCCTTGTCCACGCCTTCCATTCGCTGGTACCAGAACGGGATCCCGCGCTCGGCGAAGTGGGGCTCGAGCTCTCGCCCGCAGGCCGCGCAGTCCTTCGCGTTCGTGAAGAGCACGAGCATGCGGCCGCGGGTCTTTTCGCCCAGCTCGCGCACGAACCGGCGCGTGTAGTCGAGGAAGACGTCCTTGTAGCGGTTCTGGAACGGCGGCGCGTCACGCGGCACCGCGACGAGCACCCTCCGGTAGTCGAAGGGCGCGGGCGCCTGGAAAGTGCGCAGGGGAGTGGGCTCGCGCACTTCGTCGGGAGTGGGGTTCGCCGCGCGGTCGAGCCCGAGGTACCCGGCCGATGCGTCGAAGCTCCCTGCCAGATGCGTCGTGGCCGAGATGCAGACCCCGCCCAGGAGCTCGGGGAAGTAGTAGCGGCCGAGGTACTCGTGGGGCAGGAGGACGCGCGCCGCCAGCGAGTCCCGACCTCCGGGGTCCGTCTCGACGTCGTAGAAGGTCTCGGGCCGGAACGCGGGTCCGTCCGAGTCGCGCGGGATCCAGGCCGCGATCCCCAGGAGGTACTCCTCGAGGTCCGAGCGCGCGAGGTCGAGGGCGCGACGCAGCCGTCCGCGACTTCGCACCGGGACCTTGTCGAGGTGCTCGGAGAGCGCGGAGAGCTCCGACGTGAGCTCGTTCCACGCGGCGACCAGGAGCGCGTGGGATTCGAGCAGCTCTCCCGCCTTCCCCGACCGGGTGTATTCCCGGAAGAGCGAGTGTTCATCGCGCTGCTCACGCTCGCCACGTACGGACTCGCGCCAGCCCTTGAACTCCGCCACGGCGTGTTCGAGGTGGACGAGGGAATCGAGGGACGCGTCGCGCAGGTCGAGGCAGCGGTCGACGCAGTTTCGCGCCTCGCTCCCGCGCAAGGCCGCCTTCTGGACGCGGTCGAGCGGCCGCGCTCGCCCGCCCCGCTCGG
>JAJDET010000210.1 GCA_029259655.1 Planctomycetota bacterium
CCTCGTCGATGTCCTCGATCAGCACGTCGCAGTAGCCCGTGTCGAGCCGCTTCTGGATGCGCGCCCGATCGACGTCCGCGCCGAGGAACGTCCCGTCGTTCATCGTGGCGGCGAGCGGTTGCGCGCCACCCATGCCGCCCAGTCCGCCGGTGACGACCAGCTTCTTCGCGAGCGTGCCGCCGAAGTGGCGCTTGGCCGACGCCGCGAACGTCTCGTAGGTCCCCTGCAGGATCCCCTGGGACCCGATGTAGATCCACGAGCCGGCCGTCATCTGGCCGTACATCATCTTCCCCTCGGCCTCGAGCTTCCGGAAGTGCTCCCAGTTGGCCCAGTTCCCGACGAGGTTCGAGTTCGCGATGATCACGCGCGGCGCGCGCGCGTGCGTCTTGAACACCCCGACGGGTTTCCCCGACTGCACGAGCAGCGTCTCGTCCGCCTCGAGCCGGCGCAGCGTCGCGACGATCGCGCGGAACGAATCCCAGTCCCGTGCCGCCTTCCCGCTCCCCCCGTAGACGATGAGCTTCTCCGGCTCCTCCGCCACCTCGGGGTCGAGGTTGTTCATCAGACACCGCAGCGCGGCTTCCGCCGCCCAGGTCTTGCAGGTGCGCTCGGTGCCGTGCGGCGCCTTCTGGGGGCCGGTGGGGATGTCGTCGAAGGAGGGGGTCATCGGTCGATTCCGGGCAGTCCTGGCGGGCATGGGGAGCGAGAGGATACCGCACCGCTTCCCCCCGGGCCCTCCTTGCTGTTGGAGGGTGGCAGAGGGCCTATCCTTTCACTCCCATGCCCTACGTCAACGTGCAGATCACGCGCGGCGCCACCCGCGAGCAGAAGGCCGAGCTGGTTCGAGACGTGACCGACTCTCTCGTTCGGGTTCTCGGCAAGAAACCCGAGCACATCCACATCGTGATCCAGGAGATCGAGGAGGAGGACTGGGGGTTCAGCGGAATGCTGACGGACGACTGGAAACGGAAAGGAGAGAGGACGGACGCCACTTGAACGACATCCGCAGTCGGATCATCAGATGGCTCTCGAGCGCGCTACCGCTCGTGGTCGTCGCTCTGGGGTTCGTGTTGATCGTCGCCCTCGTCGACGGCATGCGGAGGCGCCCTCGAGACGAAGACGGGCCGTGAACCTTCTACTTCCGTCCTAGAGAACGCCCTGCCGGTTTCCGTGCTAGCGTGAAGGCCATGGCTGACCGGAGCGCCGGCTTCTGGGCGGGAGGGGCCCGTCAATACCGGGACGTCCTGTGCGTGGAGCGAGCCGAACGGCTGGCGCCGCTCTCCGAGGCTCTCGAGGAGGCGCGCACTCGGGAGGAACGCGCGAAGCTCGAGGCCCAGATCGAGGAGATCGAGCGCGAGTACGACGAGCGGGAGCGAGAGATCGGTGACCTCCTCTTCTAGCGGCGCCGTCCACCCCGCCCCCGCCGGGTCGAGCCGGGCCGGCCTCTACGTCGTGGCGGCAGGACACCTGGTCGTGCTCGCTGCGTTCTACGTCCTGCGTCGCCACCAGCTGTCCCTGCCGGACCCGTACAACAATCCCTTCACGGGCTGGTCGACGGCATGCCTCCTCGTCTCCTTCGCGCTGTGGGGAGCCGGCCTGGCCTGGTGCGTCTGGCGCGTGAGACGCCGACTGCGAGTTCCACTCTCCGTGTGGGTCTGGTTGGTCGCCGCAACCCTCTACGTATCGTCCGTCTTCGTGAACCTGTTGCGGTTCGTCTTCCCCTGAACGTTCCGGAGTCCTCTGACACGATGAGTGAGTCGCGAATCATGTATGTCGAGCAGGAGGCCGATGGCATCTCGGGGCCCGCCCGGATCGGTCGTGTCACCTTCTCGAAGTCCGGCAAGTCCATGTACTACGGCGGACGCAGATTCGCGTCTCTCACGGGACAGGGCTTCAAGGCCAATTACTTCGAGTACGAGACCGGTGACGAGTACTGGATATCGGGCTGCAAGAAGAACGGGGGCGATCGCCTCTATTCCGGCATCATCGATGATCGACGACGATGTCGCCGAGGAGTGCCGGCCCGGTCGTCGATGAGGGGGGACAACAGGGCCTCTTTCGTTCTCTGGCAGCGAGTATCCTGGGGAGAGGAGACTAGCGAAGGCCCTCGAGGCGAGGACGACGATGACGAGCCAGGCGGACGCGGGAAGGGAGCACTGCACGAGGTGCAACTCCAGGGAGGTCTATCAGCGGCGGACGTCGGCCAACGGAGGACACGGCCCCCACTTGCTGCCGGGGCTGGGACGCCTCTTCCGGCCCGCGAAGATCGACATCTACCTCTGCCCCGCCTGCGGGCACATGGAGCTCGCCGCGGTCGGGGACGCAAGGCAGAACGTCCCCAAGACCTCCTACTGGCGGAGGGTGAGATGACCGAGGACCGCAAGCTCGAGTGTCCCTCCTGCTCGCGCCCGATCTTCAACCGGCGCCTCCCGGACTGCGAGTTCTGCGGAGCGCCGCTCCCGGAGGAGCTCCTCATGAAGGAGGAGGAGCAGGACGCCATCCACGAAGAGCGCACCACGAGAGACGCCCTGCAGAGGCAGAGGGACCGCGTGAAGGAGCGCGAGGACCGGCGGCGAAGGCGAGATTCCGGCGACGCGGCCTTCTTCCCCTGACCGACGACCCGGCTCAGCCGCCTTCGAGCCCGGGCGAGACGTGCACGCCGCCGTCCATGTCGACCAGGATCGCCTCGATCCGGTCGAGGGACGCGACGATCTCGAGGCCGCGCTCGGG
The DNA here is from genome assembly GCA_029259655.1 of Planctomycetota bacterium. Taxonomy (GTDB): domain Bacteria; phylum Planctomycetota; class UBA1135; order UBA1135; genus OFTM220. The sequence continues at coordinate 2,731 of JAJDET010000210.1, forward strand.
GCTCACGACGCACATCGCGGTCGCGATGGCGTCGCAGAAGGCCGCGTCGGGGCCCACGACCGTGGCGCTCATGCAACCGGTCGAGGGGAAGCCGGTGCGCGGGTCGAGGATGTGGTGATAACGGCGGTCGCCCACCTCGAAGAAGCGCTCGTAGTCGCCCGACGTCATCACACAGGCGTTCGAGATCGGCAGCACGGCGAGC
>JAJDET010000022.1 GCA_029259655.1 Planctomycetota bacterium
GTCCCCGTCGAACGAGACGCCGAAGTCCGCCTTGTGCTCGCGCACGAGCTCGCGCACCGGGTCGAGGTTCTCTTCCTTGAGCGGGTTCGCCTCGTGGTTCGGGAAGGTCCCGTCCGGCTCCATCAACATCGTGTGCGCTTCGACGTTCGGCATGCGCTCGAGGATCGCGGGCAGCGTGTGCCCGGCCATGCCGTTGGCCGCGTCGATCGCGACCTTGATCGGCGTCGCGATCGAGGCGAATCCGACCACGTGGTCGCAGTAGCCCTCGAGCACGTCGATGCGCTCCTCGCTGCCGCGCTCCGCCACCGGGTCCGGATAGGGCTCGCCGCACATGCGCTCGATGTCGGCGATTCCCGTCGCGCCGGAGATCGGCACGGCGCCCGCGCGGCACAGCTTCATGCCGTTGTACTCACCCGGGTTGTGGCTGGCCGTGACGCACAGCCCCCCGTCGCACTCGATCGAGCCGATCGCGTAGTAGGTCATCGGCGTCGAGGCCAGCCCGAGCCGGATCACGGTCGCGCCTGCGTCGCGCATGCCCTCGGCGACCGCGTCCGCGATCTCGGGCGAGTGGACGCGCATGTCCTGACCGACGACGAGGCGCTTCGCGTCGAGGAGCCGGGCGAAGGCGTTCCCGATCTTCTTCGCCAACGCGGCGTCGAGCTCGCTCGGAACGAGGCCGCGGATGTCGTAGGCCTTGAAGATTCCCATGGGTGCAGGCGGATGCAGGGGGTGCTGTTCGGGAGGGGGAGAAGTCAGCGGCCAAGGATAGCGTCCAGGGCGCGCGAGACGCGTTCGACGTCCGTAGGGCCGACGTCGCGGTGCGTGATGAAGCGCACGGCCCCGGGCTTCAGCGCCAGGACGCCGATCCCGTGCTCGGCGAGGGCCGCGGCGAGGCCGGGCCCGTCCAGATCGGGCCGCTCGATCGCGACCTCGACCAGGTTGGTCTCGATCTCGGCGCAGCGGAGGCCCGCGCGGCCGCCGACCACCTCGGCCAGCGCACGTGCGAGCGCGTGGTCCTCGGCCAGGCGCTCGACGCCGGACTCGAGGGCGACCAGCCCGGCCGCCGCGATCACGCCCGCCTGGCGCATCCAGCCGCCGAGGCGCTTGCGGACGAGCAGGGCTTCGACGAGGAAGTCGGAGTCGCCGGCGACGATCGAGCCGACCGGGGCGCCGAGCCCCTTGGAGAGGCAGACCGAGACGGAGTCGGCGGAGGCGGCCCACTCGGCCGCGGAGATCCCGCTCGCGACGACCGCGTGCGGGAGTCGCGCGCCGTCCATGTGGAGCGCAACGCCGCGTTCGGCCGTGACCGCGCGAAGGGCGCGCAGGTTCTCGAGCGGCACCACGCGGCCGCCGGAGCTCATGTGCGTCTGCTCGACCGCCACGAAGGCGGTCCGCGGGCAGTGCTCGTAGTCGGGCCGGATGCTCGCCCGGACCTCTTCGGGGTCCAGCGCACCGCGTTCGCCCGCGAGCGTCACGGTCTGGAGGCCGTGCAGTGCCCCGAGCGCGCCGGCCTCGTAGACCAGGACGTGCGCCGAGCGCTCGACGATCGCCTCCTCGCCGCGCCGCGCCCAGACTCCGGCCGCGACCTGGTTCGCCATCGTCCCCGACGGGACGAAGAACGCGCCGTCCTTGCCGAGCCACTCCGCAGCGCGTTCCTCGAGTCGCCGTACGGTCGGATCGCCGTCCAGGACGTCGTCGCCGACCTCGGCCGCGACCATCGCGTCGAGCATCGCCGCGGTCGGCTTCGTGACGGTGTCGCTGCGGAAGTCCGACTTCGGCGGGCCGGGAGAGCTCACTCTATCTGGCGCCCGCCAGGTGCGCCGACATGGCGGTCTTCACGCGCGCGAGGGCCTCGGTGATCTCCTCGGAGCCGGCCGCGTAGCTGAAGCGGATGTAGCCCTCGCCGAGGTGCCCGAAGCTGGTGCCGGCGACGGTCGCCACGCCGTGCTGATCCAGGAGCAGCGTCTCGAGCGCCTTCGCCTTCATGCCGGTGCCGGTGATGTTCGGGAACGCGTAGAAGGCCCCCCTCGGCATCACGCAGGAGAAACCGGGGATGTCGTTCAGACCCGCCACGATGAGCTTGCGCCGCTCGTCGAAGCGATCGTGCATGAGCTCGGCGGCGTCCTGCGGCCCGTCGAGGGCTTCGATACCGGCCACCTGGACAGCGGCCGATGCGCAGGAGTTGCTGTTGATCTGCAGTCGCTCGGCGTGGGCGACGAGCTCCTTCGGCCACACGCCGTAGCCCAGCCGCCACCCGGTCATCGACCAGGTCTTGCTCCAGCCGTCGAGCAGGATGGTGCGGTCCCGGATCGATTCGTACTCGAGCAGCGAGACGTGCTCGAGCCCGTCGTAGAGGAGCCGCGAGTAGATCTCGTCCGCGAGGATGGCGACGTGCGTGTGCTTCTCCATCCCCTTCACGAAGGCATCGATCGCGTCGCGCTCGATCACGCCGCCGGTCGGGTTGCCGGGCGTGTTGACGATCACGAGCCGCGTCTTCTCGTTGATCTTCGCCAGGACCTGGTCGGGGTCGAAGGCGAAGCCCGCGTCCTCGTGGAGCTCGATCGGCACGGGCGTCGCGCCCGTGTACGCGATCATCGACTCGTAGATCGGGAAGCCCGGGTTCGGGTAGAGGATCTCGGTCCCCTTCTCTCCGAGCATCGAGATCGCGAAGAACATGGTCGGCTTGCCGCCCGGAACGATCATCACGCAGTCGGGGTCGACGGTGACGCGGCGGTACTTCGCGATGTAGCGCGCGACGGCCTCGCGCACCTCGGGCAGGCCCTTGGCCGGCGTGTAGAAGTGCATCCCGTCGTCGAGCGCCTTCTTCCCCGCCTCGACGACGTTGTCGGGCGTGCGGAAGTCGGGCGCGCCGATGCCGAGGTTGATGATGTCCTCGCCCTTGGCCTGCAGCGCCTTGGCGCGAGCGAGGACCTCGAAGGCGGACTCCGTCCCGAGCCGGGACATGCGCTCTGCCATGCGAATCGTCATGTCGTTCCTCGCTGTCGTGGCGGGCCCCGCGGCGGGAGCCCCGAGACGCAGAAGCCCCCGCTCCCACATGACTTGCGGTGGCGGGGACCCTCCAGAGAGCGTACGGCCGAGCGCCGTCGACGGTCAAGGCGCCCGGCGCCGACGTTCCTCGGCTCGGAAGCGGCACGGCGGCGCTGCGCGCTACCCGTCCGTAACGACCCGTCCCTGCGAACTCCGGCGCATTGGGGACCGCCGACCGCGACGGTTACGCTGTGAACCGGCGTCCACTCCTGCGCTCCACGGTCCGTTTCGAGGCACGGTGCTTGCCCCCTGGCGACTCCCATGACGGTTCTCCCCCGCTCCATCCGCCGTTTCGCCGGCCTTGCGCTCACGCTCGCCCTCGGAGCGTGCGGCGCCGGTGAGGTCGACGTCGTCCTCTACTGCGCTCTGGACCAGGTCCACGCCGAGCCGCTCGTCCGGCAGTTCGAGGAGGAGACCGGCCTCCGCGTGCGCGCGGAGTTCGACGTCGAGGCGAACAAGACGGTCGGGCTCGTGAACCGCATCCGCGCGGAGAAGAACCGACCGCGTTGCGACGTCTTCTGGAACAACGAGATTGCGCACACCGTGGCGCTGGCAGAGGAGGGGCTGCTCCAGAGCTACGACTCCCCCAGCGCGGTGGACATCCCCGAACGCTTCCGCGATCCCGAGCGGCGCTGGACGGGCTTCGCGGCGCGGGCGCGGGTGTTCATCGTGAACACGGACCTCGTTCCTCCCGGGGCCATGCCGGAGTCGATGTGGGACCTGTTCGAGCCAAAGTGGGCGGGAGAGGTGGGCATGGCCCGCCCCCTCACGGGAACGACGCTGACCCACATGACAGCGCTGTTCGTGGGGCTCGGAGAACGCCAGGCACGCGCGTACCTCGACCTGATGCGCCGGGCGAACGAGGACGGACACCTCGCACTGACGAGCGGCAACGCGACCCTCATGCGGCAGGTTCGAGACGGTCAGCTCGCTTGGGGCTGGACCGACACGGACGACTACAACGTGGCCCTCGAAGCGGGAGCACCGGTCGCAGTCGTCTATCCCGACCAGGTCGGCCATCTCCCCGAGGTCGACCCGCTTCTCCCGGGAATGGTCCGGCCCACGCCGGGGACGTTGGTGATTCCCAATACGGTGGCGATCGTCGAGGGAGCACCCCACTTCGAAGCCGCGATGAGACTCGTGGACTTCATCCTGAGCCCGGAGGTCGAGGAGCATCTTGCCCATTCCCGCTCCGCGCAGATCCCCGTTCGAGCTTCGGTTCCGCGTCCGGATCACGTGATCGGCTTCGACGAGTTGAGCGTCATGGAGGTCGACTTCACGGAGGTCGGCCGCGAGATGCCCCGGCGCCACGAGGAGTTCAAGGAGCTCTTCCTGGATTGAGCCGCCCGCTCGTCCTCCTCGCCCTCACCGTCTTCGCGGTCGCGTCGCTGGTGCCGCTCGCCGCGATGCTGGCGGACGTGACCGGAGAGGACCTCGCCGGCCTCCTCGATCCGCGCCTGGGGTCGCTGCTCGGGCGGACGCTCGCGCTCGGGCTGTCGAGCGCCGCGCTCGCGCTCGCGGCAGGGCTCCCCTTCGGCTGGCTGGTGGCGCGCACCGACGTCCCCGGTGCCGCGTGGCTGCGGCCCCTCGGCGTCGTGCCGCTGCTCCTGCCGACGCTCGTGCTCGCGATGAGCTGGTCACCGCTCACCGAGCTGCGCGGGGCGAGCGCGGCGACGCTCTTCCTCGCCGGCTCGACCTTCCCGCTGGTCGCGATCTTCTCGGCGCGCGCCTTCGAGCGCATCGACGCGCGGCGCGAGGAGGCGGCCCGGCTCGCGGGTGGGATCCGCGCGGTGCTGCGGATGGAGCTGCCGCTCGTGCTGCCGGCGGCGCTCGCCGGGACCTGCCTCGCCTTCGCGTTCAGCGTGAACGACTTCGCCGTACCGGACTACGTCTCGTCGGTCGGCCCGAAGTTCAACGTCTACGCCGACGAGGTCTTCTTCAACTGGCGAGACTTCGCGAATCCCGGCGCGGCGGTGGCGAGCGCGTTGCCGCTGATCATGCTCTCGCTCTGCGCGCTCGTGCCGGTGCTCGCCCTGCGGCGCCGTGGCGCGCTCGCGACTCTCGACGGACGCTTCGCGACGCCGGGGCCGCTGCCGCTGGGCGCCTGGCGCTGGCCCGCCTTCGCGCTCTGCCTCGCGCTCGTCCTTGTCGCCGCGCTCGTTCCGGTCGGGCGGCTGGCGTGGGAGGCGTCCGGCGGACCGCGCCTGTGGCAGGAGCGGGGGCTCGGCGACCTCGCCGTGGTCGTGCCGGCGCAGTGGCAGACGCTGCGCGAGGCCTTCGCCCTGGCGCTGGAGCGCTCGCGCACCGACCTCGGAAACTCGCTCCTGTGGTCGGCCGAGGCGGCCCTCCTGTGCTGCGCCGTCGGCCTCGTGCTCGGCCACGCCATCGAACGAGTGAAGCGCCCGATCCTCGGCCGCGCGCTCGAGCTCGCCGCCCTGCTCCCGCTGGCATCGCCGGCGATCCTGCTCGGGATCGGCTCGGTCGTCGTCTGGAACCGGGACGCCACGGCGGACTTCTACGAGAGCGGCGGAATGAGCGTGCTGCTCTTCTCGGGACGCTTCGCGACGTTCGCGATCCTGATCCTCTCGGGCGCCGCGGCCTCGCTGTCGCCGCGGCTCGAGGAGGCCGGCGCGCTGGCGGGCGCCGGGCCGGCGAAGCGCCTGGCCGCGATCGTCGCGCCGCTGCTCTCCGGCTCGCTCGTCGCGAGCCTCCTCTTCGTCTTCGTCTTCTCCATGCGCGAGCTCGACGCGGCCATCCTCGTGCCGGCCGCGAACAAGACCGCGATCCTGCGCGTGTACAACGGCGTGCACTTCGGGCGCGACGAGTACGTGGCGGCCCTGACGCTCCTGCTCGTCTTCGCGATCCTCTTGCCGGGGCTCCTGTGGACGATCTTCGCGAGGAAGCGCCTGGAGGTCCTGCCGTGAGCGCCGTCGAGCTGCGCGGTCTCGAGGTCGCAGCCGGCGGGCGGACGATCCTCGGGCCCCTGGACCTCGAGCTCGAGCCGGGC